>CAZVHW010000068.1:0-11731 GCA_964626835.1 uncultured Enterobacterales bacterium
CCCGAACACGCAGAGATCGACCTCGTGCCGCGCGATGATCTCGCTCGCACGCGAAGGCTCGGCGGCGGATCCCACCGGTGGATGGTGCACCATGGCCACGCGATGGGGGGCGTCGTCCGTCATCCTCGAGAGGCTGAGCTCCAGCCGATTCAGCTCCCTCTCGACGATCTTCGCGTCCTGATCACCGGTGGGACGGGGACCTGCCTTCACGCCGCCGGGGAGGGGCTTGTACTCCTGGGGCCAGCGGACCTCGGGGAGATCCCACAGCCGGGTGCCGCCGATGGCGAAGGGGCCGATACGGACGGTGTCGTACTGCAGGAAACGAAGCGATGGCAGGTCGAGCTTGCGGAGCTTGCCGATGGACTGCCACCAGTAGTCGTGGTTGCCGCGGATGAGCACCTTGGTGCCAGGCTGCGCCTGTATCCACTCGAGATCGGGCAGCGCTTCGGACAGGCGCATGGCCCAGGAGATGTCCCCGGCCACCAGGACGATGTCGTCTTCCTTCACCAAGCGGCCCCAAGCCTCCTCGAGCTGCCGGGTGTGGTCGGCCCACTCCTCGCCGAAGATGGACATGGGCTTGGGGCGGGCGTGGGAGAGGTGAAGGTCTCCGATGGCGAACAGGCGGGGCATGCCGATCTTCGCGACTCAGTCCCGCAGGCCCACGGCGCGGATCGCGGGACCTCGATCGGGGGATCCGAAGACAGCGCTGCCGGCGACGAGCACGTGGGCGCCCGCCTCGACGATGCGGCGGGCGTTGTCAGGCTTGACGCCGCCGTCGACCTCGATGAGGGTGGGCAGGCCCAAGCTGTCGATGCGCTGGCGAAGGCGGGTGATCTTGGGCAGGGTGGCCTCGATGAAGCTCTGGCCGCCGAAGCCGGGGTTGACGCTCATGACCACCACCAGGTCGAGATCGGGCAGCAGGTAGTCGAGCACCGATTCCGGCGTATGGGGGTTGAGCGCCACGCCGGCCTTGACCCCCAGCTGCTTGATGTACTGCACGCTGCGGTGCAGGTGGTGGGCCGCTTCGGCGTGGACCACCAGCCAGTCCGCTCCCGCCTTGACGAAGTCGGCCAGGTAGAGGTCGGGATTCTCGATCATCAGGTGCACGTCCAGCGGCAGGTCGGTGGCGGCACGGGCAGCCTTGACCACCAAGGGGCCGATGGTGATGTTGGGCACGAAGTGGCCGTCCATGACGTCCACATGGATCCAGTCGGCGCCGCCATCGGCTACGTCCGCGATCTCTGAACCGAGCTTGCCGAAGTCGGCGGAGAGGATGGAAGGAGCCACGAGGGGAAATTTCATGCGAGCACCTCTCCGGCCTGGATTCGTTGGCCGCAGATGAGAGCCGCGCCGGGCAGGCAGCGGCGGTTGGCAGGCTGGGCTTGGATGATCTCGAGGGCGCCTTGGCCGGTGGCCACCAGCAGGCGCTTGCGGGCTTCGACGATGGTGCCAGGAGCCACGTCGCAGGCGTCCCAATCGGGGATGGGGTGGGTGCGATGGATGCGGATGGGCTGGCCCCGGAAGCAGGCCTGGCCCATGGGCCACGGGTTGAAGCCGCGGACGAGGTCGTGGATGCGCTGGGCGGGCCAGGACCAGTCGATGCAGCCGTCTTCCTTGCGGAGCACGGGGGCCATGGAGTGCTCGGCATGGTCTTGAGGACGAGCCTGGATGTCGTGCAGCTGTTCGAGGGTCTCGAGCATCAGGTCGGCGCTCATCTCGGCCAGACGCACGGCAAGCTCGGCCGCCGACTCGTTGGGGCCGATGGGTGCGGCACGCTCGAGGAGCATGGGGCCGGTGTCCAACCCTTCGTCCATGAGCATGGTGGTGACGCCGGTGCGCTCTTCGCCCCGGGCGATGGCCCACTGGATGGGCGCCGCACCCCGATAGTTGGGCAGCAGGCTGCCGTGAGCGTTGACGCACCCGAAGCGCGGGCCGGCCAGCAGGGTGGGCGTGAGGATGCGGCCGTAGGCCACCACCACGGCCACGTCGGCTCCGAGCGCCACGAAGTTGGGGGGGAAGGGGCCGGACCGCACACCCCTGGGCTGCATGGTGCGCACGCCGTGCTCGCGGGCCAGAAGCACGGTGGCAGGGGACCTGACCCTGCGACCCCGCCCCACGCGGCGGTCGGGCTGGGCGACGACGGCGAGGACCTCGTGCTCGGAGTTCAGCAGTGCCCGCAGTGTGGGCACCGCGTAGGCAGGGGTCCCCATGAACACCACGCGCATGGCTGTCTCGCTCGCTATCCCCCCCGCTGCCGCGCCTTCTTGCGGGCGCGGAGGTAGCGGGAGCGCTTGAGACGGGAGACCTTGTCGAGGATGGTGAGCCCGTCGAGGTGGTCCAGCTCGTGTTGGATGACGGTGCCTGCGAAGTCCTCGAAGCGTCGCTGCTGGGGCTGCCCTCGCTCGTCGAGGTAGCACACCTCGACCCAGCAGGGCCGCACGAAGTTCTCCCAGAACTCCGGTACCGAGAGGCAGCCTTCCTCGGCCTTGTACTTCTCCTTGGAGGCCTCGACGATCTCGGGGTTGACCATGACCAGCAGGTCCACGCCACGGCGGGTCTTGCCGCCATCTTCGTTGCCAGGGTCGGCCACGAGGTAGCGCCGGGCGTCCCCCACCTGTGGTGCAGCCAAGCCCACACCGGGGGCGGCGTACATGGTCTCCGCCATGTCGCTGACATGGGTGCGGAAGGCGTCGTCGATCTCGTCGGGACGCACGGGCCGGCACTTCTCGTTCAGGCGAGGGTCGGGGACGTGGATGATGGTGACAATGGCCATGGTGGACTCCGGCGCAAGGGTAACCAAGGCTACCCCCATGGCAAGCCCCCACGACTCGCGGCGTCAAGTGAGGATCGGCGTCCGAGCGAGGTTCATCAGACGAACGGCGACTCGGTGGCCAGCTCCGGGAGCAGCTCGGGAAGGCGATCCAGGACGCCGTACACGGCGGTGTTGAACTCCCGCACGAGCTTGGAGAACTCCGGCTCGTGGAAGGTACCGGCGTGCTCGTCCATGAAGACCTTCTTGAGCTCGATGGAAGGTACCAGGACGCGGTCGGGGTACCTGGCGTTCTGGTGACGGTGGATGTTGCCGCCCTCGAAGATCACGTTCTCACCCACGGTCAGGCGGCGACCTTTCCACTCCAGAGGTCGAATCGAGGCGAGCAGGGCGTCCAGCACCCCGCGGAAGCGCGGGTGGGTGTCGCGGGTGCCCAGGTTGACAAAGGGTCGGCCTGGGTCGTCCCACCAGTGCGGCACGTGCCGTTCACGGCGCCAGCAGTAGGAATGGTAGTCCAGCAGCACGCAGTACCCGAATCGCTGGACCGCTTGGTCCACGAGGCCGTCCAGGAAGGCCCAGGCTTCGTCGTGCCGGGCCCGTGAGCGCTCCTGCTGTTCGGCGGTGGGGAACATGTTCCAAAGCTCGATGCCCCAGCAGGTCTCGGGACCCAGATAGACGCAGTTCTCACGGCGCCGGTTCAGATCAACCTCGAAGCGGCTGGTGTCGCTGGTGATGGCAATGGGGAATGGCTCGAGCAGCTGGTCCGTGCCAGGGTCCTCTTCGTACAGACGCTGAGCCTCACTGGCCTCGAGATTGGGAAGGAGCTCGGACCGCACGCGGTGGCCGGAGTGGACTGCGATGGCGATGACCGGAGAGGGCTTGTCGATGCGACAGCGGAGGATGCCAGTGGGCTGGGACTCGAGAATGTTCATGTCACCAGTATTGCCCACCAGCCGTCAGCTTGCACGTCCAGCACGCCATTGTCGGCGATCACCCAGAGCCACCACTCACTTCGGGAAGCCGCCAAACCTTCGGGCTGACCACGGTATTGGACGCGCCCGGGTGCTTCGGTTTTTTCTGCGCTACCCCTCCAGTGCGGACCGGTGAGGCAGCGTGAATATGGGGACGACACCTCCACGCTCGGCGTCGTCGAGTGTGAAGGTTGGAATGACCGCGCCACCCGCACTGACGTTGATGACCGAGTTCAGCGACAGCCGAACCACCGAGCCGGCGTAGCGCCCTGCGAACATGTAGGGGTTGAGGTTCACCTTGAACTTCTCGAGGCGGAACTCAGGCGAGAAGATCGGGAAGGACGCTTCCGGGATCGGCACGAACTCCTGGACGGTCCAACCGCCGGGTTCGCTGACGGCCTTGTGGAGCAAGGAATCCCAGCTGCCCGCATCGGTCTCGGGGCCGATGGCCACGCCCTTGCCCCCGTAGGAGTAGGTGGGCTTGAGCACGAGCAGGTCTTTGTGCTTGCTGGCCAGCTCGGGCAGGTCGCCACGCTCGCCGTGGAACTCCACCGACTGGTGCTCCACCAGCTTGGTCCACGGCACCACCCGGCGCAGCACCTTCTGCTGTTCGCTGGTGAAGTAGTGGGTGTTGCGCTCGTCGGACAGCAGCGCCATGAAGGCCTTGGAGCCCGGAATGCGGGTACAGAAGGGGTTGACCACGCACACGAGCCCACGCTGGGAGGCGTCGAGGAAGGCGCGCACGCCCGGCTCGTCCTTCCTGCCCAGCAGCTCGCCCAGGATCACCCGGCGGTAGATGAGGTCGATGGGCTTGCCGCCGCCGTAGAGAACGTCTCCCCTGAGCTCCATGTCACGCGGGTCGACGACGTGGGCCGGCGCCCCGTGCGCCGTGAGATAGTCCGCCACCAGGTGGTGCTCACGGATGGTGCAGACATCGTGCCAGTCCACCAGCGCCACGCGCGGCACCCGCTGCGAGTCGTAACCACGCCAGGACTCGAGCAGGGCGGTCATGAGCTTGGAGCGGCAGTTCGAGCCCCGAAGAAAGCGCGTCCAGGGGAGGGCCTTCATGATGGGTAGCTCGAGGAAGGCCTGCTCGAGTAGATCGGTCCAGGCGACGCCAGCGGGACTCTCCGCATTGAACTCGAGGTACTTGATCGAATCGCCCATCATGAAGGCGTCGGGCCTGGCGATCACTTGCTTCTTCAGCAGCCGAGGATCGGACACCATGTAGCGGGCTTCTTCTTCGCCAAGTGGGATCTGGGCGCGCAGCGCGGGATCCTCGTGGAAGTTCTGCAAGACATGCTCGGCGCAGTCCAGCAACACCTGGGAGGTGTTTGTGAGCAGCTCCTCCTGGGCGAGGGAGAGGAATGCGGGGCGGAGGCGGGCGGGCAGGGTCTGCCCACCGTACACGCAACCCAGCTCGTGCTGACGCTCGCTCAGCTGCCTCAACAGCGCTGGTCCCTGGTCTGCATGCTCTTCAAGCCAGCCTAGCCAGCTGCGGGCGGCCTCGATGGGTTGCATGACGACTCCTCCTGTTCGAGACAGCCTACAGCGAAGCGCGTGCTCACTGTGTGTACAACGGGGTCAGCGACCACGCTGCCTATCCCATACCATACGGCTGACCAGGAAAATGTAAGCCTCGCCTGCGAAAAACCGGACTCGCGCGCCAGCGCGCCCCACAGGCCGGGCGCTGCGCTTCTTGCCACGGCATCGAAAGGTCAGGTGCCCCTATCCGAGCGGCGGCGCCTGGCGATCACGAGACCGGGCAACAGAAGCAGCCAGGCGATGACCGAGCCCCCAGTGCTGGCGCAGTTGCAGCCGCCGCCTCCCTTGAAGAAGCCATCGTCGTCCGACAAGGGACCGGTATCCGCGGTCGGGCCGGTGTCGTCCTGGCCTGGATCGCTGTCGCCTGGACCCGTGTCGTCGGGATCCTCGACCGGATTGCAGTCCTCGTCGTACTCGCCATTGCCAGGCCAGACGTCGGCGTCGGTGTCGTCGCAGTCCTGGTCCACCGTCCAGCCGTCGCCATCCTGGTCGTCGTCGTTGCCATCGCAGTCCTGGTCCAGGCCGTCGTACCAGACCTCCTCGGCGCCGGGGTTCACCGCCGAGTTCGCGTCGTCGCAGTCGTCGCCGCCAAAAGACGAGGCATCATAGCCGTCACCGTCCGCGTCGTACTCACCGGCCTTGTCGCAGTCGTTGTTCACGCCATCGTAGGGGTCGTCCGGGGCTCCCGGGTAGGTGTCGGCGTCGGCATCGTCACAGTCATCTCCGCCGTAGCTGGCGCTCTGGAAACCATCGCCGTCGTAGTCGTAGTCATCCGCCCCGTCGCAGTCGCTGTCCACACCGTCGTACCAGGTCTCGATGGCATCGGGGTGTACGTCCTCGTCAGCGTCGTCGCAGTCATCTCCACCGTAGGCGTCGCTGTCGTGCTCGTCGCCGTCAGCGTCGTAGTCGCTCGCCCCGTCGCAGTCGCTGTCCACACCGTCGTACCAGGCATCGCTGGCTCCGGGATTGACCGCCGCGTCGGCATCGTCGCAGTCCGAGCCACCATGCCCGTCGCTGTCGTAGCCGTCGCCGTCCGCGTCGTAGTCGCTGTCGCCATCGCAGTCCGAGTCCAACCCGTCGTAGTAGACCTCCACGGCGCTCGGGCTCACCGACGCGTCCGTGTCGTCGCAGTCCAGCCCGCCGTAGGCATCGCTGTCGTAGCCGTCGCCGTCTTGGTCGTAGTCGTCCGCCCCGTCGCAATCCGAGTCCACGCCGTCGTACCAGGTCTCGATGGCGCCGGGATTGATCGCCGCGTCGGTGTCGTCGCAGTCGCTGTCACAGCTCGTGGCGGAGTAGCTGGTGTCGCCGTACCCATCGCCATCCACGTCGGTGCAGGCGTCACACGCATCGCCCTCGCCGTCGCCATCGGCATCCGCCTGGCTGGGGTTGTAGTCGTCTGGACAGTTGTCGTCCCCCTCGGCGAGGCCGTCGCTGTCGCTGTCCAGCATGTCCACCGCCACCACGAAGGCCACCACGCGGGAGTCCGCGGTGCTGTCGCTCGTGTCGATCTGGATCTCGCCAGCGTCCGCATACGAGAACTCCCACAGCTCGTCCGACAGCAGCGAGTCGTTCGAGGTGCCTCCGGGCTCGCTCGAGGGATCGTCGCCATCGACACCCACCGCGGCGTCGGAGTCGTCGTAGCCGAACGAGCCCTGGGTGATCAGGCTGTTCCAGTCCTGGCTGCTACAGTCGACGCTGTAGGTGGCGCCGTCGTCGCGGCCCCCGGCGTAGGAGCTGAGGCTCACGCCATCCACCGAGACGACGGTGTTCTGCTCGGAGGAGCACTCCCAGAACATGCCGATAGACAGGATCCCACCACTGGCGGCGCTGTCCGTGGGCATTCCGGTGAGCACCGTGGAGTCGGTGGAAGACAGGTCGTCCACGGCCACCGTCACGTGCCGCGGCGTGGCCAGGGTGGTGTCCTCGTACAGCACGACGAGCGTGGTGCCGCTGACCCCGTAGCCGCTGTGCTAGTTCTGGTCGGCCGAGCCGGTCTCGGCGTAGGAGTAGTCGCCGGCGGCGGTGATGCCGTACGTAGACGGATCGAGCTGGTAGACGCGGGTGTAGGTGGCGTTGTCCACCAAGGTCGCCGACGACAGGTCCACACCGTTGATGGCCACCTTCGAGGCCGGGTCGCCATAAAAACCCGACCACTTCGCCATCACGATCGCGTAGATCTCCGACACCGTCGCGGTGCTGGGGATGGCGACGTGGTAGTCGTCTTCGGCCGAGAACCAGGTGGTGGAGTCGTCGTAGTCCGTGGAGGCGCCGTTGGCGTCCACGGCAACCCCACCGGTGATCTCGTCTTGCCAGATGATGGTCTGCCCTGCCGCGTCGGCGACCGTGAGCATCACGAGAAACAGAGAGGCGAGGAGGGATAGGAGGGTGCGCATGGCTCCACCACGGGGCTGGGAGGCACACGAAGGATACCGCGGGTCGGCGTGGGTCGTCTCCGTGCGGGGCCCAATCGGAGGCGGAGATCGCGTCACCCGCGTGGGTGCGCGGGGTTGGGCCGGGCAGTTCAGGTGGACGTCGTGGCAGACTCAGAGACCAGCTCCCGGAAGCCCGCCTGCAGAGCGACGGCGCGAAGAAGGGCCGGCGGAACGGGCCGGTGCACGAGATCCTGGACCGCTCGCCGGGAGCCACCCTGGAGGGCCAAGAGGCGCGGCGAGCGAAGGAAGGAGGACGCCGGGGGGCAGTGCGCCCGCCCACGTCCTGACCGATGGTGACTCCCGTGCTCATGCGGGCCCGGCTATGGTTGGGGCCCCGTACTCCTCCCGGGCTTCGCCTCGCCGGCCCACTGGTGACCCATGTTCTCTCCTCGAATTCCTCGCTTTTCACCGAGCTTTTCGCCCGCAGAACTGCTCACGATCGCCCACTCGCTCACACGGCGGGGCGACGAGCATGCCGCAATCCGCCGCTTCGAGCACGAATTCGCCACGTTGATCGGGGTCAAGCACGCGGTGATGGTGCCCTCCGCCCGCTTCGGCTTCCTGCTGCTGCTGCGGGGGCTGGGTCTCGAGCCGGGCGATCAAGTCATCATGCCCGGCATCACCTACTGGGCCATCCCCTCCATCGCGCTGGCCGCGGGCTTCGAGGTGGTGCCCGCCGACATCGGGCTGCACACCCACGTGCTCGATCCGGACGCGTTCGAGGCCGCAATCACGCCCAAGACCAAGGCGGTCGTACCCACACACCTGTTCGGCACGCCCTGCGACATGCCGCGCATCCTCGAGATCGCCCACAAGCACGGCATCAAGGTCATCGAGGACACCGCCCAGGCCACGGGAGCCCGCATGGCAGGCCGCATGGTGGGCTCGTTCGGCGACGCCGCCTACTACACCTTCGGCCTCACCAAGAACATCACCACCCTGTCCGGGGCCATGGTCACCACCAACGACGCCGAGCTGGCCGCCTACCTGCGCCGCGAAATGGCGACCGCCCAGCCTCGGCCCATCGGCAAGGCCCTGAAGGAATGCGCCGTGGGCACGGCCATGATGGTGGCGACCCACAAGTGGGTCTACCCCTTCGCCGTACATCCGGCGGTGGTGCTGGGCAACAAGCTCGGCCAAGACCCCATCCACGACCGCTTCGGTGAAGCCGAGGTGCGCTACCAGCAGGCCCCCGACGCCAGCCAATACCAGGCCCCCCGAGCGGTGCAAGCGGAGGTGGGCCTCAGGCAGCTGACCAAGCTCGAGCGACTCAACTCGGCCCGCGCCGCCAACGGTCGCTTTCTGGACGAGCACCTGGCCAACGTGCCCGGCCTGGGCGTTCCCGCCTACCCCGCAGGCGCCGAAGCCATCTACATGAGCTTCGTCGTCCACCACCCCCAGCGCGAGGCCCTGGCCGCGGCGCTGCGCGGTCGCGGGGTGGACACCACCATCGGCTACATGTCCGACATCACGCGCTCGGACCTCTTCCCGGAGCTTCGGGACTACGACTGCCCCGCCAGCCGCGAGGCTTTCGACAACCTGCTGCACGTGCCCGTGCACCCAAGGCTCACGCGCCGCGACCTCGAGCACATGGTCGAGGCCGTGCGCGCCTCCTGCCTCAAGGGCGGGGCCGGCCACGGGGGATAGGACCCAGCCATGTCCCCTCGTCTCCCGCCCCTCGGTCGCGTCGCACGCGCAGCCCTGACTCGCCGCGTGCCCGTGTACGCCCACTGGGGCATCACCCACCGCTGCAACCTCACCTGCAAGATGTGCGGCATCTGGCGCTACGGCAAGAGAGACGAAGAGCTCTCCCTCGACCAGGTCGAGGTGCTGGCCAAGCGCCTGAAGCGCCTGGGGGTCATCCAGCTAGCGCTCGGTGGCGGCGAACCCTTCGTGCGAGACGACCTCGAAGACCTGGTGGGCATCCTCCTGAACGAGGGACTCAACGTCCGCGTGCTCACCAACGGCGTGGACATCAGCGCAGAGCGCATCGAGCGGCTCATCGACCGCGGCCTCCGCAACTTCGCCATCTCCCTCGACTCGCTGTACCCCGCCTGCTTCGACTACATCTGCGAGCGCGAGGGCGCCTGGGAAGAGGTCGTACGCACCATCACCACCATCTCCGAGCTGCTGCGCGGCAAGGGCGGCATGCCCACCCTCAACTGCGTGGTCAGCCACCTCAACCTCGACGAACTCCAGGAGATGGTCTGGTTCGCCAAGGCGGTCGGCTTCGCCATCAGCTTCCTGCCCATAGAGCTGCTGGACGACCCAAAGGGCTCGGGACAGCCGTGGGAGGACCGCTTCGTGCGCTTCCGCCCCGAGATGAAGATCCCCCGCGACGCCCAGACCACCGACCGGGTCGGTGAGCGGGTGCGCACGGCCTACGACGGTCTCATCGACCTCAAGGGCAGGGGCTACCCCATCCTCAACTCCACCCCCTACCTCGAGGCCAGCCGCCACTACCTCGAGACCGGTCGCTTCCCGGCCGACGCCTGTGACGCCGGGCGCTTGTACTTCAGCATCGCCCCCAACGGGCAGTTCACCGCCTGCCACCGCACCTTGCACCAACACAAGCACTTCCTGGACCCCGACTTCGAGGACTACTTCCGGTCGATCCAGTACGAGCGCTTGCGCAAGCAGGAGGTGGCCAGCTGCGAGGGTTGCATGCGGGCCTGCTGGATCGACACCAGCTTCATGTTCCGCACCATCCAGGGTCTGACCGAGACCGGTCGTATGTGGATCCGACCCCGCCGCAAGCACCCCCTAAGCTGGGCACAAGCCCGCACCTGGGCCCGCTACGACCTGGGCGCGGTGGTGCCCCCACCCACGTCGGACGGCTAGAATCCAGGCTCCATCCCAGGCCCCATCGGAGGCGGCGGGCCTGGGGGAGGACCCCCGCCAGCAGGCGGAGGCGGGCCGCCACCTGGGGGCCCACTTCCGGGGGACATGGCCCCGAGGGCCGCAATCTGGGCTGGCGTAAGCAACTCGCGCATGGCCAACAGGGTGGAGAGCCGCTGCTTGAGCAGTGCGGTCTCGGCCGCCCCCACCGTGTCCACCTGGGCCATGACGGCGTCGCGATCCGGCGACTCGGCCTCGAGCAGCTCTCCGAGGGTCTCCCGCGCGCCCTTCGAGGCTTCCTGGAGAGCACGACGCTCGTCTCGGTCGGCCAAGGCGATCTGCTGGATGCTCTCTACCGTCTCGGCGTCGATGCCCAGCGCGTCGGCATGTTCGCGCACCAGGTCGTGGGGGTGGGGCGGACCGGGCGGGCCCTCGGGCGGGCCCTCGGCCAGGGCGGCGCCGGCAAGACCCAGACGAGAGAGCAGGAGGAGGGAAAGCACGAGGCATCGCATGTTCAGAGCTCCTGGTCGATGGGCTGGAGGAACAGAGCGTCGAGGGCGCCGTAGGCGCCGGGGAGATCGAAGGCCCGCTGGCTGGGTTCCAGTGCGCCGGCGAACCACTCCGCGTCCGGGCTGGCGTCGACGAGGGCTCGCTCGGGGTCCAGCGGGGCCTCGGCGGGGGCCTGGTCCGTCGGTAGAACGCGCCCGGAAGGCTCAACCGGCGAGCCACCCCACAGCTGGGAGACCACGACCAGGACGGCGGCGGCGGCCAGTCCGGCGACAAGCATCGCCCGGCGGCGCTGGCTCACGCGGAGGCGTTGCCGCAAGCGCGCGTCGAAGCCGGCGACGTCCACGGGCTCCGGGCTCCAGGCGTCGCGGATGGACTCCACCAGCTCACGGCTTTCGGGATCGTGGTCGTTCATGGGCCATACTCCTCGCGCTCTGGAGCCAGCACGGCTCGCAGCGTGCGCAGGGCTCGATGCAGGTGGCTCTTGGCGGTCCCCGTTACGCAGCCCGCGATCTCTGCCGCCTCCACCACGGTGAACCCCTCGAGGTGGACCAGGGTGAAGACGGTGCGCTGACCGGGGGACAGCCGCTCCATGGCCCCCTGGATGCGAGCACGGAGCGACGGATCACCCTCCGCTGCAGGCCTGGCCCACACCGTCTCGATCTCGG
>CAZVHW010000068.1:11741-19418 GCA_964626835.1 uncultured Enterobacterales bacterium
CGGATCGCCCCCCGCGCCCCACAGGGCACCCCAGCGCAGGCGCACGCCCCGCCAGCGGCGGCGGTTCGATGCCTGCCGCACGAGGATACGGTAGAACCAGGTGGAGAGACGCGCCTCGTCGCGAAAGCCCGGCAGCGCCCGAAAAGCCCTCAGGAAGGCGTCCTGGGCGACCTCTTCGGCGCTGGCGCGGTCCTCGCCCACGAGCCGCCAGGCCAGGCGCACGGCCCGCTCCCGGTGCTCCTCCACGAACCGAGCGAAGCGCTCTTCGCGGCTCGGGGCCAGGGCCACCTCCGTTGTCACGGCGCGTGAGATTGCGGTCAAGGTCAACCTACCCTTTCGCGGGACTCGACCGTAGGACACGCAGAGCACCAGGGCGGCTTACAGGCCTGGTCCGCGAACGGGATCTCGCAGTCCTCGAGCACGTCTTGGGCGTCGCTGGTGACGCTGGCCGGATCGTAGACCAGGCGCCAGATGCCTTCGGCGTCCAGCACCACGGTGAGGCGGCTGGCCATGGACTGCGTCGAATTGGTGGCTGCGCCGTACTGTAGGGCCAGCGTGCGTACGAGGGGCAGTGCGAGGACAAGGGCACGCATGGAGAGCCTCCAGGGCCGCAGGATCATGGCACCAAACGAAAACAACCAAGCCCGCCGCAACGGGAAGGAAACGATAGGGTTCCGAAGACTCTCGAGGACCGTCATGGACACGCTCCGCTCGAACCTGGCGGCCTTGGCCGTGAAGAGCCCCTCCCTGGCGGCCCGGCTGCACCTGCCGGTGGCGAGCGACCACGTTCGTCTGCCGACTCGGGGCGACGACAGGCCCCCAGCCTATCGCCATCAGCGAGCCCTGTTGCCCCTCGGCCTCTCCCCCAAGGCCTGCGCCGACCTGCTGGCCTCCGCCGAGGTGGACAAACCCCTGATGCTCTTCGGCCTGGGCCTCGGCGAGATGTTGGACGCCGCTCTGGCCCTTCCCGCGCGCGAACCCATCGTGGCCTGGGAGCGGGACCCGTGGCTGCTGCGGCTCTGCCTTGCAGGGCGCGATCTCCGCGAGCCCATCGCCAGCGGCCGGCTGCAGCTCGCCATGTCCGCCGACCTGCTGGACCGGCTCCCCTGGCCCGGAGCGGTGGTGTCGCATCCTCTCGCGACCCGCATCTACCCCCTCGAGGCCGTCGCCCTCGAGCACGGCTTGGGCGAGCACCGCGCGTTGCTGGTGACCGGAGAGCTGTTCGTGGACGATCTGGCCGATGCCCTTCGCGAGCGCGGCTTCGGCGTGATGCCCTGGGAAGTCACCCGGCACGCCCGCGAGGAGCTACTCCACGTGGCTCGCAAGGTCGCACCCCGGCTGGTGGTGGCCGTCAACTACACCCAGGGCCTGGCGGAGCTCTGCAGCGAGCTACACCTCCCGCTGCTCTGCTGGGAAGTCGATCCAGCCACCGACCACCCCAGAAAGAAGGGCGCCGTCCACACCGCCCATGTCTTCACCTATCGCCGCGCGCAGGTGGCTTGGTACGAACGCGCCGGGTTCTCCAGTGTCCGCTATCTACCCCTGGCTGCCAATCCCGCGCGACGGCGGGCCCCCGCTCCCCCACCCGATCCCCGCTTTCAGGCTCCCATCAGCTTCGTGGGCGCCAGCATGGTGGCGAACTCCATGCGCTCGAAGAAGGCCTTCGTGAGCCTCTACGCGCTGTGGAAGGGCATGGACCTCCAGCACACACCGAGCGAGGTGGCCACCCAGGCACGCGAGCTGCTCGAGCGCATCCTGAGCACACAGCGCACCGACCGGTCCCGCAACCTGGTGCCAGGCCAGGTGGATGCCCTGTGCCAAGGTTGGCGCGCCTGGGCCCGCGAACTCGAAAAGCCCGACCCAGCCATGCTGGCGGCTGAAGTTGCGGCAGCCGAGAAGCGCCTGAGCATCGTGGCGAACCTGGGAGCCCTGGGCATCCGCGTGTGGGGCGACCAGGGCTGGAAGCTCACGAGCCAGCACGGCGTGCGACCCATGGGCCGTGCCGGACACGGCAAGGAGATCAACGCCATCTACGCCGGCTCCCTCGTCAACCTGGACGTCAACCGGCTCTACCAGCCCGACATCGTCACCATGCGTGTCTTCGACGTCCTGGCCTGCGGAGGCTTCGTCTTGGCCGAGCACAACGATGCCATCGAGGAGCTGTTCGAGCCCGGTGTGCACCTGGACTGCTGGCGCGACACCGACGAACTGCTGGCCAAGGCCCGACACTACATCGCACACCCGGACGAGGCCCGACGCATCGCCCGAGCCGGGCGGGAGAGGGTGCTCCGGCAGCACACCGTCACGCAGCGTCTGGAGACCATGCTCCAGGTGGCAGGGCTGGACTGAGGTCCCGCGATGCCGAGTGGACCTACATCCACATGGCTATCGTGGCTACGTGGCGGGGTAGCGCGAGACCGTCCTCGTCGGGCCCCAGGTCGAACCACACGCCGTAGTGAAGGTTGAGGTACTCGGAGACCACCCCCACACCGGCACCCAGGGCGTTACGCACGTCGCCAGCGTCGCGGGAATAGCCCACACGGACGGGAACGATCCCGGCGATGCTCCACTCGCTGCCCACGCCGAAGTCGAGACCGTCGATGGTATCGAGCGGTAAGCCGGCATCGGCCACGATCCCCACGTCCTCGTGAGGCTGCCAGCGCAGTCCGGCGTCCACGGTGGGTTGGTCCTCGGTGCCACGTGCGGCTTCGACGAGGAACGGCACGGTGCCGCCGAGGCTCATGGTGAGGGTGTCGTGGGGCCGGCCCGCGACGCTGGCCCCTATGCGAGCGCCCATGCCGTCGCCGGCCCTCGCTGCGTTGCGCCAGAAGTAGCCGCCGTGCAGCCCCACGGACCAGCGGCGATCCTGGTCGGGGGTGATGGCCATGCCTACCGCCAGGTGCTGCGCGACGGCGGGATTGGTCTCCGAGCTACCCGCGAGCTCCCAGCCGGGGAGCTCGCTCCCAAGGAGGGGGAGGTCGTCGTGACGAGCCCAAGAGTATCGGACCCCAAGGGCGAAGGTGGAGGTGCGGGAATCCACCGCGGCCACGTCGAAGCCCTTCCAGCCCCCGGGCTCGAGGAATCCGGAGACGTCGATGTCGTAGCGAGAGTCGAGAGCCAGCGGGGCGGATCCGTGCAGGATATTGTCGAGATTGCCGGGTGTAGCACGACAGGTTCCCGCCAGGCCGACCGTGGTGGCGTTGCCGTGAGTGAAGGGATCCAGATGGAGATCCTGAGCCTTCGCGAAACCCGGTGAGAGGAGCACGGCGAGCACCAAGGCTACCCGATGCGCGACACGCCCCGGGGGAAGGGGTTTGTCATGCCGCGGGAAAACCGGCTGAGTTCCGGGATTCCCGTGGTGAGGGGTATTGCGGTCGTTCATGGAATCCACTACTATGGGGCGCTTTCCGAACCGGCAATCCAGAGAATCTATTCCGCGGCGGTTTCGAACCCGCCCTCCCCCTCCTCGGAGAAGGCATGGAAAAGAAGAAGCAAGAGTTCTTCCGCAAGCTCCTCATGGACAGGCTCCAAGCCCTCCTCGAAGATGCAGGCGCCACGATCGGTGACCTCACGGACGACAAGGAGCGCTTCGCCGACGACATCGACTTGGCATCCATGGAATCGAACCGCGACTTCCAGCTCCGCATCCGCGATCGCGAGCGCGTGCTCATCCACAAGATCCGCCAAGCCCTACAGCGCATCGACGAGAGCGAGTACGGCATCTGCGTCGTCTGTGGTGAAGAGATCAGCGAGCGACGCTTGCTGGCCCGACCGGTTGCCACTCACTGCATCGACTGCAAGACCGAAGCCGAGCAGCTCGAGCGCCGATCCCGAGAGTTCTAGCCGCTCCGCCACGCCGCCCCCCGGGGGGTTAAGTTCCCGGTTCCTTCAGCATCGAGGATGCCGATGGCACCGCAGCGCCTGACTCGCGCCGTCCTTCCCCTCGCCGGGCTGGGCACCCGCTTCCTTCCGGCCACCAAGGCGGTTCCCAAGGAACTCCTACCCCTCGTGGACCGCCCCTGTCTCGACTACATCCTGGCAGAAGCGGTAGAAGCGGGTCTCGAAGACTTCGTGTTCGTCATCTCCAAGGGCAAGGGGGCCATCGAGGAGCACTTCTCCCGCGACTTCCAGCTCGAGGCCTACCTCGAAGAACGAGACAAGCTCGACCTGCTAGCCGAGGTGCGCCGCGCCGGCCGCCTGGCCAAGTTCGTGACGGTCCGCCAACACGAAGCGCTGGGGCTCGGTCACGCCGTGCTCACCGCCCGCCCCGCCGTGGGCGACAACCCCTTCGCCGTTCTGCTGGGCGACGACATCATCCACAACCCCGCACGGTCCGCCCTGCGTCAGCTCATGGACGTCTGGGACGCCAAGGGCGAGTGCGTTGTGGCCCTCATCGAAGTGCCCCGCGACCAGACCAAGCGCTACGGCATCTGCGACGGCACGCTCAGTGGCCAGCTCATGAAGGTCACGGGCATGGTCGAAAAGCCCGAACCCGCCAAGGCCCCGACCAATCTCTCCATCGTGGGCCGCTACGTGCTGCCCGGAGAGATCTTCGACATCCTCGAGCGCACACCCAAGGGTAGCGGCGGCGAGATCCAGCTCACCGACGCCCTGGCCGTGCTGGCCCAGCGGGGTCAAGCCTGGGGCTGGCTGTTCGAGGGCCGACGCTACGATACCGGCAACGTCCTCGGCTGGCTCGAGGCCACCGTCGGCCTGGCCCTCGAGCGCCCCGAGCTGGCCCCCCGCGTGAGGGAGATCCTCGAAGCGGCGCTGAGGTAGCGGCCACACAACCGATGCCATACCGCTTCGTCAAGGTCGCCGTGGCCGCTCCCCTGCCGGAGCCACTCACCTATGCCGTCGTGGACGAAGAGCTCGAGGGGTTGAACCCCGAAGGAGGCTTGGTGCCGGGCCATGCCGTGCTGGTGCCCCTCGGCAGCCGGGTGGTCAACGGCTGGGTGGTCCAAGGCCTGGACAGCAGCGACATCCCCGCAGGCAAGGCCAAGCCCGTCCTGCGCTTGCTGGACGCCCGTCCCGTCTTCGGAGAAGAGCAGCTGCGCTTCCTGCGCTGGGCCAGCCGCTACTACCTGGCCCCCCTGGGCGAGATGTTTTCCACGGCACTCCCGTCGGGCGCCCGGGCCAAGACCCGCCGCGTGCTGCTGCCCAGCCCCTCGGCGGCGGACGCTCTGGCCGAGGATGGGCTACCCGAGCCCCGTGCCACGGTGCTGCGCGAGATCATCCAGCACCCAGGCCGCACGCCCCTTTCCTACACGCGCCGCCTGGCCCAGGAGCTCGAATCCAAGCAGGTGCGCACCGCCATCGAGCAGCTCAAGCGCGCCGACCTGGTCCAGGGCGCCAACCGCCAGCTCGGGGCCAGCCGCGACAAGGTCAAGCATGTCCGTCTGCTCATCCAAGCCGACCAGCTGCCGGTGGCCTACCCCCGGGCTGGGACGCGCATGCGCGGCGTCGTGGCCCGACTGGCCGAAGCCGGCGGAGCCATGGACCTGCCCGACTTGCTGAAGCTCGAGGGGCAGCACGCGCGCTCTTCGGTCGGCACGCTGGCCCGCAAGGGCGTGCTCGAGGTCATCCAGCGCGAGCGCCTCGACCCGGTCCAGGCGGGCGAGCTGGGGGGGGCCTCGGTCCAGCCCCTGCCACCCACTCCAGCCCAGCAAGCCATCCTCGACACCCTCGCCGAAGCTGCGGGTGGCACCGTGCTGCTGCACGGGGTCACCGGATCCGGCAAGACCGAGGTCTACCTGCAGGCCGCCGCCCGGGTCATCGACCAGGGCCAACAGGTGCTGGTGCTCGTCCCCGAGATCGGCCTCACCCCCCAGCTCGTCGGGCGCTTCCGCGCCCGCTTTGGCGACCACGTGGCCGTCCTTCACTCCGGCCTCACGGGGATCGAACGCCTTCGGGGCTGGCGCCGCATCCGCAGCGGCCACGCCCGGGTGGCGGTGGGCGCCCGCTCGGCACTCTTCGCCCCCTTCCAGGATCTCGGCCTGGTGGTGGTCGACGAAGAACACGACGACTCCTACAAGCAAGACGACGGCGTGCGCTACCACGCCCGCGATCTGGCGGTGGTGCGGGGTGCCATGGCAGGCTGCCCCGTGGTGCTCGGGTCCGCCACCCCCTCGGCCGAGACACTGCAGAACGCGCTGGACGGCCGCTACCTGCTGCAGCAGATCACGCGCCGGGTCACTCCAAGGCCCATGCCCGAGCTCGAGCTGGTAGACCTCAACCAAGCCCCTCGAGACTCCGAGGGCAAGCTCCCCCTGCTCTCCGACCACCTGGTCCGGGCCCTCGAGGACACCCTGGCCGGCAGCGGCAAGGCCATCCTGCTGCACAACCGCCGCGGCTACGCCACGGTGGTGCAGTGCCCCGACTGCGGCGGGCGCTACACCTGCCCCAGCTGCGACATCTCCCTGGTGCTGCACAAGAGCCGCAACCAGCTGGTCTGCCACTACTGCGGCCTACAGCGCCCATACTCCGACAAGTGCCCGAGCTGCGAGGGTCGGGTCGAGGTCTTGGGTGAAGGTGCCGAGAAGCTCGAGGAAGCCCTCGAGCGCCTGTTCCCGTGGGTCCCCGTGGGGCGCATGGACGCGGACACCACCGCCTCCCGCGGCGCCCACCACCGCATCCTCGAGGCCTTCCGAACGGGCGAGACCCGCTTGCTGGTGGGTACCCAGGTGGTGGCAAAGGGCCACGACTTCCCCGACGTTCAGCTCGCGGCGGCGGTCAACATCGACATGGTGCTCAACCTGCCGGACTTCCGATCGGCCGAGCGCACCTGGGCCCTGGTCACGCAGCTGGCAGGCCGCGCCGGGCGGGGTGACTCCCCGGGCCGTGTGGTCCTGCAGACCCACCACCCCGACCACTTCGTCTTTGGCACGCTGGACGACCCCCAAGCCTTCCTGGCCCGGGAATCCAGGGTGCGCCGGATCCTCGGCTACCCACCCTTCGCCCGCCTGGTGTTGATCCGGGTGGAAAGCAGCGACAAGGCCGCCGCCCTGAACAGCGCCGCCGGCATCGCCCGCGAGCTGCGCCGCCGGCAGCCCGAGGACCGTGTGGTGGACATACTCGGTCCGGCCCCGGCACCCCTGGCTCGCCTCGTGGGGCGCTGGCGCTACCAGCTCATCCTGCGAGGCTGGCAAACTGGGCCCTTCCGCCGCTGGCTCGACGCCCACGCAGACCACCTCCGCGGCACCACGCGCAAGCACAGGGGCGTGCGCATCACCATCGACGTCGATCCCCGCAGCGTCATGTAGCGCAGCTCCGCTGCCAAGCCTCTCGGTCAACCCATGCGCCTCTCGAAGCTCACCACCACCGCCCCCCTCCTGACGGCCCTGTTGGGTGCCGGCGTGGCACGCGCGGGGGGGCCCTCCGCAGCGAAGCTGTCGAAGCGCTGTAACAAAGGGGACAGTCTGGCCTGCGTCGAGATCGCGCAGCGCTGGGCGGAGGCACCCGAGCGGGCGTGCCACGCGGGGGTGGCGAGCGCCTGTCTCGTGCTGGCCGACACACAGCTCGAGGGACTGGGCGTGACCGATGGCGAGCGCGCGCGGCGCGCCTACCGACAGGCCTGCTCCCTGGGGATTCGGGAAGCCTGCAGCCGAATGGCCGTGGTGGAGATCTTCGAGCAGGACCCCGATCAGAGCCCATCTCCTCTCACCCTCGTCGTCCAGA
>CAZVHW010000069.1:0-19368 GCA_964626835.1 uncultured Enterobacterales bacterium
CCCGAGGACGCAGCGCTGCCTGGCGGCCCGAGCGGCCGTGGCGGGAGAGTCTTCAATGCTGGCCCGACGCCGTCGTTCAGGTCGTCGTCGTAGCCATCGTTGTAGTAGTACTCAGGGTCTCCGACCAGGATGTCATCGAATCCGTGACCGTTCGTGTCTCCAGCGCCCGCCACGCTGGCCCCGGTCTCGACACAGGTAGCATCGTTGTCGATCTCGATGCCCTGGATCCACCCGTCGGTATCGACAAGGTCCAGCGCGGAACTCAACGGCCCAAGGACCAGCATCGCGGCTCCAGTCGCCGAGCCTGACGTGTAGTCATCACCAGGCCAGGAACCGGGATAGTTGGCGTCGGGTGCCCCGATCAGCAGAAACAGTGTGTACTGGCCGCTGGAGAAGTAGTCCTCGACCAGCGTGCCGAGGTCGCGGACCGAGCGCGTGAGCCGGTCCAGCTTGACCACCAGCAGGGCTTCGGCATCCGCTGCCCGAGGGCAGCGAGCGCACGGTGGAGTCCGGGCCGGTCCAGGGTCTTCGCGCTCATCTCGGCGTCCAGGATGACCTCAACCAGCTCCAGGTCGTAGAGGGCGGCGTAGGCTTCCACCTTGGTGCGCTGGGCGTCGAGGGACACGCCGTGGTCGGCCTGCTTGTCGGTGGACACGCGAATGTAGGCGACGGTGTGGGTGTGCGAGTTTATCGGGACTCCCGGGTTGGGGATCCCTTTCGTATACCGGTCGGGATGCCAAGTAAACCGATGCATCCCGCTCGGCGAACTCCCGTTGCCCTGGACACCCGAATCCCCTTCATGATATCTGTGGCACATGGCAAGCCGCCGTGCCAGCAAAGGATTTGCCGTCGTTTGGGTGCTCGTCGCTCTTGCCGCGATTACCGCCGGGATTTGCGGAGTGATTGTGATGGTGAGGGACGGCGCACCACCTGGCGTGGTGTAGCTCGTCCTCATCTTGTCGGCGATAGTCGCAGGCACCGGATTCACACTGGAGTACAGGCGCGATCCGCATGAGGCGAGCGGCTTCGGACTACTGTTCACGCTTGTGGCAGGCTTGATCACTGGGGCAATTGCCTTGCTGGGAGAAGAGCCCCACCCGGTTGCTGCAGGACTCGCAATCGCGTCCGTACCTGCCGCTGTCGCCTGCGGTTGGCGATTGATTCGCGACCAGCACGGTCATGAGCCGCTGCCGAATCTACTTCGTGAGATGTTCGGCAGGAGTTCCATCCTAGAGATTGACGGCATTCAGTTCATCCTCGTGGCCCCGAAGACCATCGCACCCGATCAGCGAGCACGAATCCGATTGCACCTTCAGAACTGTTGGGACCATCCACGAACTGTTACGCTCGATCTCCACCAAGAACGTAGGCTCTCGTTGAATCGCGCGGGGGTGCATGCTCCCGACGAAATAGTCGTTGTTGTGCCGCCTGCCGTCACCGGTGTGCTTCACATCCCCGTGTCTGTGGATGCGGAGGCGCGCGGCCGCTACCGTCTGCAGGCAAGTGTAGGGGTGGAAGGAGAGCGCGGCACCCGGATCCGGCGCTGGCGCGCAAAGGCGGTGACAACAGCAGTTCCCGCGTGGGCTACCGCGTTGGGTGCTCTCGGCGGGATACTCGTATGGGGCGGGGGATTGAAGGTCGATCTGCAGGTGAAACGGAAGGGTCCGCCAGGCGATGGCCCCGCCGAAGTGGAGTGGGAACCGCTGTGGGCCCCGGAGGGCGCCTCGCTGGAGTCAGCCGCGCGGCAACTTGCACGATGAGCAATTGCAGGATTCCCGCGAGCGGCGTGCACATCGCGCACGCCAACCATGTCCCCCTGACAATCATGGAACCGCCGGCCGCTCGCTCCCACCTCTCTCTGACCCGTCGCTTCCGGCTGTGGCTGGAGGACCCGGTGAAGATCGTCAGCGGGTTGGGCGTGCTCCTCGGGGCAGGGGCGGGGGCGTCGCGCTCGCGCTGAACCACCCGACTGTCGCCTTCACGGTCACCGGGGGCGCATCCCTGGGCTTCGCGCTCGCCCACGCGGCTGTCAAGGTTGGCGCGCGTCTCCAGGATGAGAACCTACGCCGCATCTTTCCCCTGAGCAGGAGGCTCGAGGCAGACCTGACCATCGACCGGTGCGACGGCGAGACCTGCTGGGGATACCCCGTCCAGACGGGGAGGCGCCTGTACGGCGAGTCTGGTCGTCCAACCCGAGGACGCAGCGCTGCTTGGCGGCCCGAGGACGCAGCGCTCGCCAGGGCGAGTTCGTCGGGGAGGTCGCGGTCGAAGGCGGGAGGATCGCGCGCAGCTGATCGCTCGAGACTGGCGGCGACTGACCACGGCGCGATGACAACAGAACCGGTCCGAATGCAAGGCAATCGCGACAGAACGAGGCTGAGTGCACGATTTCGAGCGCAGGACGGCTCCTCGAGGTGGCATCCAGCCGGAATCCGGGCAGGATTGACACTCCTGGCACTTCCGATCGTGCACTCAACTCGGTTCTCTTGTCGCGACATTGCAAACACCGGCCTTCTCTTGTCATTACGCGGCCTTGCCTTCAGAACTGAAAAGTGAAGAACGGCGTCGCAAACCCGGCGAACAACGACAGCACCCCGCCCACCACCACCACCGTCACCCCCAGCGCCCAGGCCGGTGCGGTGGCGAAGGCTTCACGCAGGATCGCCTTCCAGCCCTGGGGGGTGGCGTGCAGGGCGATGGCCAGGGCCAGCATGGTCAGCCCGAACCAGCCGAAGGCGCCGCTGAACGGGGTGAGCCAGTTGCCCAGGGAGGTGATGACCTGCCAGGCGTCGTGGAAGGTTCGGGCGTGCAGGAAGACCAGCCCCAGGCAGAGGGCGTTGTAGGTGGCGAAGATGCGCCAGGCCTTGCCGAAGGGCGTCTTGCCAGGGCCGGGACCCCAGCGGCGCCAGGCCACCAGCAGCAGGCCGTTCCACAGGCCCCAGACCACGAAGGTCCAGCCCGCGCCGTGCCACAGCCCCCCAAGCAGGAAGGTGACGATCAAGTTCGCCGAGACCCGCGATTCCTTGCCGCGGGATCCCCCTAGGGGGATGTACAGATAGTCCCGCAGCCAGGTGGACAGGCTGATGTGCCAGCGCCGCCAGTGCTCCATGGGGGTCTGGGACGAAAACGGCCGGTCGAAGTTCTTGGGCAGGTGGATACCGAACAGCAGCGCGGCGCCGATGGCCACGTCCGAGTAGCCGGAAAAGTCGCAGTAGACCTGGAAGTTGGCGGCCCACAGCACCCCGATGGTCTCGATGGCGTTGTGCCCGACCGGGGTTCGGAAGAACGGCTTGACCACGGCGGTGTACAGGGTGTCGGCCAGGATCATCTTCTTGGCCAGCCCCGCCAGGATCAGGAACAGGCCCGCGCCGACGGCCTTCGGGTCCTGCAAGGGCTTGCCGAGCAGCTGGGGCAGGAAGTGCTTGGCTCTGACGATGGGGCCCGCCACCAGCTGGGGGAAGAAGGCCACGAACACCGAGAACTCGAGCAGGTTGCGAGCCCGGTCGATGCGCTTCCGGTACAGGTCCACCGTGTAGGAGATGGTCTGGAAGGTGTAGAAGCTGATGCCCACGGGCAATTCGGTGGGCAGCCGGGGCAGCGCGGTGCTGGGGTCGCTCAGCATGAGCGCGGCTTCGAGGTTCCCCACCAGGAAGTTGCCGTACTTGAACACCCCCAGCAGCAGCAGGTCGCCGGCGACCGACAGGGCCATCCAGAGCTTTCTACGTCGGCCATCGGCCTTGTCGATGAGCAGGCCGAACAGGTAGGAGTTGAGGGTCGAAGCCGCGATGAGCAGCAGGTACCAGGGCTTCCAGCAGCCGTAGAAGAAGTAGCTGATGAGCAGCAGCCACAGCAGCCGGGGCCAGCGCCAGCGCTGCACCAGGCGGTAGACGGTCCAGGCCACCACCAGGAAGACGACGAAGTCGAAGGTGTTGAACAGCACCGACTATTCCTCCTCGTCCCAGCTCGCCTTGGGGGACAGCAATGGGAGGATGGCCTCGGTACAGACCCTCTCGCTTAGGCGCTCGGCCCCTCGGGCGCTCAGGTGCTCGGGGTCGGAGTAGTGGGTGCGTTTCTGGGCCCAGCTGGCCGTCGTGGCGTCGTGGTGGGCCAGGTCGTGCTCCTCGATCAGGTTGGTCAGGTAGACCTGGAAGGCCGGCTCAACGGCTGGGGGCATGGCATTGTCGAAGATGCGCATTCGCGGCAGCTCCACCAGCAGAACCTGGACACCCTGCTCCTGGGCGCGCTCGATCATGCGGGTGGTGTGGCGGTGCACGGCCCCGGTGCCTGTCTCGTAGTCTGGGAAACGTTCCTGCTCGAGGACCGGCAGCAGCTGGCTGGCCACGATGTTCCACAGCCCATCCATGGTCCGCTCCATGGCCTTGTTGTTGGTGGCGCAGTGGGGGTGCCCGGAGCAGTAGAGGCCACCGCCATGGTGGAGCATCAGCCAGCGCAGGGCGGGCTTCGTGTTCCATCGACCCGAGAGGTAGAGGGCGATTGTGGTCGGGCCTCGGCCAAGGGGCTTCAGGGCGGAAAAGAGGGTGCGTAGGTCCTGGACCGAGCGGAGCGCGTCTGGGAGGTCCCGCAGGCGGGCGGTGGTGGCCAGGTTCGTGGCCAGGCGGGGGTTGTGTTCGTCGAACAGCTCGGGTTCGACCGCGACCAGCAGCACCCGTGGCCGGTGGGTGCCTTGGAGCAGGTCCCTGGCCAAGAGATCGAGGGACCAGCCCGTGGCGAAGGCTCGGGAGAGGTTGACGCTTCGGGTGGAGCGGTTCAGCTCACGCTGCAGGCACAGATCGATGGTGGACGGGGAGAGGCCGAAGGCGGCGCGGCTCGAACCGAGCACCGCCACGTCGATGCGCCGGGGATCGAGCTGCTGGTGTGCGTAGAGGTCGGTGGGCCAGACTACGCCTTGGATGGGGGTCAGGCCCGCGGTCTCGACGACCAGGCCGCTGGCCACCGTGAGCAGCAAGGCCCACAGGATGACGGTGAGTCCGCGGCGCGTCACGCCGTGTTCGGCGTTCATGGGTGCCGCCCGGGGCGAACATGGCCAGGCGTGTGGGCCGGGCCCTTGCCCGACGGTGGGGCGCCCGGAGGATGCGCTGGCTGCGGTCCGTGGTGAAGCTGCTGATCGGGCGTTCCTCCGGGGCCGGGCTGCGTGGGCGAGTCGGGGTCGAGGGGCCGCCCATCGATGCCGGGGCTCCTGTCCGGAGCGGGCGGGGTGGGGAGGGCCTCGAGGCCCGCGCGTCTCTCGGTCTCGAAGCGGGCTGCGTCGCGGCTGGGCATCAGCAATGCGGCACCCCAGGCGATGAGCAGCGCCAGCAACATGAACGGCCCCAGCGACCGGCCCAGGAGGGCGGCGGCCCGTGGTTCGGGGTCCGGAACGTGGTCGCGCATTGGCCATCCCATCTCGACCATCTCACTTAGCGGGTGGCAGCGGGCGGAGCGACACTGCGTGTCAGCCGAGCAAGAGCAGGCTGATGGCCATGATGGCCATGCCAGCTACCAGGCCGTAGATGGCCAAGTGGGTGTTCACCGACCGCAAGCAGGCGGAGAGGTCCAGCTTACCGGAACCCTCGCCGCATCGAAGTCCGAGGGAAGGCGGGCACCGACGCGCTCGACCACGCGGGCGGCCACCCATGAGCCAGCCAGCGCCGCACTGGCCGGATCGGCGCCTTGGCAGAGGCGCGCCAGCACGGCCCCTGCGAAGAAGTCCCCGGCGCCCGTCGTGTCCACCAACTTGGCGGGGCAGGCTGGTACGTCCCAGCGGTCGCCGCGGCGTGTGCTGACGGTGGAGCCCTGGCCTCCGCGCTTGAGGATGGCCACCTCGGCTACCTGCAGGGCGCGCCCCATCATGAACGGGCCCGAGCCGAAGGCGACCTTCATCTCCTCCTCGTTGCCCATGATCAGCGCGAAGTCTCCCGCCAGCAGGTCCCGCAGCGCTTGCTGGTTTGCTTCGAGAAATGGCGCGTTTTCGAGGGACAGGGCTACGCCCGTGCGCGCCTTGGAGGCGCGCTGCATGGCTTCTCGCACCACTTCGCGGGTGCCGCTGGGCTCGAGGAGCGTGGTGGAGGTGGCGTACAGATAGCGGAAGCCTTCGGGCCACCCGTCGGGGAGGATCGTGAGGCGGTCTGCCACCCCCACGTGGAGGGCAAAGGTGCGCTCGCCATCGGGAGTGATCACCGCCAGGATCGACCCCGATGGGCCCACCAAGCGTTCGAGTCGAGTCTCGACTCCGGCGCCCCGGAGCTCGCCCTCGAAGAGCCCCCCCAGCTGGTCGTCACCCATGGCACCCAGGAAGGTGGTGCGGGCCCCCAGAGCGGTGGCTGCGGTGCACATGTTGCGGGCGTTGTCGCCGGGGCAGTGCGCCACCAACCCGAGGTGGGCAGCCCTCTGCATCAGCGCCAGGTGGGCATCACGATCCAGGAAGGTGGTGCCGCCCTTTTGCAGCCCGGCGTCGTCGATGAATGCGTCGTTGGCGAGGACAAAGCTGTCCACCACGGCCATGCCGATGCCCAACACGTCTCGTCGCATGCCCATCTCACACCACCCGGTGCCGTGGTTGGCGGCCCTGGAGCACCGCGACCAGATCGTCTGCTGCCATGCGAGCCATGGTCTCACGGGTGCGCCGGGTGGCGCTGCCGCTGTGGGGCGCCAGGACCACGTTGTCCAGCTCGAGCAGGCCCGGGTGGATCTGGGGCTCGTGCTCGTACACGTCCAGTGCTGCGCCGGCCAGCCTACCTTCGCGCAGGGCGAGCACCAGTGCGGCCTCGTCGACCACCGGACCGCGGGCGGTGTTGATCAGGTAGGCCGTGGGCTTCATCAGGCCGATGCGGCGCGCGTCCAGCAGGTGACGGGTTTGTTGGGTCAGGGGGCAGTGGAGCGAGACGAAGTCTGCCTGCCCGAGCAGGTCGTCGATGGGCACCCGGGGACCGACCTCGGGGTGGTCGCGACGGGCGGCGATGATGACCTTGGAGCCGAAGGCCTTCGCCCGCCGGGCGACCGCGGATCCGATGCGGCCTGGCCCTACGATGCCGAGGGTCTTGTCGGCCAGGTCGGCTCCGACCATGACCAGCGGCCCCCACCCGTTGAACCGGCCCTGGCGGACGAGGGCGTCGCCCTCCACCACTCTGCGCCCCACCGCCAAGAGCAGGGCCATGGTCAGGTCGGCCGTCGCGTCCGTGAGCACCCCGGGCGTGTTGGTGACCGACACCCCCATGGTTCGCGCTGCCTCCAAGTCGATGTTGTCCACACCGACGGCGACATTGCTGACAACCTCGAGGGGACCGGCCTCGAGGACGGTGGCATCGACCCGGTCCGTGAGCATGCAGATCAGGCCTCGGGCCCCCTGGACTCCTTCGATCAGCTCGTGCCGGGCGATGGGGCTTTCGCCCGAGCGGACGCGCACGGAGAGCCCCGCGTGCCGCAGCACTGCGAGCCCGACGTCCGGGATGGGCCGGGTCACGAAGACGGTCATCGGGGACCTCCGGGCTTTCGCTCCCAGGTTCGGTGTTGCAGCCCGTCCTTGGCGTTCCAGGCTACGCCGGGGTCCGCGTGCTGGGTGAGCGCTTCGAGGGTGGCCTGCATGTCCAGCGCTCGGGGCTCCGACAGTCTCAGGAGCCTGGCGGCGGTCCAGCGGATTCGCTCCCGCGGTTCGTCCACCCACGGAAGGAAGGGCTCGGCCGGGGTGTCCGGGCGGAACCAGAGAGCCTCCAGAGCAGCGATGATCAAGTCTTCGTCGGCTTCCTCGCCTACGATACGGCGACCTCCGCCGTACAGCGGGATGCGCTCGAGGTCGCGTTCTTGGGGTACGGGAATGGGCACGGCGTAGCGACCGTGGCGGCCTTCGACTGGCATGGGCTCGCCCTCGAGGGCGGCGCCTTCGCTGCGCCACGCAGCGATCAGGAGTTCGACGGCGTCTGGGGGTGGTCCCTCCCCGTGGGGGGCGAGCAAGCGGGCTGCCTCCATCATGAAGGCGCTGTGCGCTTGGGGTCGCTGGTGGGCCGGTGCTGCCCGTGCCGCCTCCGGGTCGGCTCGACCCGTGCCGTAGTAGGCGTTGAACCACAGCCGCATGCGGAACGTGGCCAGGGCTTCGGGTCGCAGTTGGGCGTCGAGGTCCTGTGCAGCTGATTCGATTTCGACCAGCTGTGCGTCGAGCCTGGCTGCCAGATCGGCCCCCGGGATCGGCTCGTCCATCCACGCCTCGGGTGGGAGCGCCCACGCGGCATGCGTGACACAGAAGCGGGTGAAACGGCCAGCTCGAGCGCAGTGCGAGACGGCTTGGACCGGGTGCCCACCCCGCGCGAGCTCCTCGCCGGCTCGGAAGTGGCATTCCTTGCGCCAGGTTCCCTCGGGGACCTGCTGGCAGGCCTGTTCCGCTGTCTCCAGGTGGCCAGCACGACCGGCCGCCGCGGCGGCCTCGATGCGGCAGAGCACGCGCATCTGATCGAAGGCCTGCTCGTCGCAGAGCGCCAGCGCTCGCACCGGATCGCTGGCGGGTTCCGCCAGCGCGCGCTTGGCGGCATCACCTGGGTCGCCGCAGCCCAGCAGGGCTGCCAGCAAGAGGGGGATCACTCTCGTTCCTCGGGGCGCGGAGGCGACGCGAGGTGGGGACGGCCGACAACCTGCCTGCAGCGGGCCTTGGCGGCTGGGGTTTCCACCTCGGCGCAGATGGTGGGGCCCTGGCGCGGATCCACGATGGCCAGTCGCAGCCTGACCAGATCGCGGCTGTCGATGTTCGTGATCTCGGCCAGCTGGTCCCTCCATGTCGGATCTCCCGCCTCGAACGCAGCCGAGATGCGGTCGAAGAGACAGTTTTCCCTGGCCACGTCGTCTCGCAGCGACGCGCAGTCGTTGGCGTCGCCCGTGCAGGCAGCGATGCTGGAGAGAAGAGCCGTCATCGCCAGCTGCGCGGCACGGCGGCGGGGGCGCTCGGGTGTCATGGGCACCGCTGGGCTGCGGGCGCAGATTCATAGCACGAGCAGCGGCTCGGCGAGCGGGGCAGGGCTCAAGGATCGAAGGGGTCGTAGTCACCCCAAGAGACCTGCTCACCCCGGCGCATGGCCTCGAAGGCCTGGCGGCCCAGGGTGGCTTCACCTGCGCGCACGCAGTGTTCGTAGGCTCGACCTTCCAGGGTGTCGCGGTCGTCCGGGGTCAGGCCCTGGCCAGCGCGTACCGCCGCCTTGTAGGCGGCTACCGCGGTGTGGGACCGACCCAGACAGCGCCGCGCCAAGCCGAGTGCGCGCTCCATGGCGGCGGCGGGCGTAGGAACGAGCTCGTGGACCAGGCCGATGCGTAGGGCTTCGCGGGCGTCGATCAGCTCGCCAGTCATGCCCATTCGCAGGGCGTGAGCCGAGCCGATGCGGTCGGCCAGTCGCGCCGTCCCCCCCGCGCCGGGCACGATGCCGAGGCCGGTCTCGGGCAGGCCGAAGCGCGCCCTCGGGCTGGCGATCACGTAGTCGGCCGTGAGGGTGAACTCCGTGCCCCAGCCAAGAGCCAGTCCATCGACCACACAGACGTGGAGCAGGGGAGCCAGGGCCAGGCGACCGAGGGTGCGCCGCTGCCCCCGTACGTGGAGCAGCACCCTGGCCTCGTCCCACGCACGTCGCTCCGTGACGTCTGCGCCAGCCGAGAAGACCGGCGTTCCCGAAGCGGTGTGGCGGTCGCTCGAGCTGACCAATGCGCGGGCCCGGCCGTCCTCGAGCTGGTCCACGAGCCGTGCCAGCTCGGCCATCTGGACGCTTCCCATCTCGTTGGCCTTGCCGTGGTCGAACCGCAGCGAGAGAAGGGCTCCGCCCTCTTCTTCGGTGATCTTCAAGTCTCGGAGCCAGTCCATTCGTCCCATCCTCCATGCCAGTCGAAGCCGAACACGACACCGAGGTAGGCGTCCTGTTCGCCGCAGCGCTTGCCCGCGAGGGCGGGACCCCAGAACGCCGTGACGCCACCGCGCACCGCCCGCTGCCTGCTGGCGCGGAGCAGCATGCCACCTTGGTAGGACAAGCGGGTACGCCAGTCGTTGTCGGCGTGCCAGGCGAGATCCAGGGCCTCGTACCAGGTGAATCGACGCTGACCGTAGGCCTTGAGGCCAAGCTGAACACCGAAACGTCGGTCTTCCGGGATGACGTGTACGAGCTCTCGCAGTGCCACGTAGGGCCGGACCCAGGGTAGCTCCAGGCTCGAGATGAGCCTCAACTGCTCGCGGGAGTAGCCATCGCTCGGGGGGGGCAGGTTGTCGCCATAGCGCACACCGTCGGCGTAGTGGGCCGAGATGTGAGCCCACTCGAGGGTCATCCGCAGTCGCTTCCAGGACATGCTGATCGGGAGGCGAATCAGCCCGTCTACCGGGGAGATGCCGAAGGTGAGCGAGCCGCCCGGGAGGAAGCCCAGGAAGATCGCCGCCCCGAGCTCGACCTGGAGGTCGATGGGACCGGCATCCACGCGCACCAGGCCGAGGGTGTCGCCCACCACTCCCTCGAGGGATGGGTCGCCCCCCCGGAAGAGCAGTGCGCTGGCCGTCTCGTGTGGATCCGCCGGCAGCAAGGGGACCATGCGCTCACCTGGTAGCGCTTCCACCCCGGCAGCCGAGACCGTCCCGAGGAGGACACATGCGAGCGCCAGCTGGAGCATGGTGCGCTAGCTGGGGAGGGGGTCGAGCAGCTGGACCCTGGACAGGGTGTTTCCAGCGAGCGTGGCGTAGCGCGACAGTGGCTGCAACCCGCCGTTGGTCTGGGAGCTTGCTCCCACATCGTCCGCCGCCACGAGCACCCCCGCCAGCCGTGGCTCGCCGTCGCCGAGGTCGACCTGGAAGGAGCGGGCTGCCAGCCAGCCCGGGATGGCCGTGTCGTCGTCGGCGTCCTCGAAGAAACGCGTGGGATCTTCCGCTTGCAGGGTGACGTCCGGTTCGAGGGCCGCGAGCAGTGCAGGAAGGTCGAGATGACGCAGCAGCCTGGGCTCTTCGGCGTCGTCTCTGTCCGTTGGCGTGAAGGATTCCCAGGACCCGGTTTGCGGGTCGGAGACCCAAAGGCCCGCGTCGCTGCACTCGAGCTCGGTCATGGTGCGGGTGGCGAGCTGCTCGTAGAGGAGGTTGAGATGCCAGCGGTTGCGGACGGTGCCCGCATAGTCGTACAGAGCCACGATCGATGTCAGACGACCGTCCGCTCGGATCTGTCGAGCGCGATCCAGCGCTTGCTGGATGGCCTCGTAGACCCCCTTGAGCCTGAACGGCTTGAGGAGGAAGTCGGCCGCCCCTTCTTTGAGGGCGGAGACGGCGGCCTCGACGGTGCCGTAGCCTGTCGTGAGGATGGTGGGCAGCGGGGGCGTTCTCTGGCGGGCCACGCGCAGGATGTCCAGGCCATCCACGTGGGGTACCTGGAAGTCCGTCAGGACCAGGTCGTAGGAAGCGCTGCGCATCAGCTCGAGGGCGACCCGACCGTCGGAGGTGCCATCGACCCGAAATCCACGCGTAGCCAGGTACTCGACGAGGAGTTCCTTGATGGAGACGTCGTCGTCGACGACCAGCAGGTGCGTGGGCTGGTGCGGCCTGGACACGGATGTCCTCCAGGGGGGTGACCTGGTCAGGATAACGGACGGTGCCCCCTGGCGGCACCTTGGACGAGCGGGGCTTCGCAGGAATTGCTATGTTCAAGGGATGAGTGGTGCATGGCCAGACTCCAACGTGTAGATCGCGGTATCGCGAGCAGGCTCGATGCCGTCGAGCGGCAGATCCAGCTTCTGAAGATCGCCTATCAGAAGTACTTCTGTGGGGTCGATCGGTTCGAGCCGGCGAAGGAGCGTGAAGATCTCCGTCGCAAGATTCGTGAGCTGGATCGTGCGCACATGACCGCGTTGGTCCAGCGACATCGCTACAAGACACTGCGCGCGCGCTTCATCAGCCAGGACACCTTCATCCAGCGCAACCTGTTCATGATCGAGCGCGGTACCCACCCGAGCTTCAAGTTCCGCGCCGACCTGGCCGATCGCCGTCACGGGCGCCGGGCCCATGTCTCCCAGCTCGAGAAACGCCGTGTGCGCGAGGAAGACACCTACCGCCAGGTCTTCGACCGCTATCTCGAGGCCAGGCGCATCTGCGGCCAGCACACCGAGCTCGATTTTGCCCGTGTTCGGAGCGCGATCCACAAGCAGGTTCGTGTCATCCAGAGCCGCTACAAGTGCAACTCGGTCAAGTTCAAGGTCCAGGTCGAGGACGGCAAGGCGCGGATCAAGGCCGTACCCCAGCGTTAGTCCAGCAGGGCTCGAATCTGGCGCGTCACCCATGCGGGGCGGCCGTAGAAGGTGAGGTAGGCTCGTCGGCGGGCTGCCTCGAGCGTGTCCCAGGGAAGGTCGGGGTGAGCGAACCACTCGCGCGCCGGCCGGTGGGCCGAGAAGTTCGGGTCGAAGGGCCGGGTGAGGTGTCGCTTCCACAGGCTCCACAGCGGGGTACCCGGCAAGGGCATGGTCAGGGCGAACTTGGCCCAGTCCAGATCCAGGGAGGTGGCGAAGTCGATGGTGGCCTCGAGGGTCTCGAGAGACTCCCCCGGAAGCCCGAGCATGAAGTAGCCGAGCGTGGAGATGCCGGCCGCGTGGGCGGCGCGCACGGCGTGGCGGCCCTGCTCGGTGTTGGCTCCCTTGCCGACCGCTCGAAGCAGTTCGTCGGATCCGGACTCCAGGCCGAACGCCAGCATCGTGCAGCCCGAGCGGCGGGCGAGCCTGAAGAAGGCCTCGTCCACACCGGTGACCCTGATGCCGTTGGTAGCGGTCCAGGGGAGCGGTTCGTCGTGCTGGGCCAGCAGCTCGCAGATGGTCGAAGCCCGGGGGATGTCGGTGGTGAAGGAGTCGTCCACCAGGTTGAACGAACGGAAGCCGAAGGCGCGAGCGTGGTCCACCGACGCGACGAAGCGCTCTGGAGAGAGAGGGGCAAAGCGCCGGCCGAAGACGGCCTTGGTGCAGTACAGGCACCGGGCCAGGCACCCGCGCGAGGACTCGAGATCCGCTGTGGGCGTGCGCCGGGCCACCAGGGTGGGGGCGCGGTACGCGGCCATGTCGAAGTGCTGCCAGGCGGGAAGCGGGAGGTGGTCGAGGTCCTCGGAGGGGTTGGGAGGGAGCTGTGCTCCATCGGGCCGGTGGACTCCGGGGATGTCGATGGGGTCGGTGCCGCTCGCCAGCGCGACCAGGGGTGCTTCACCTTCTCCGCGAACCACGATGTCGAAGGGTGCTCCCTCGAGGGTGTCCTCGGGCATGGACGAGGCGTGCGGACCGCCGGCCACCAGCATCGTGCGGGGCAGGACGCTGCGCACCAGCCGCGCGATGGCCCGTGCCTGCCGCCACTGGGGGGTGCGGAAGGTGAGGCCCACCAGATCGGGACGGAAGGACTTCAGCTCCGCAGCTGGGTCGTCGCGCTTCGCGACCTCCAGATCCCACACCCGAACGCGGTGGCCCGCGTCCGTGGCGGCGGCTGCCAAGGTCGCCAGGTTCACGGGCGGTGAGTGGGTCACCGCGAGCCCCGCCCCGACTCCGCTGTAGTAGGCGCCCAGCCCCGGCCGGATCAGCAGGATGCGGGCCATGGTGGGTGACTAGCAGTCGTCGGGAGAGAGGTGGCAGGCCTGCCGCCGGTTCATGTCGTAGCGAGAGCCGCCAGGGCCGTAGCGACCGTAACGGATGACGGGCTTCTGCGCAGTAGTGACCGGCGGAGGCGTGTTTTCAACACGCTGACAGTCGGGCGCTGCAAGCAGGGCACGTCGCAGTAGGCACTGGTGGGTCGCAGTAGACATGAGCTTTCCCGACGCCTGCTAGGACGCCGTGGAGTCCGGCGGCGGGGACGGTGCCCAGCGCCAGCGAGCGTACCAACGCCAGGTCTCCGGCAGGCCGGTGGCGAGGGTGCGGTCGCTTGCCCAGCCGAGGGAGCGGAGGCGGGAGGAGTCGAGGGACTGTTCCATGATCTCCCCGTGGGGATCGCTGTCTGGGATGGAGATCGGGCTCTTTCGGCCGGAGACCCGGAGCAGGTCGTCCACGACGCTTCGAACCGTGGCGCACTCCCCGGTTCCGACGTTGTAGACCGGGTGGGGGAGGTCTCCCGCGCGATCGAGGAGGAAGAGGGTGGCTTCGGCGGCGTCGTCCACGTGTAGCCATTCCCGGCTCATGAGCCCGCGGGAGCGGAGTCGGACCGGCTCGCCCCGGACCAGCGCCATGCAGACGCCCGGGATGAGGCGGTCCGGGTTGAGGTCGCCCGGACCGTAGAGATTGGCGCAGCGCGTGAGCACGATGGGCATCTCGAAGTGGCGTGCGTAGGAGCGTGCCAAGAGGTCGGCGGCGGCCTTGGACACGTCGTAGGGGTGAATCGGGTCGAGGGGCGTGTCCTCTCCGTATGGGGCTCCGGACTCGCCATAGACCTTGTCCGTCGACGCCACGAGGATGCGGCTAGGGGGCCTGCGTGAGGTTCGGCAGGCCTCGAGGAGTCGCCAGGTCGCGCCTATGTTTGTCTCGTAGGTCTCGATGGGGTTGGCGTTTGCTTCGGGGACTTGAGACTGCGCGGCCAGGTGCAGCACCTTGTCGGGCTGGTAGCGGTTCACCAGCCTCTGGGTGTCCGAGAGATTGGCGCGCACCTCCACACAGTGATCGATGAGCCCGTCCGCGTACAGGCAGGCCCGCGGGTTGCGGTCGCGGACCACGGCGACGACTTGGTCTCCGCGCTGGACCAGCTTCCGAATGCAGGCGCCCCCCAAAAAACCGCAGGCGCCCGTGACCAGTGTGGTACCTCTCATGGTCGCTGCGCTCCTTCCGACACCGGAATATCTCGAGGGGAGTCGAGGGCCCTCGCACCGTAGCGATGAAGGGAGTCTCCATGCAGATCTACACGTCCACCATCACCTTTTCCACCGGTCAGTCGCGACAACTGGTGGACATCACCGACCAGGTGCGGCGAGAAGTCGGCCTTTCGGGCGTGAATGACGGCATCTGTGCGCTCTATGCCCAGGGGGCCACCGGGGCCCTCATGATCCAGGAGAACGACGATCCGGCCATCGCCACCGACGTGCTGGACTGCTTGGACGGGCTCGTTCCGCCGGGGCGCTGGCGGCACGATCGCGTCGACGACAACGGTGCGGCCCACATCCAGGCTGGCATCGTGGGGCCTTCGGAGACCATCCCTGTCCGGGATGGCCGGCTTGGACTGTCCACCTGGCAGAACGTATTTTTCTGCGACTTCGACGGGCCCAGGAGGAGCCGGCGGGTGCTGGTGTCCATTTTGGGTGCCTGACCCCTCCCGCGGAGCTGCCAAGGTGAGAAAAAAACCCCGAAAACCGGCAGTTGGTGGCGTTCCGCGATGGCATAATACGCAGACGCGGTCCCGAAAACGGGGCCGTGTGCTCTCGTGCAGCCGAGTGCGATAGCAGGGCTGAGCTGACATTGGTTGGAGGCATGGATGGCTGAACTGCGGCAGTACCCGGGAGAGCGACTGGTCGCGCGCTTGTCGGCTCGCGGTCAACGCAGGCTTCGGGTTGGCGTGTCCTCCGCCTTCTTCGCCCGCTTTGGCCTTGATGATCCCTGGGACTTCGAAGCCGAGCCATGGGCCTGGGGGTCACCGGTCTGGCGGCTGGGCGGCCGCGGCGGCCGTCCTCGTGGCGTGCTCGGCTCCTTCTGGCGCATCTTCGACCGGTGCTTCCTGGGTCACTTCTTCTCGGGCGTCCTGTGCCGCGGCGGCCTTGGCCGGTCCCTTCACCACCCCTGGGCCGACTGGCTTCCTTGGCTCGATCCCGCAGCCATGGGTGGGCTATGGCGGGACCGAAACCTGGGTCTGCTGGGTAGACTCCCGGATTCCGGCTTTGGTCGGCCGCGCTCGCCGTGGGGGCCCTTCGCCACCCCCGGCCTCGTCTTCCTCCTCCCCGAGCTCGAAGAGCTAGAGCCCGAGCAGCCCTACCGGGCCCGTCGCTACCGCCGTCGTCCGCGCCGCGCTCGCAGGGTCTCGAGCGTCTCGCTACCCTCGTCGGCGCCGATCCGTCGTCCAGTCGACACGCCCGCTGCAGTCGCCTCTCCTCGCCGTCGCGGCATCACACCCCCACGGCCGAGCTTCGTCGAGCCCCTGCCAGCTCCACTTCCCGACCTCACTTCGGTTCCCGCGCCGCGGGCCCGACGTCGGGTCGCGCAGCCGGGTCCGACAGGCTTGGCGCGGGTCCTCGCGCGCCAGGATGCTCCCTCGGTTGGCTCGCCCGTGCTGCGCCGAGCCCTGGCGACCACCGCCCCCCAGTCGGAACCCCTTCACCATCGGGCCCACGCGGCGCCGTCTCTCGCACGGTTGGTGACCTCCGCCGCGCCCACGGCCATCGCCCCGCCTCCGCTCCAGGCTCCCCTCAGTTGGGCCGAGACCCGCCTCCAACAAGCCAGCCTCGAGCCGGCTCCAGGGTCGCGGGTCCGCCCCGTGGCCGCGGCCATCGGTGGGCCTCCCCGCGCTTCGCGGTCCCTCTTCCCCGTGCTGTACCGGTCGCCTTCGCTGGCCTTCCTGGTACCCGAAGAGCCGGAACAAGAACCCGAGGCCGGCGAAGCACCCAGGCTGCGCGCCCACCGGCGCGGCGCTGCACCCTCGCGGCGCGCACGGCGCGAACCTTCCCGTGCGGTCCAGGCCCTCCCGACTCTCCGGCCCACCAGCCAGCCCCCCACCACCGTGTCGGCTCCTCGGCGTCAGGCTCCTGCAACCCAGCGCATCGCCCGGCGGCTCGAGGCACTGCGGCCGACCGTCGCGCCCAGTGCGGACCACGCCTACGCCTCGCTTCGCCGGGTCGTTCGTCCGGACGCCTCTCCGGCGCTGGCTGTCCAGCCCGTTCTGCGGGCGCTCGCGCGGGCTCCCGCTCCAGCCGTCCGCTCCCACGGCGACCCCCAGGCAAAGCCGTCAACGGCGGCCCGCCCTCGCTCCCTCGACAAGCTGCTCACCCGCCCGTTCGAGTCTCCGGGATTGCCTGGCCGACTCCAAGCTCTCGAGGCAGCCCCCGCCGACGCCGCGCGTCTGTCCACTCCCCTCCGCCGTGCGGCCCAGCCCGCTGCGGTCCTGCGCGCCCGGCACCCGGCCAGCCCCTTCCGGGCCAGCTCGCCGATGTTAGCGTTCCTCGACATCCTCGAGGACGTCCAAGAGGAAGAGCAGACCGTTCGCACACGTCCAGCCGTCCGGCGAACCTCGCGCCGTGTGCGTTCCACCGCGCCGGATGCCACGCTTCCCTCGGCCCAGCTCCCCGATGCCGAACCCGTCCCCGAGCACCCCTCGGTGCCATCCCCACAACAGCGCTTCAGGCCTGTCGAGCGGCCTGTTCGCCAGGCCGCGGCGCGGGCGCTGCTTCGCGCGGCGTCTCCCTCGGATAGTGGCTCCGTGCTTCCCCGACCCGTGGTTCGGGACCTCCCGGGTCGGCAGTTCGCCCCGCTGTCCAGCACCGCCTTCCCTGGCCGCGCCCGGGTGGCGCGGTCTCGCACCTTCGCGTCGTCACCGCGCGAAGCGTGGTCGGGCGCTACCCGTGCGATGCGCGTTCCTTGGCTCCCGGTAGAGCGCTTCGTCCAGCCCCAGGTCGAACCGGACACCGAACAACAGCCCGAGCTCCATCGGACCCGGTCGGAACCCAGGCGTCGGCCGGCGCGGGTTGCGGATGGAACCGCGCGCCGTACTGGGCCGCAACCAGCGCCCACCGCGCGCCCCGTGCAACCCGTCGCTCCCAGGCCCCAGGCGCTGCCTCCCACAGCGCGTGCGGTCGCGCGTTTGGCCGAAGTCCAGCCCCTTCCGCCCCGCGTCGCCCCGACCAGGGCCGTCGCGGCTGCCGAGCATCCGGCCCCTCGCCCACTCCCTGCCTTTGTTCGGGCGTCCACCGATCTGCCTGAGCGGGCCTCGGCCCCCGCAGAAGTGCCCCTGTCGCGGGCTCGGCGCCCCCAGGTCGAAGCTCGAGCCCCTACACCGCGGGCTTCGGGCACCGAGCGCGCCATGGATCGCCTGGAGACCACCAGGACCGTGAGGTCGGGTGTCGCAGCCACGGCGCCCGATGTGTCCGCTGCGCCCAGTCGCCAGCTCTGGCGGTACGTCCGGGCCCCATCCACGGTGTGGTTGCAGTGGCGCGAGGCAGCGGACGAGATCCTGGACACTCCGTCACCCGCGACCGGGTTCGCGGACTTGTCCGACCCCGGTGCTCCGCCGCGTCTCGTTCCCCGCCTGGCCGCTGGCCGCGTGCACCCGTCGGGGCGCGTCTTGCAGCGGCTCTCTGGCCGGGCTCGGCCGCTCCAGCGCGCCCTCGCCCTGACCGGCGCTCCGGCCGTCTCCGGCGTGCCTCCCACGGCGTCCATGCTCGAAGCTGGGGCGGTCGTGGATGCCGAGCGCCCCGTTCGAAGCCGCCGCGAACCGGCGGCCCACCCTGGGCGCCCCACCGTGGGCGCCTCCCAGCGTCGTCGGGCGGTCAAGCCCGAAGCCTTGCCAGAGTCCGTGAAGCTCTCGGCCATCGATGCCCTGCTTGCCGGTGGCACCAGCGCTCGAGCGCTCCTACCGGCTCTAGCTCGTGTGGAACGTCCCGAGGACGTGCTCCGGATCGTTCTGGAACGTACGCTGGGCTGGCGCGGGCGAGGCGCGCTCCCGGCGCCGGTGCGGCGGCTGGTCGAACAGGTCGGCGCTGCGTCTGGGGAATCGGATGGCCCCACCAGTCTTCGGGGTGCCCGGGCGGACAGCCCCCAGCGCAAAGGCCTGCGCAGCCGCCGGCCCAGGCCATCCCGCCGTCGGCCGGTGTCCACGCCGCTCACTCCGGCGGCTCCCACGGTCCACCACGTTCATGCCAACTATCGAATCGTCGGCCTCGTTCAGAAGCTGGAGCAGCTCATCCACCTGGTGGACGTGGAGCATCGCCTCGCGTCGGCCCGTTCGCAGGTGCGCATGGCCGAAGACTCACCGGCGGCGCGTCAACCTGGAACCCCCGACGCATCGGCCGAAGCGGGTGCCGACGCGGCGGCCCAGAGCGTAGATGCACTGGTGAAGACCATCGTCGAGTTCGTCTCCGAAGAGCTGGCCATGCTGGCCATGAGACGGCCCGAAGACACCGCCGACAGGTCCGCCTGGTTCTAATCCCCCGCTGATTGCGCCCGCTACCAGGGCCAGCGAGGTCCCCAGCTGAGTGGGGTCGACTGGGCCTTGTAGCACTCGAACAGCGCGTTCTCGGAGGCGTCGGATTGCCACGTGGGGGGCTCGACCTCGCCCCTCGCTGCGGCCAGGCACTGTTGTAGCTCCTTCTGGGCCGCACCCCGATGCCGCCATGGAGCGCGTAGGTTGAGGGTGCCAGGGATCAGCAGAAGCACGAGCAGCACGGAGACCACCGCCTGCCACGCGGGGCGCCTGCGACCCAGAAACACCGTCAGGCCCAGCCCCGCGAG
>CAZVHW010000070.1:0-19358 GCA_964626835.1 uncultured Enterobacterales bacterium
GGCGGCGGTGCTCTCTGTCATGCCGTAGCCCTCGAGGATGGTCATTCCAGCCGCGTGGAAGAACTCCGCAATTTCCCTGGCCAGGGGCGCGCCGCCGGAGATGAAGAAGCGCACTTCGCCGCCGAAGGCCTTGCGGAACTTGTTGAACACCAGCAGCTCGGCCACTTGGAAGCAGATGCTCAGGAGCGGATCTACCCAGCGGCCCTCTTGACGGCGCCGGCTGACCATGCGCCCCACGAACATGGAATAGGCGAAGATCTGGCGCTTGATGCGGCTGCCCGAGCGCACCCCCGAGAGGATCTTGTCGTAGACCTTTTCGTAGATGCGCGGCACCGAGAAGACGAAGGTGGGCCGGATCTCGGGCAGGTTGCCCATCAACCGGTCGATGCTCTCGGCGAAGCAGATGGTGTAGCCCATGCCCAAGAAGGCGATGAAGCCGATGCGGGCGAAGATGTGGGCCATGGGGAGGAACAGCAGGGTCTCGTCGCCCGGGCCGGCGTACAACGCCGAGCGCAGGGCCGCAGACTCGAAGATCAGGTTGCCGTGGGTGAGGATCACGCCCTTGGGGTGCCCGGTGGTGCCCGAGGTGTAGACGAAGGTGGCCTGGTCGTCGGACTTGACGGCGTGGATGTGCTGCAAGACCACGTCGGGGTCGGCTTCCAGCCGCTCCTCGCCCCGCTCGAGGAGGCGTTTCCACGACACCAAGAAATCCTCGATCTTCACCTTTCCGGCAAGCAGCACCACGTGTTCCAGTGCGTTCAGCCTGGTGCGGATCTCGTGGATCTTGCCGACTTGTTCGCGATCTTCGGCGATGACTACCTTGGAACCCGAATTCTCGAGGACGTAGTGGACCTCGTCGGGGGTGTTGGACTGGTAGATGGGCACGGTGATGGCGCCAAGGCAGAGGATGGCCAGGTCGGCCACGGCCCACTCCCAGCGGCTGTTGGACAGGATGGCCACCCTGTCCCCACGCTCCACCCCGAGGCTTAGCAGGCCGGCGGCGCACTCGAAGACCCGCTCCTGCAGCTCTTCCCAGCCGAAGCCTACCCACTCGTCTTTGTCGGGATCGCGGTAGCGCAGGGCCACCATGTCTTCGTCCTCGAAGCGCTCCACGGCGCTGAGCAGCTGCGCCCCGATGGACGTGGCCAGCGGCTCGTCGCCGGTCGGCGCAACCGCCGTGGCGCCCGCCACGGCTGCGTTGTCTGTGGCCATGGGACTACTGCCCGGCTCGGAACGCGGTCTGGGCGGCGTACACCTTGTTCAACAGATCGCGGCCTACCGTGTCGGCCATCTCTTCGTGGACCTTGCGTGTGGCATCGCGGAAGGGGACGCGCTCGGCCTCGGTCATCTCGTAGACCGTCAGCCCGCCTTCGCGGAAGTTGGCCAGCAGGTCGTCGCGCATGGCGCGCACCGCACCACGGCCGGCCAGGGACTCGGCGTGGGCGTCGCCCAGCACCACTGCCTGCAGATCGGCGGGCAGGCTGTCCATGAAGGTCTTGGAGTAGATGATGGCGGCCGGCTGGTAGATGTGCTGGCTGATGGTGTAGAACTTGACGCCCTCGTACCAGCCGGTGGCGGCGGAGAACAGGGCGGTGTTGTCGAAGCCATCGACCATGCCGGTCTGCAGCGCGCCCAACACCTCGGGCACGGGGATGGACTCAGCCTGCGCGCCCAGGGCCCGGTACATGCCCAGATGGGCCGGAGATTCTTGCGAGCGCATCTTCATGCCCGCCAGGTCGGCGACGGTGTGGATGGCCTTGTCCTTGGTGGCGAAGTTGCGCCAGCCGTTCTCGTGCCAGAAGCCGAGCACGAAGCCCTTGGCGTTCAGCTGAGCCTCGAGGTCGGCGGAGATCACGTTGTCCAGGACGTGGTCGGCTTCGGCGAAGCTCTCGAACAGGAAGGGAAGCTCCATGAGCTGCAGCGCGGGGATGCCCGCGCCCTCGGCCACGGCGGCCGTGGAGCCGCCGAAGCCCTGGATGCGCCCGCGGCGAAGGTCGCGAACGCTCTCGACCTCGCCACCCAGGGAGCCACCGAGGAACAGCTTCATCTTGATGCGCCCGCCGCTGTCGGCCTCGATGCGCTTCTTTACAGCCTTGAGCTGTTCGGCCCATGGCGTGCCGTCGGGGGCGACGGTGGCGAACTTGAGCACGAACTCAGCGTCCTGGGCGCGAGCCAGCTGGGACGGCAGGACCAACATCGCGGCCAGTATGGCTGCGAGCAGTGAGCGCAGGGCGAGAGAGCGGGACATGGGCAGCACCTGATCATCGGTGGACGGGCCCGAGAGGGCCCGTGGTTTGGTGGCGAGGACGGGGTGGGGTCTACTCGAACAGGTCGTCGGCGTTGTCCAGGAGATCCTGGGCGCGCTTCTGCTCGAGCTTCTGGATGGGGATCACGTCGGCGTAGACGGTGGCATCGCCCGCGATGACTTCTTCGAGCAGCCGCGTGAACTCAGCCTTGTCCTGGGTCTTGGTGGCCCAGTACTCGGCCATCAGGACCTTGGTGCTGAAGTAGTCGGGAGCCACAGCCAGGGAGGCCTCGAAGTGGGTCTTGGCCAGATCGAGATCGCCACCCGCGAAGCTGGGGGCCTTGGCGTAGTAGGCGCCCAGGCCGCGATCGGCCGCGCCGTAGTAGTACTGGGCGTCCAATTCGTGGACCTTGCTGATGAAGGCGTGCAGCTTGTTCTTGTGCTTGAGCACGGTGGTGAAGCCCATGCCCACGGCCCACTTGCCCATGTTTCCGTAGGCCCAGTAGATGCCGGGTACGTCTGCCGTGGTGGCGTGGTCGAGACACTCGTAGTCAGCGGCACCGGCTTCGACACAGGCCCGGAAGCCTTCGGAGAGGCCGAGGATGCGCTCGCCCCAGCGGGCGCCGGAGTCGTATGCGGCGAGGGTGGCTTCGGGGGTGTCCGTGTGACCCACGCCCTGCAGGTAGTAGCCCTTGGACAGGGTCTCCATGTGGCCCCGATTGGAGGGATCCGCAGCGGACAACTGCTCGTAGAGGCCGAGCGCCTCGGCCAGGCTGGCCGAGTCTTCGCGGGCATCCCAGGCGGCCTGGGCTTGCTCTTCGAGCGCTGCGTTCGCGGCAGCTGCATCGGCAGCGGCGTCGGTGAGGTAGGCGGTGTTGCGCTTGGCGCCGCAACCGGCGGCGAGCACCGCGCAGGCGAGGAGGACAGATCGAGACGTCGTCATGGAAAAAACCCCTTTGGTGGTTCTAAGTGGCCCGGAACTATTGCCTGTACCCGTGCATGTCAAGCCGTCGTGAGCGGTCTCGTAGCGGGCCTCGCGTCGTGGTTCTCGGGTGCGTAAAGCGGAGGGTGCCGGTCGTGGCCATCCCAGCCCCCCAGGGTCGAACGAACAGAGCCACCGATGACTCACCACCGCGCGTCGTGATAGCTACCGCTGGCACGCGGGAGAGCAAGATGTCCGTGGATAGCAGCCGTCAGCTCACGTAGATCGCTCGGGGTGTGGTGCAGGCCAACGCCCGCCTCGGCCGGCTGCTCGAGCTGGCCGAGCGCCAGCACGCCGCTGGTGGCAGCGCGGAGGTGGTGCCGATCGATCCTCTGCTCGATCTGCTGCAGGCCATCGACGACAGCCAGGGGGCGGGCAGACGCCACCCCCTCGCCTCGCCCCTGCCGTGGTGGCGACGCCTCCTGGGGGAGCCGCCTGCCCCAGCGCGCGATCCCATGCGGCAGGGCCTCGAGATGGCCCGCCCGGAGACTGTCGAGGGCCTGGTCCAGGCCCTCCAGCGGATGGTGGACGAGGCCGATCCGCGAGATCACGCTGGACGATCAGCGACGTCGGGATCCCCTGTGTCCCCCACGTGTCCCACGGCCACGCCGCTCCACCGACAACATCGTGTGGGTGGACTTCGTAGGAAAAGGTGGTGGGGGCGGAGGGATTCGAACCCTCATGTTCATAAGAACGGTGGATTTTGAGTCCACTGCGTCTGCCATTCCGCCACGCCCCCAGCAGGGGTGTTTCCGACCCTGGCGGGAGCCGGGCCCCAATCTTCACTCACTGCTGCCCTCCACGCAAGCGATCGTGGCCCTCCGTGCCGCCAATCTCTCACCGTGCGAAAACCGCCGGGCGCCTGCCAGGGGCCCACGCGCCAGCGACGGCGGCATCCGTCCGAGGGATGGAACCTCGGACCATTTCTTGACGAACGTGCCCCGGGGCATGGGCTCAGGAGGGTATAATCGTCTCCGAGCACGGAAATCCCCCAACGGCACGGTATCCCAGCCCAGGAGGCGCCATGTCCAGCAAGCCTACCCTCGTTCTCCTCTCCGCCTTGGCCATCGCGGGCTGCAAGCAGTCGGGCGGTGCGGACTTTGGTGAAGGGCCCGAGAACGATGCCCGGTTCATCGCCGACGTCTACACCTGGCAGTGCGAGGAAGGCGGCACGAACTACTACGAAGGTGTCTTCGCCTTCAACGTCTCCCTCGAGGTGGCGCCCGATGCCCTGGTGCCCCGCGCCCTGCCAGCTGCGGGTGGGTGCTCGGCCGATCTGTCCATGTTCGGCGCCGACACCAACAGCCTGCTCGGAAACATCCCCGAGATCGAGGACGAGCCCCGCTGGGAGACCAAGCAAGACTCGGGCGAGCTCGAGAACTTGACCGACGGCTGGTACTTCGACGAGGTGTTCGACAACGTGCACAACTGCCAGACGACCGACGATCTGCTCTCGGGCGGCACCAGCCTGCTCGGTGCCGGCTCCCTGTCGGGCGCTGTCACGCCCGATCCCGGCACCATCCACGACGTCACGCTCACCTCCACCTCCGACTACGCGGAGACGGGCTTCGAGTTCGGCGAGGAGATCGAGATCGAGTGGGATGCCGAGGGTTGGGACGAGGCCTGGATCCAGATCCGCCGCGAGCGCAACGGAGAGGCCTGGGAATACGTCACCTGCAACGCCACCGGCTACGAAGACTTCGTGCTTGGTGACGATGTGTGGAGCCTCATGACCGAGGATCTCGGCGAAGTGTTCAACAACGTCTACGTGGCCTTCCAGAACCACGGCATGCAGGAAATGGAAGACGGGCAGAAGGTCGAGGTTGCCACCCGCGCCATGCACGTAGCGGTGGCCTACGACTAGCCTCCACCGCCGGGCGAGTTTCTCTTCTGGAGTACTGGATCCACGCGCGTCATCGGTTGTAGGATGGCCGACGTCCGATCCTCCTCGCACCCACCGGAACCCAGGCAGAAGCTCATGGCTCCAAGCGCCATCATGGTGGTGGACGCCGACGCGGCGACCTCGCGTCGCATCAAGCGCTCGCTCGGTGGTGCGGACCTGCTCGTCCACGTGGTCCCGGACTTCCACGAGGCGCTGAGCAAGGCCAGCGATCCCGACCTGGTGGCTGTTTTCAGCGCGGTGTCCGTACCGGGAGGCAGCGGGTACGAGCTGGCCCGTCGCTCCATCGAGCAGCGTCCTGGCTTGGCCGTGTTCCTGCTCTGGGGTGGCTTCGAGGCCTTCGACGACGATCGCGCCATGCTGGCGGGGGTGCGCGCCGGTATCCGGCGCCCCATCTCGCCCGCTGCCGTGCACGCGCACCTCGAGGACGTCTTGGGTCCCATGCCCGTCTCCCAGACCGAGCTGCAAGCGGTCGAGCCCCTCGAAGAGCTCCTGCCCGTGGGTAGCATCGAACCCCTCGAGGCGACGGGGCCCGTCGCGACGAGCCCGGTGCCTTCGGTCCCCCTGGTGGGCGATGAGCGGCTGGCTAGCTTCGTGCCCGCCGACTACGAAGACATCCCTCCGGTGCGCATCGACCGCGACACGGTCAGCGTTGCGCTGGAGCGCGCGGTGTTGGCCGTCCTGCCCGAAGTGCTCGAGGCCATTCTGCACAAGTCACTCGACCAGCCCACGCGGATCCGAGCCCTCGTCCAGCAAGCCGTCCAGCAGGCCGTTCAGGACCAACTGCCCGGTGTCGTCGACAAGGCCCTGCGCGAACGCCTGGGCGAGAACGGCGCAGACCGGTAAGGTAGGCGTCCAACGATTCGGGCGTGGTCGATGCGTCCCGCTCGCCGTGAGGTCGGAATGGACATTCGCAAGCTGGTCACCCTGGCGCTCGAGGAAGACATCGGCCCGGGCGACATCACCACCGAGGCCTGCATCCCAGCGGGACGTCAAGGGCAAGCCCGCATCGTGGCGCGGCAAGACCTCGTCGTCTCCGGTCAGCTTGTCGCCACCGCGCTCTTCGAGGCCCTAGGGGCACGCTACGAGGTCGCTGCGGCTGACGGAACTCAGGTGCACGAGGGCGATCTGCTCGGGCGGGTCACCGGTACGGTTCGCTCCATCCTGGGGGGCGAACGCCACGCACTGAACTTCCTTGGCTGGCTCTCCGGAGTGGCCACCCACACCCGCCGTCACGTCGAAGCGGCTGGGGGCGCCTTCGAGGTCGTGGACACCCGCAAGACCACGCCGCTGCACCGCGCGCTCGAGAAAGCTGCCGTTCGCCACGGAGGTGGGAGGAACCACCGGTTCGCGCTGTACGACGGTGTGCTCGTCAAAGACAACCACATCTTGGCAGCGGGCTCCATCGGCGGTGCGGTGCAGGCAGCTCGAGACCACGCCCATCACCTCCTGCGAATCCAGGTCGAGGTCGAGAGTCTCTCCCAGGCCCGTGAGGCGGTGCGGGCAGGCGCCGACGCGCTGCTGCTGGACAACATGGACGACGACACCCTGGCCGCCGTGATCCAGGCCCTCAAGGGTCGGATCCTGCTCGAGGCCAGCGGCAACATGACCCCCGAGCGCCTGGCGCGCCTGTGTAGCAAGGGCATTCGGCCCGACCAAGTCAGCGTGGGAGGCGTCATCCACCAAGCGCGGTGGGTGGACGTCGCGCTCGATCTCGAGGTCTGAGTTGACGCTGCCCGAGGCACACCCTGGTCACAGCGAGCGCTACGCGCGCCCTTGCTGGTACCGGGAGTCCACGGGCTCCACGAACGACGATGCTGCCACGCTTGCTGCGGCGGGGGCTCCCCACGGTTCCATCGTGTTGGCCGACCATCAGACCGCTGGCCGTGGGAGGTTGGGGCGTGGCTGGCACTCGCCGCCAGATCACAACCTGTACTTCTCGATGATCCTGCGGCCTGGTACGACTCCGGCGGAGACACCGCTGATCACCATCGCCGCGGGCGTGGCGGTGGCCGAAGTGCTCGGCCTCCGGCTCTCGTGGCCCAACGACGTGGTCACGCCCGACTTTTACAAGGTCGCGGGGCTGCTCGCGGAGCTCGAGCTCCGGGGAGGCCGAGTGCTGTGGGTGGTGCTCGGGGTGGGCCTGAACGTCAACCAGCCGGGGTTCCCGGTCGAACTCCCTCGGGCGCGTTCCCTGCGACAGCTGGGCGGCCGCGATCTCGATCGGTTCGCGCTGCTCGACCGGCTCCTCCCGGCCCTCGATCACCGCGTGGCGCAGGTCGTGGATCGCCGCGATGAGCTGGTCCAGGCGTGGACCGATCTCGCCGAGACCACTGGGCGCCAGGTCCGCGTGGGCGATCTGCAGGGTACTGCCGTGGGGCTGCGGGCAGACGGAGCACTGCTGCTGCGGTGTGCCGATGGCCTGGTCCACCCTGTCGTGGCTGGCGACGTCCAGCGGGAAGAGGCCTGATAACGGAGGCAATCATGCTGCTCGTCGTAGACGTAGGCAACACCAACATCGTGATCGGAGTCATGCAGGGCGCCGACGTGCGCCACCAGTGGCGGATCACCACGGGCACCCGCACCACCGACGAGTTCGGCATGGCGCTCATCCAGCTGATGAAGCTGCACGACCTGGGCGCGAGCGACATCATGGGAGCCGCCATCTCCTGCGTCGTTCCCAGCACGCTGTATTCCATCGAAAAGGCCGTCCGGCGCTACCTGGACATCCGGGCGCTGGTAGTGGGCAAGGGCGCCCGCACGGGCATGAAGGTGCGCATGGACAACCCCAAGGAGGTGGGCGCAGACCGCATCGTCAACGCTGTGGCCGCTCGAGAGAGCTACGGTGCGCCCGTGCTCGTGGTGGACTTCGGTACGGCCACCACCTTTGACTGCGTCGGTGCGGACGGTTCCTATGCGGGAGGGGTCATCGCCCCCGGTTTCCAGATCTCGGCGGAGGCCTTGTTCCAGCGCACCAGCAAGTTGCCTCGGATCGAGGTGGAGCGGCCGCGGAAGGTAGTGGGCACGAACACCGTTCATTCCATGCAATCGGGCCTGTTCTGGGGCTACGTGGGCTTGGTGGATGGCATCGCCGCGCGCTGCAAGAAGGAGCTCGGCGGCGAAGTGCCCTGCGTCGCCACGGGTGGGCTGTCCAACCTCATCGCCGCCGACAGCAAACAGATAGACCAGGTGGACGACTCCTTGACCCTCAGGGGTCTGCAGCTGCTCTGGAAGCGCAATCGCTAGGCGCCCCGTTCCTGATTGGCTTTCGGCCGTCCCTGGAGCTATGAGGGTGCCGCCCTGAACCTTGCCAGGAGGCTTCATGCCCCGCACCACCCTGCTTCGAGCCCTCTTCGTCTTCTGCTTGTTCCTGGTTGCACCCGGCACGGCCTTGGCCGAGCTCAAGGTGGCCGTGGTGGATTTCCAGACCGCGTTGACCCTGATCGACGAGGGTGCGACCGCCATGGCGCGCCTGGAGGGCATGCGCGACGAGAAGATGCGCACCATCGAGCGCAAGCGTCAGGAGCTCACGGCTCTGCAGGCCGAGCTGCGCAGCCAATCCGCCATCCTGTCCGAAGCCGCCCTGGCCGCCAAGGAAGAGGAGTTCATGGCGCTGCAGATGGAGTTCCAGCAGGCAGGCATGCAGGCCGAGCAGGAACTGCAGAACAGCTACCTGGTCATGATGGAGGAGTTCTTCGAGAAGCTCTCCGCGGTAGCCGAGGAGCTAGGCAAGGAGCGCGGCTACAACCTCGTGCTCGAGGCCACCGAGTCGGGCATCGTGTTCCACCAGGGCGTCGACGACATCACCGACGAGCTGGTCACGCGGTACAACACTCGCCACGCCATCAAGTAGGGCCGTGCGAGCCTGGACCGTAGCCGAGCTGGCCGCCGTACTCGGCGGGACGGTTCACTCAGCCGAGCCTGGAGACGAGCACCGCCGCCTGGTGGGTGTGCGCGGCATCGACGACGCCGGGCCCGAGCACGTGAGCTTCGTCAGCAACCGCCGGTACGTGCGCAAGCTGGCAGCTAGCCGTGCCGGTGCGGTGCTCCTCGACAGGGATACGCCCTCCCACGGGCGATGCGCCATCCGGTCGGACGATCCCTACGAAGCCTTCGCCCGAACACTCGCGCTGTTCCACCCAGCGCCCGATGCCGTACCCGGTGTGCACGAAAGCGCCGTGGTGGATCCCAGCGCCACGGTCGCCGGGGCCGAGATCCGCGCCCTGGTCTTCGTGGGTCCGCGAGCCATCGTCGGCGGTGGCAGCGTTCTCGAGCCAGGCACCTACGTCGGGGCCGACGCACGGGTGGGCTCCGACTGCTGGCTCATGGCCAACAGCGTAGTCTGCGACCGCTGCGAGCTCGGAGATCGCGTGGTGCTCAACCCGGGCGCGGTGGTGGGCTCCGAGGGGTTCGGGTTCGCGCCAACCGCCGCCGGTCACGTCAAGATCCCCCAGGTGGGCCGAGCCGTGGTCGAGAGCGACGTTGAGCTGGGGGCAAACACCTGCGTGGACCGAGCAGCCATGGGAGAGACCCGGGTAGGTCGCGGTACCAAGGCCGACAACCTCGTGCAGATCGGTCACGCGGCCACTGTGGGTGAGCACGCGTTGCTCGTGGCCTACTCGGCCATCGCCGGCAGCACCAAGCTGGGCCGCTTCGTCACCCTCGCGGCCAAGGCGCTGGTGCTCGGGCACCTGCGCGTGGGCGATGGCGTCCAAGTAGGCGCTCGCAGCATGGTCACGCGGGACGTGTCCGACGGGGAGCGGGTGACCGGCAGCCCGGCATTCGAGCATCGCGCATGGCGCCGCGCGGCCCTCGCGTTCAAGGACTTGCCCGACACCTTGGCGCGGCTACGGAGGCTCGAACGTCGTCAAAAAGACGGCCATGCCGACGGCGGCTCGTAACACTCGAGGCCCCTGCCGCATCCTTCGCTCAGAGCTTGCAGATGCCTTATGGTGTGTGCCTCTCGAGGCATGGAGGAACCATGGCCACCGTCGAGCTGACCAAGGAAAACTTCGAATCGACAGTCCTGGTGAAGGGCGCCACCGTCGTGCTGGACTTCTGGGCCGGCTGGTGCGGACCGTGCAAGGTCTTTGCGCCCGTGTTCGAGGCGGCATCGGGCAACCACGAAGACATCGTCTTCGGGAAGGTCGACACCGAGGCCCAGCAAGAGCTGGCCACGATGTTCCAGGTGCGCTCGATCCCCACCATCATGGTGTTCCGCGATGGGCTGGCCGTCTTCCAGCAAGCCGGCGCGCTGCCCGCGGAGGTCCTCGAAGACCTCGTCCGTCAGGTTCGTGCGCTGGACATGGACGAGGTGCGCTCGAAGATCAGCGAACACCTCTCCGACGAACCGAGCGAAGGCGAGGAGGGCTAGCCCCTCGCCCCGGCTCTTGGAGGCCCCCGTGAGCACCCGTGTTCGAAAGCTCGTGTTCGGCATGGTGGGCTTCGGGGGTGGCTTTGCCTACGCCACCTTCGTGGGGTGCCACAGCACCTGAGGCATCACCTCGAACCCGTGGGTCACGGGTTTCTTCGGCCTCGCCATCGCCTTGAGCCTTGTTCCGGACGGCAAGCCGAGGGCGCAGGAGCATGCTCCCAGGGAGTGAGTCCATTCCGCTCCAACTGCTCATCTCGGCTGCCGAAGCTTCGGGCGACGCCTTGGCGGCGGAGCTCGTCGCGGCGCTGCGTGAGCTCCGTCCGGTTCAGGCGACGGGTGTCGCGGGGCCTGCGATGCGCGACCAGGGTGTCCAGGCCATCGCCAGGGTGGAGGACCTCAGCGTCAACGGGGTCTGGGAAGTGCTGGGCAAGCTCTCCACCATCAGGGCGGCCCAGGCCACGGTGCGGCGCGCACTCGCGACGGGGCCAGACCTTCTGGTCATCGTCGACGCGCCGGACTTCCACCTGCCCCTGGCGCGCCATGCCCGTGGCCTGGGCATCCCGGCCGTGGGCTACGTCAGCCCACAGGTCTGGGCATGGCGGCCCGGGCGGGCCAAGACCCTCGCGCGCGACCTGGATCGCTTGCTGTGTCTCTTCCCCTTCGAGCCCGCCTTGTACACGCCCCATGGGCTGGACGCCCGCTTCGTCGGCCATCCGGTGGTGGATCGCCTGGCCGGCCACCCGAGGGAACCACGACCCGGGCGCTTCGCCCTGCTCCCAGGGTCCCGCGAGCACGAGCTGGACAGCCTGCTGCCGGTGTTCCTGGAGGCGGCGGCCTGTGTTCGCGCCGAGCAGCCGGGTGCGCAGTTCGTTCTGGGCGTGGCGGACGGCGTCGAGCACCCGGGGTTGAAGAACGCCGAGGAGGCAGGGGTAGAGATCGCAGGTGGACTCGTAGAAGCCGCCCTGGGCGCGGAAGCGGCCTTGGTGGCCAGCGGCACGGCCACCCTCGAGCTGGCGGTCCTGGGTGTGCCCATGGTGGTGGCGTACAAGGTCCACCCCAGCACCTACCTGCTCGGCCGCTTGTTGGTCCGCGGCATCCAGCACATCGCACTTCCCAACATCCTCGCGGGCCGGGCCGTGGTGCCCGAGCACGTGCAAGACCTTTCCCCCGAGCGGCTGGCCGCAGACCTGCTGCGCGTCGCAAACGATGCGGACGTGGAGCGGGGCCTCGAGGAAGTGCGGAACAGTCTGGGACCCCCAGGTGCGTCCGGCCGCGCCGCGGTGGCGCTGCTCGAGCCCCCGACCCCGCGCGCGTATTAAGAGGGGTGGCCCAGCGCCCGCGCGGCCCCGCTGCCGCCTGGCCTGGGGTCGATGGAGTCGGACATGCCCCCAACGCCAGCGGTGGTCACCCCCACCTACAACGAAGCCGAGAACATCGAGACCTTCGCCCAGCGTGTCTTCGAAGCCCTCCCCAGCGCTACGCTGTTCGTGGTGGACGACGGCTCGCCCGATGGCACGGCGGACATGGTCGAGGCCCTTGATGGGAAGCTGGGCAACGTCCGCGTGCTGCGTCGTGAGGGCAAGCAGGGCCTCGCCAGCGCCTACAAGTTGGGGCTTGGCACCGCTGTCGAGGCCGGCCACGATCCCGTCCTGCAGATGGATGCCGACCTGTCCCACGATCCCGCAGATCTCTCGAAGCTGTGCGATGCTCGCGCGGACCTGGCCATCGGATCCCGGTATGTACCCGGGGGTGGCACGCGCAACTGGCCCATGTCTCGCAAGCTCATCTCCCGATGCGGAGGGTTCTACGCCCGCCTCGTTTTGGGCATGCCGTATCGGGATCCCACGGGCGGTTTCAAGTGCTGGCGCGCAGCCTGCCTCCGCGAAATAGAGCTCGAGGAAGTTGGGTCCGAAGGCTACGTGTTCCAGATCGAGACAACCTGGCGCGCGTATCAGCGTGGCTTCTCCATCGTCGAGGTGCCCATCGTGTTCACGGAACGCATCGCCGGTTCCAGCAAGATGAACGCGGGCATCGCCCGCGAAGCCGCATGGCGCGTGCCAGCGCTGCGGCTCCGCCGGTAGCGAGCGATGGACCCGAGCACGCCTAGGGAACGGTTCCGGCTGCGAGTCTTCTCGGGGGGACGCGGGCAACCCGATCCCGCACCCGATCCCGATCCCCCCGGCTCCTGGCTCGAACGAGCCGAGTCTTGGCGGGCGCCTTTGTTGGCGCTGGCGCTGCTCGCCGTGCTGCGTCTGGGCTTGGCAGCCGTGCCCGGGCTCGCGGCAGACGAGGCTTACTATTGGGTGTGGGGACAGCAGCTCGACCTCGGCTACTACGATCACCCGCCGCTGATCGCTTGGCTCATCCGGGCCTCCTCGGCCCTGCTGGGACATGGCGAATTGGGTGTGAGAGCGCTGTGCGTCCTGCTGGGCGTGGGCGCGGTCGGCATGCTGGCGGTCAGCTCGCGGCGGCCCTGGATCACCACCTTGGCCTGCGCCAGTCTACCGCTCTTTGCCCTGGGAGGATTGTTGGCCACGCCGGACGTTCCTCTGCTCTTCGGCTGGGCCCTCTGCCTGGCTGGGCTGGTGCGCGGTGGGCGTTGGTGGCTGCTCGCGGGTCTTGGGGCAGGCATCGCGGTGCTCGGGAAGCACACCGGCCTCATGTTGGTCCCGCTGATGCTGGTGGCGAGGCCGCGAGATCTGCGCACACGCTGGCCCTGGCTAGGCCTCGGGCTGATGCTGGTCGTGCTGACACCCCACATCGTCTGGCTCGCCCAGCACGACTGGGTCACGCTGCGATTCCAAGCCGGGCACGGGTTGGGGGTTGGTCACGCCGAAGCCGGTGCGTCGCCGGGCCTGGCAGGCCTGGCTGGCTTCCTGGCTGGCCAGGTGGGGTTGGTCAGCCCTCTGCTCTTCGCCTGCTTCGTGGCGTACTGGGCGGTCGGCTGGATGGATCGCGGCGTGCTGCGCCTGTGGTGGCTGCTCTCATTCCCGGTCTTCGCCTTCTTTGCCGTCAGCTCCATGTTCGAGCCAGCCGAGGCGAACTGGCCGGCGCCTGCCTACCTGGCAGCCGCGGTGGGGTTGGCCCACCTGAGCGCTCGCTGGCGCCGCATGGCCTGGGTGGGAATCGGCTTCGCCGTCGTCTCCTCCGGCCTCCTCACCGTCCATGCGCTGCGCCCACTGTGGCCTATCCCCCGAGATCCCACGCTGTCCTTGGTTGGTGGTGAGGTGCTCGGCGAGGCGGTGCAAGCCTGGGGAGTCGAACCCGTGTACACCACCCGCTACCAGGAAGCCGCGTGGGTCAGGTTCTACGGGGGCATCCACGCCGAGGTGCTTCCAGGCGCCGGTCGCACCAACCAGTTCGACCTGTGGCCACGCCGGGGCGATCCTTCCCACGCCCTCTTTGTTCGTCCGTGGCGCAAGACGCCGCCCCACCGCCTCGAAGCCTGGTGGAGCGACCGCGAGGGACCCAACACGGTCGTGGCCCCCGACGCACTCTTGCGGCGCGCAGGCCGCTGGCAGGTGTACGAATTGGACGGTTACCGCGGTGGCCTGCTCGAGGACTCGCCGTGACCTCCGCAACCAACCGTTTCCTGGGGTTGTTCAGGCCTCACCTCAAGGGCCTCGTCCTCGGCACCGTGCTGCTCGTCATCGCGGCGAACATCCCCGCTGCCATCGTGGTTCTGATCAAGGTCGTGCTGGACGACGTACTCATCAAGCAGGATCACGCCACCCTGGTGGCCATGCCGTTCGCGGTGGCCGGGCTCTACGGGTTGAGTGCCCTGGTGAACATCTCTCGGGGGCTGCTCACCAAGAGCATCTCGTTCAAGGTCGTGGAGCGCCTGCGCGTCGAGCTCATGGAGCAGTACCTCAGGCTCGGCGTGGCCTACCACCAACACACTCCCACCGGTGAGCAAGTCAGCCGGCTGGCCAACGACGTCAACAACATCCAATACGCGGTCTCGGGTTTCGCGACGGCCATTCAGAAGCCCATCACCTTGATCGGCCTGTTGGTGGCGGCCTTCGTGTTCAATCCCGTGCTGGCGGGAGTCGCCGTCTGCGTGCTGCCGCTGGTGGCCATCCCCATCGATCGTTTTGGCAGGCGACTCCGCACGAGCACCAAGGACTCCCTGGCCAACCTGGCCCGGCTGTCCGCACTGGTGCAGGAGCTGTTGGTGGGCATCCGTGTGGTGCAGGCCTTCGGGGCCGAGGGGCGCGTCCGGGATCGTTTCGGAGCGATCAACCACGAGCAGTACCGCTTGCAGCTCCGCGCGGCAGCGGCTCAGCTCATCCCCGGTCCCATCGTGGAGCTCATCGCCGCGGTGGGAGTCGGTGCGTCCATCTACGTTGGCGGTCGCCAGGTCTTCGCGGGGTCCATCTCACCCGGGGAGCTCATCGCGTTCTTGGTGGCGCTAGGCTTCATGAACGACCCCCTGAAGGGGCTGTCCATCATCGTGAGCCTCTGGCAGCGCTCGGTGGCCGCCGGGGACGAGGTGTTCCGCATTCTGGACATGGAACCCGAGGTGGCGGACGCAGGCAGAGAGGTCCTGGGCCCAGGCCCCTGCGGACTGAGCTTCGAGGACATCTCCTTCGACTACGGCGACGGTCCCGTCCTGAAGAACGTCAGCTTCGAGGTTCTTCCGGGGCAGGTCGTGGCCCTTGTCGGACCCTCCGGTGCTGGCAAGACGACCATGGTCAACCTGGTGCCCCGCTTTTTCGATCCCACGGCAGGTCGCATTCTGCTCAACGGAAAGGGGCTGGGTGACTGGACCCTCGCCTCGCTCCGCAAAGGCGTAGCCCTGGTCACTCAGGAGACCTTCCTGTTCAACGACTCCGTGGGCGCCAACATCGCCTTTGGGCGCCCTGATGCCACGCCAGCCGAGGTCCGGGCGGCGGCCGTGGCCGCCAACGCCCACGAGTTCGTGAGCGAGCTACCCAAGGGGTACGAGACCCGAATCGACGAGCTGGGCATGCGGTTGTCCGGTGGTCAGCGGCAGCGGCTGTGTATCGCACGGGCCGTGCTGGCCGATGCGCCCATCCTCGTGCTGGACGAGGCCACCAGCGCCCTGGACAGCGAGAGCGAGGCCGCCGTACAGGAAGCCCTCGAGCGGCTCATGTGCAACCGCACGGTGTTGGTCATCGCCCATCGCCTGTCCACCATTCGTCGCGCCGATCTGATCGTGGTGCTCGAGGAGGGCAGGCTGGTGGAAGCTGGCCGTCACGAGGAGCTGTTGGTCCTCGACGGCGTCTATGCGCGCTTGCACGCGAGGCAGGCTTGACCCAGCCGGCGGGCGCGGCCTCGGGGTGGCGTTTGGGGGCCTACGGGCTGGCCGCTGGACTTGCGCTTCCCGCGGCCGCGGCGTGGGCGGCCTGTCACCCCCGCATGCGCCGGTACCTGGCCGAGCGCTTGGCCTGGCGCTTGCCAGCGGTGCAGCCGGGTGCGCTCTGGATCCATGCTGCCAGCCTGGGAGAGGGACAGGCCGCCGCGGCGTTGGCCCAGGGGCTGTTTGCCCAGCGGCCCGATCTCCCGCTGATCCGTACGGCCACCAGCGACACTGGCCGCCAACAGCCGCTGCCCGTGGATCAGGTCGGTTGTCTGCCGTTCGACCTGCCGTGGCTGCATCGGCGCTGGCTGCGCCGCGTGCGTCCCCGCGCGCTGGTGTTGGTGGAAGGAGAGCTTTGGCCCGGACTTCTCTCGGCGTGCCGAGGGCGCACCCCCGTAGCGGTGCTGGGATTGCGGGTGGGAGAGGGAACAAGGCGTTTGGCTTGGCGCTTCCCCAACCTGTGGCGCGAGCTAATCGACGCGGTCGACCTCTGGACCGCGCGCGACGACGAAGGCGCAGGCTGGCTCGGGAGCTGGCTCGGATGCGAGGTGCCCGTGGTCGGCGATCTCAAGGCCGAGGCACCTTTCGCGTCCTCGTCGCTGTCATTCGAACGTCCCGTGGTGCTGGCTGGGTCCACGCGTCCGGGCGACGAGCAAGCCTTGCTGACCGCGTTGGCCCAGCTAGAGTCGAGCCCCTTGCTCGTGCTGGCACCCCGCCACGAAGAACGTTTCGACGAGGTCGCGGACCTGGTGGGGCGTTCCGGTTTGCGCTGGTCGCGGCGCAGCTCCCTGCACGACGATGACGTCCCGGCGGACCTCGAGGTGCTTCTGCTGGACACGATGGGCGAGCTGGCGGGGCTGTACCCGCTGGCGTCGGCCGCTTTCGTGGGCGGCACCTTCGACCCGACCATGGGGGGCCACAGCGCGGCCGAGGCGGCGCGGGCGGGCGTGACCGTTGTGCACGGGCCAGCGATACACGGCAACGCACCGTCCTTCGAGTCCTCGTGCTGCGTGCCTGCAGCCAACCACGGTGAGCTCGCTCAGGCCTTGGCAGCTGCACTCTCGGCACCTCGCCCGGCCGTCTTCGTGGGCAACGCCGTCAGCCTGGCGATCGCGGCGATCGAACCCTTGCTTTGCGCGCGGGTTCCTCCCGAAAAACCCCACAGGCCTTGGCTCGGGCCCTTGGTGCCCTTGGTCAGGGCAGCGGCTGGGTTTCGTCGCAGCCGTGCGCGCGTCGCGGGGGCTTGCCCCGTGATCAGCGTGGGCAACATCGCCAGCGGCGGGACCGGAAAAACACCCGTGGTGCGGTCCGTGGTCGCGTTGCTCGCCGCGCGCGGTGTGCGCCCGGCGGTGATCTCGAGGGGCTACCGCAGGCAGCGAGCGGGTTCCCACGTGCGCGACAGCGCAGAGGGGCCCGCAGATTCCTCGTGGCTGGGCGACGAGCTCGCCATGCTCGGGCGAGATGGGACCCTGGTGGTCTCCTGTCCGGATCGCCACCGGGGCGTCGCTCACGCCACCTCGCTGGGAGCCCAGGTCTGCGTGCTGGACGACGGCCTTCAACAGCGGGATGTCCAGGTCGATCTGAACATCGTCGTCGTTCATGCGCTTCACCCGACCGCCGGCGGCGTCATCCCCGTTGGGCAGGCCCGCGAGCCACTCTCGGCCTTGGAACGCGCCCATCTGCTGTGGGTAAACCACGGGCCATTGCCCGATCTGGTGGAGCGTTGCCGTCCACCTGGCGTCCCAGTCGTCCAGGCGTCCAGCCGGCCCCTCGGGTGGGTCCGTGATGGTGTGAACAAGCCCTTGGCTGCGGGCCCTCGAGGGCTGGTGGCCGTATTGTCCGGCGTCGCTGAACCCGCTGGCTTCCTGCGCACGCTGCGTGCCCTCGGGCTCGTACCGGCTAGGCGCTTCCTGTTCCCGGATCACCACCGCTGGGACGCAGCAGAGCTCCAAGACATCGCTCGCCGGGCCGGGGTGCTCCCCATCGTCACCACCGAGAAAGACGCCGTGCGGCTGGGCGACGGGCATCCATGCTGGGTCTTGCGGATCGACCTCGAGATCCGTCACGGCCAGGAGGCGCTGGTGTCCTTGTTTGACGACTTCTTGGCCGAGCATGGCCCATGGAGGCGAGCATGAGCTCGCGCAAGACCTGGCGCCACCGGGGCATGGACGTACTGTGCTGGGTGCTGGCCCGTACGCCCTTGCTGCTCGCCAACCTCGGAGCCTGGTGTCTCGCCTGGTGCTGGTGGACGGTGTTGCCGGTGCGGAAGGACGTCGCGGTGGACAACATGGTGCGGTCCTTCCCCGACTTCGACGCCTCCATACGGGGCAGCTTGCTCCGGACCTCGATACACGACCTCGCGCTCGGCTACGTCGAGCTGTTGCACTTCATGAGGGACCCAGCGGGTCACACGTCGATGGCTCGCGCCGAGAACCTCGAGTTGATCACGGATCGCCAGCAACAAGGGTTGCCCTGTCTGGTCCTCCAAGGCCACTTTGGCTCCTTCGATCTGATCATGCTCAGCATGGGACGAGGCTGCGGAATGGACCTGTCCTGCGTCGTCAAGGCTCCCGCCGATCCCTGGTCTGCGGCCCTGTTGGAGCGGGCCAGGACGGAGTTTCACGTGGACCTGATCCCTCCACGACAGTCCATGGAGAAGGTGTATCGGTCTGTCGAGGCGGGGCGAGTCGTCATCGTCCCCATGGACCAGCGCTTCAACGAAGGCATCGTCGTGCCGTTCTTGGGGCGACCTGCACTGACGGCCACGGGCCTGGCGTCGGCGGCCCGACGCAGCGGTGTGCCCGTGTTCCTGGTTTGGCAGTGGCGGGAGGGAATCGGGCGACACGTGATGCACGTGTCTCCTGCCTTCGACCTAGTCTGGACAGACGACGCCGAAGCGGACATCGCGCGAGCCACGCAGCAATTCAACGAAGCACTGGGGGACTGCATCAAGCAGCGCCCCCATGGGTGGCTGTGGCTTCACAAGCGCTGGCGCATGTAGACGCCCCTACCAGACCTCGACCGTGAGGGTGTAGGAGTCGCTGCAGCCGTACCCGGAGTTGGAGGAGACCACGATCTCGTAGGTGCCTCCGTCGTCGGTGTCGGAGTCCCAGCCGTAGGTGCCCTCGTAGCTGACATATTCGCTGGCGTTGCTCGAGGAGTCGGACGACGCCACCAATGTGTCACCGCCGTCGACCCAGTACAGCTCGAGGGCATAGTCGTGACCCGTGGCGATCGAGGTCAGCGAGACCTGGATGCCGTAGCCGGATTCATCCAAGCAGTCGTACCACTCGTCTTCGGTCTCGAAGCTGTAGATGTCCACGTCGTCGGGGGAGTGGATGTTGGCCGAGATGGTCTGACTGTCGGCGCTGCCACTGATGTGCCCGAGGTAGTACATGCAGTAGCCGTCCCCGTCCATCTGGCCGAGGTCGGTGGCGGTGGAGTCGTTGGGCTCGTGCGAGTCGCCCAGGTCCTCGTCGATCTCTCCGTCGCAGTTGTTGTCGATGTCGTCGCAGACCTCGTCGGCGTCGGGGC
>CAZVHW010000071.1:0-4110 GCA_964626835.1 uncultured Enterobacterales bacterium
TCCGAAGCCGAGGACAAGGGCCCCGACGTCATGCTCGCCGTGGCGGACGCCTGGCCCGACCACCCGCTGTCGGAGCTGTCGCGCGCCAAGGCCTACGCCATGCTGATGGAGGTCCAGCTGCTCTCGCGGGGATACCACGATCCGGCATGGAAGCCTCGGCCCGGCCACACCGACGAGCGTCTGACGGTGCCCGTGGGCATCGACGGGCTCAACGTGATCTTCCCGCCCGACCAGCCCGTGGCGGACGTCAGCCTGATCTACTTCGAGCAGACCGGCCCCTCCGCGCTGGGAGGCCTGTACGCCGAACGCCTGGCCTCCCAGGGCTTCCCGTCCGACCGGGTCGAGAACATCACCACCCTCAACTGGCTGCCCCCCCAGGCCAACAAGGTCGTGGGCCGCTCGAAGAAACCTCTCTGCGCGCCCGACAACCTGGACAGCTGGTTCTCCGTGGTCACCCAGCTCCAGGGCCAAGAGCTGGTCTTCCCCTTTCAGGTCGGCGTCATCTGCTCGCAGGCGCGCCCCTGAGAGGTCCCATGCTCGCACCGCTGCTGCTCCTCGCTCCCACCGTCCTCGCCAACGAGCCACCCGCACCACCCTGGGTACCCGACATCCCCATGGCCGCCGTCCACGCGGCCATCGACGGTAGGGCTCCTTCGCCCCACGTCAGGGTCCTCGAGCCACCGCCCCAGCTGCTCCTGTCCCCCGGACCTCCGCCACCGTTCCCGGACAAGCAGCTCTACGGTGGCCGCATGGATCACCACGTCGACTCGACCAACTTCACGGTGGCCTGGGCCGAGGGCGACGCCACCCAGGTGGACGGCGAGCTTGCGTCCCAGGCCTTGGAAGCCGCCTGGCAAGCGCTGGTGGAAGAACAGGCCTGGCAGCCTCCGGCCAGCAGCGACACCTACATGCTGTGGGTGATCCTCGATCCCAGCCTGGGCGGCACGGGCCTGACCACCGAGTACACCAGCCCCGACTTCCCCGACGGCTACCCCGTCATGTTCCTCAACCCCACCTACACCTACGACACGGACTTCTTCGAGAGCCTGTCGGCCCACGAGTTCTCCCACGCCCTGCAGTTCGCCCTGCGCGACTGGGCCGGCAGCGCCAGCGACGCCTGGTACTGGGAAGCCAGCGCCGAGTGGATGGCCGAGCTGGCGCGACCGGAGCTGGATGTCTACGCCTGGTCGGCCGCCCACTACAGCTCCCACCCCTGGTACCGCTTCGACTCGGTCGATGACTACCACCAGTACGGCATGTGCGTGCTCAACGCCTACGTCGAGGAACACCTCACGGGCGACGGCGGCGTGCGCGCAGTATGGGAGCTGAGCGCGGAGCGCACCGGGAACAGCTGGGACGAGGTCTTGGTCGAGGCTCTAGGCGTGTCCGCGGGCGATGTCTGGGGCGGCTTCACGGGAGCGATGGGAAACCAGCTGTTGGGGGAGAGCTCCTTCTACGAACCGGTGCTTTCCGACGGATATGCCGAAGATGGCCTCGAGGGGGAGGTGGCCATGCTGGGCACCGACTACTTCGAGATCCTCCAAGACGCGACGGTCACCGTGGTGGCCACGGTCGAGGGCGAAAAGGTGCTGATCTCGGGCCCTGGGGAGTGGGGTACCACGCTGAACATGGGCGCCGGCGAGGTGCTGGGGGTGACGGGGGTGACCGAGCCCACGGCCGACTACCGGCTGACGGTCGAACCATCGACGGTCGAGCGAGACAGCGGGGACACGGGGGACACGGGGGACCCCGACAAGCCAGAGGAACCCGGTGGTTGCGCGTGTGGAGGGGGCGTTGGCGGCACGTTTTGGGTAGGGCTCCTGGCTCTCGGCTGGACTCGACGCCGCTCAGGCGCCCCGCTGACACGAACTTCCTCGAGTTGGTGAGCCTGACGGCGGCGGCCTTGTGGAACGGGTCGTTGACCTCGAGCAACGCGCAGGCATAGGCTCTCCTCCATGATGGGCTTCGCACTCGGCTTCTCCCTACTGGTCCTCCCTGCGTTCGCGGGTGAAGGTCCCGTCTGCCCCAAACCGACCACCATCGATGACTTCCTGGGGGCGGCAACGCGAGGCGAAGAAGCCTTCGCCGCCATGGACCTGCCCACCCTGTCCGAGGCGCGGCAGGAAGCCCTGACGGTCATCCCCTGCCTGGGCGAAGCCCTCTCCATGCAGCATGCCGCGGCCTTCCACCGCATGATGGCCCTCGCAGCCTTCACCTGGGGCGACTCCGACGGCGTGATGCGCGAGTTCCACGCCGCCCGCCGCCTCGAGCCCGGCTACCAGATCCCCACGGCGGTGGCACCCCCGGGCCACCCCCTGCTGGTGCTCTACGAGCAGTCCACCGGGGCAGACGAAGGGGCCATCGAAGCCACGATCCCGCCGCGCAACGGCTGGGTCACCGTGGACGGCGTGCGCGGCGCCCCCAGGCCAGCGGGGATCTCCACCCTGATCCAGGTCTTCGGCCCGCCTTCATCCCTCGACGCGACCCTCTACCTGCTGCCCGGCGACCCGCTGCCGACGTGGGGGCCACTGCCCGTGGACGAGCTGCGTCGCCGGCGGCGCAGGGTCACGCTCGCGAGCGCCACGGGGGTGTCGTTGGCGGCGTCGGGGGTGCTGTATGGGCTGGCGATGCGGAGCGAGGCGCGATTTTGGGACGAGGGGGATCCGGTACCCTACGGTGAGTTGGATGTCGCGCAGCGCAACACCAATGCCTTGTTCTTCACCTCGCTGGGCGCCCTCGGGCTGGGCGCCGGGCTCGGGGTGGCAACCGTCGTGCTCTGGTGAGCGAAAGGGGAGCATCGTGAAGTCGTTCTCGTGTTCGTGCCTGGTGGGCTGCCCTTTCGTGTCGGATGGGGATCTGGATCTGCGCCGGGACCTGGATCAGGACGGGGTGGACGCGCTTTGGGACTGTGATGACCAGGATCCCGAAGTGGGTGAGAGGAAGTCGGTGTACATGGATGAGGATGGGGACGGATATGGCAGCAACAAGGAGACCACCAACTGCGACCCGGACGTGACGTTTGCGTGGAACGACAATGACTGCGACGACGGAGATCCCGAGATCCACCCACGGGCCGAGGAGACCTGCGACCAGACCGACAACGACTGCGATGGTGACATCGACGAAGAAGTCGTACCCACGTGGTTTCCAGACAGGGACGACGATGGCTACGGCGGGGGACTGGACGCCCGGCGACAGTGCCATACGCCAGAACATGGCGGTTGGGACTGGATAACCACCGGAGGGGACTGCGATGACTACAATCCCGCCATCAACCCCGACGCAGATCCAATCTGCAACGACGTGGACAACGACTGCCTCGATGGAGTCGACTGCGACGACGACGGCGACGGCCACTCCGACTTCCGCGAGGGCGAAGGAGGCACCGACTGCAACGACGAGGATCCGGACGTGTGGGAGGCGTCGTTCGACTGGGTAGACGAACATGGGCTGGACGACAACTGCGACGGGATCCCCGACGAGCACCTGCTGTCCGACGCGGATGCGCACGTCATCGGAATGCACCCGGATTCCTCGGCGGGGACGTCTGCCTCCATCTCGGGCGACCTGGACGGGGACGGCTACGACGATCTCGTCCTCGGGGCGCGCTACGCCGACACCGACGACTACGTGCGCTGCGGAGCGGCACACGTGGTCTTCGGCCCCATCGAAGGGGACGTCCAACTGGACATCCTCGACGCTTCGGGAATCCTCGGCCCCCGGGTCGTCACCGTCGGCACCTCGGAAGACTGCGACGATGACGGGCTCCCCGATCTGTTCGGAACCTTCGTGACGATCTTGCCTGACATGACGATGGACGGCATCAACGAGCTCGTGATCCTCGCACCGGGGGAGAACAATGGCGAAGGGGACGAGGAGAACGTCGGAGGTGGAGTCGCCCACCTGTTCTTGGGCCCCATCGTCGACGGACTGTCCACCGAAGACGCATCCACGACCTGGTGGGGGCACTCCGCCGGCAGCCGCATCAGCTACCTCGCACACGGTGACATCAACAACGATAGTTTTGGAGACCTGCTCATCGGGGGCAACAGGCTCAGCGACGACTCGACGGAGCCCGATCCGGGGATCATCTACGTGATCACGGGCCCC
>CAZVHW010000071.1:4120-15355 GCA_964626835.1 uncultured Enterobacterales bacterium
CAGCTCGGGAATGGGCCTCGAGGAAGCAGCGCTCGTAATCGAGGGAGCTGAGTCCAACGACCGCCTGGGCACGGCCAACCGCCAGTGCGTCGTGGACTTCAACGGAGACAACGACGCGGACCTGATGGTGACCAGCCGCAGTGCCAGATCGGCCACCGGTGAGCCCGTCGGGGGCGTGTACTTCTGTGATGACCCCTTCCAGCACTTGGGTAGGTGTGGGGGGGAGGCCGGCCCCAGATGCAGCATCGACCAGCTCGGGGTGCAGATCCTCGGTGACGAGCCCCACCAACAGTTCGCCTCCGGGATCTCGAAGGCTGGCGACGTGGACGGTGACGGGTACGAAGACGTGCTCGTCAGAGCCCAGACGGCCTCTCACCAGGGTGAAAACAGCGGTTCGATCTATGTCCTCTATGGCAACGCAAACGTACGTGAAGGGGCTGTCGCGCCCGCGGGCCCTGCCCCCACGACGCGCATCGACGGCCGCGAGGCGGAGCACTACTTCGGCCAGACCGCGACTGGCATCGGAGATCCCGACGGCGACAGGATCCATGACATCCTCATCGGAGCCCGGGGGCCCGATGGGGAGGAGGAAGCAGCCAGCTACCTCTTCTGCGGCCCCATCGAACAGGGCGTCTACGGGATGCTACCAGACGAAGCGCTCGCGGTGATCCCCGAAGTAGGCGACGGCACCTACCCGGACAGCGGATCGTTCCCGGCCGTGGGGGGCGACCTGAACGGGGATTCCGTGGACGACTTCGTTCTACCTGTTCCCAACGAGGACAGCGAACGCGGCGGCGCCTACGTCTTCTTCGGCAGCTCCCCCTAGCCCCCGTCCGTGCTACTCTCTCCCGGCCTTTCCCCTCGAGAACGCTCGGGCAGCACGGTCCACGCACCCACCCCATGAGCTCCCCTTCCCGCACCCTCGCCGCTGGCCGCTACACGCTCCTCGAGGTTCTGGGCGAGGGGGGCATGGCCGTTGTGTATCGGGCCTTCGACGAGCGGCTGCACGTCGAGCGAGCCATCAAGGTGCTGGCCCCCACGGTGGCTCGCAAGACCAGCATTCGTGAGCGCTTCGAGACCGAAGCGCGCACCATGGCCGGCCTGAGCCACCCCAACATCACCTCGGTGCACGACATCGGCCAGGACGGCGAGCTGATCTACATGGTCATGGAGCTGCTGGACGGGGGCAGCCTGTGGGACTGGGTGAAGTGCTACGGCAAGATGCCAGCGCGCATGGCCATCCAGGCCGTCCGGCCCGTGCTGGGGGCGGTGGGCGCGGCCCACCAGGCCGGGGTCATCCACAGGGACATCAAGCCCCACAACATCCTGCTCACACCCGAAGGCGAGCCCCGCCTGGCCGACTTCGGCATCGCCCACGTCCAGGACCCTCTGGCCACCCGCAACCTCACCCGCACCGGGTCGGTGATCGGCACCTGGGGCTACATGGCCCCCGAGCAGCGCCACAGCGCTCGCACGGTCGACGGGCGCTCGGACATCTACGCCCTCGGTGCCACGCTGTACGCCGTCACCACCGGTGAGGTCCCCGTAGACCTCTTCGCCAAGGACGAAGCGGACGAGGTGCTCGAGCACCTGCCCGATGCCCTGGCCGACCTCATCCGTCGCGCCACCGGCTACCGACCCGACGGCCGCTTCCAGGACGTCGCCGCCTTGGGCGCCGCCATGGACGAGGCCCTCCCTCAGCTGCCCAAGGTACCCCCGGACACCCCGCCCCTGGGCACCCTACCCGCCGACCTGAAGCGTGGGGTTCCCCTCGACTCCGGCTTCTCCGCCCCCTGGTCCCGCAGCGAGCTGCGCGAACAGCGCACACCCAACCTCAAGCAGACCAGTCTCACCCACTCCGACACCTTCGACCTGCCGGACATGGCCAAGCTGTCCGTGGACGAAGCCCGCCATCGCTGGTCATCCAAGGACAGCGAGGAGCGCTCCGGCCAGATCGGGGAGTACCCAGGCCCTCCTCCGGCAGGGGCGACCACGGCGGACTTCAGCAAACAACGCGGTGCTGGCCAACCCGACAGCGAGGCAGCGAAGCCTCGGCGCAAGCCGATGCCCTTTCTCCTCGAAGGACTCGGCTTGGTGGTGGTACTCGGCTTGGGGATGTGGTTGCTGCCCCACTTGCTCGACAAGCGCGATCTGGCACCGCTCGAAGCGGAGACCCCGCCAGCGGTCGACGTGGCACCACCCCAACCCGATCTCGTCCCCGAGCCCGATCTCGTCCCCGAGCCCGAGCCACCGGAGCCCGATCTCGTCCCCGAGCCCGAGCCCGAGCCCGATCTCGTCCCCGAGCCCGATCCACCGGAGCCACTCCCGCCGATCATGGATCCCGATCCCGTCCCGGACAAGGAGCTGCCTACCCCGGACACGGTCACCGAGGCACCCGCCCCCCCGGCCCCAGCCACCGTCACCTTCAGCGGAGAGGCCGAGATCGCCTTCCTGGTGGACTCGAGCGGCCAGCGCCACGAGGCGGGAGACGTCCCCCCCGGTGCCTACACCATCAAGGCCCGCTTCCCGGGCAAGACCGACACCGTGGTGGCCGGCGTGGTCCAGCTAGAGGCCGGGCAGGTGGTCACGAAGAACTGCGCGGCGGTGTTCCAGAAGTGCCAGTGACGCTCCGACGGAGCACCAGATCGTCCGGACCTCCAGCCAGCCAGTAGACCACCAAGGGCTCGGCCCTGCCCCGCACGTGCCGTCCACCCAGCGGCTCGAAGGTGAACGACCGAGGGAGGCGCTGGGCCACCTTCGAGCTGACCAGGATGTCCACGCCCAGCTCCTTGGTCAGGCCCTCGACGACAAGCATCGCGGCCACCCAGACAAACATGACGCCAACCTGCCACCCCACCGCCAAGGCCACGGCCTCGCCCGCGTGAAGCCGGAAGGTGAAGGTCATCACGATCCCCAGCGAGACCAACGCCAGCTTTACGCGATTGATGCGACGTTCGTTGCGCCGCGCTTCCCGAAGCACGAGCTGATCGACGCGGGACTCCCCTCGCGTCACGGGCTCCGTAGAGGCAGATTCGACGTTGGTCTCGGTCCTGGCGCGCTGACTCACGGGTCACCCGCGGCGATGCAAGTACCCTTCCAGGTCTTGACAAGCCCGTAGATGGGCAAGCCGAGCCCAGGTATTCCCCCTAGGGAGCGTGATCTCGACACCAAAACGCACCCCGACGGGCCAACACCCGGCCTCCCGGAACACGTGCCATGGAGGGAGGGTGCGTACCAGGGTGGCGTGCCAAGCGGGTAGCGCGGGGGCGTGTTCCACGGAACACCGCTGTGGAACACGGAACACGAGCGCGAGACACACAGAGCCGTGAGGAACGGGACGACGGGACGACGAAAGGCCCTCTACAGAGCAGGCGCGGAGGCTGGCCTCGTTCTTGCAAAACGGAAGGGCGACCTGTTTGGGAGTCTGCCATGCGCCTCGCATCCACCTGCCGTCTTCGAAGGCCAGGCCCAAAGCAAGGCGCCGCCTACCTCTTCCTCGCCGGCTCTTGGTTCTAACCGTGGGAGGGACCCCCGTGACCACACGGAGCGGACGCACTCGGCAAGGGGTGCGGGGGACGCACTCGGCCTACACCCTCGCGGACGGGGACCTCCCCGCCGCGAGGGTGTCCAGGACCTCGAGGACGCGCGCCAAGGGTGGGCGCTCCTCATACGACCCCAAGGCTCCCCCTGCCGCCCTGAGGGGGAGGCTCCTGCCTCGTCTTGAGCAACCTGTCCATTCTGGTATACAGTGGCTCGTCCCTTCCTTCCCGGTAAAAGGACGCATGCCTGGCTCTCACACCGTCGCCGATACCGCCTGGACAGCGGAGCACGACACCGACCAAGCCGTGTTGGTGCTGGCGCACCACCGCCACGCCCACCTGATCGGGCTGCGCCAGGTGCTGAGCGAAGGCGACCGTCTGGTCATCGGGCGGGGTCGCTCGGTGCTGGGCGAAGGTGTGCTCGACGATCCTCGCGTGTCCAGCGAACACGCGGTGTTGGGCTACCGCCGAGGGGCGGTGGTCGTGCGGGACCTGGACAGCCGCAACGGCACCAAGGTCAACGGCCAGCGCATCTCGAGCCGCCAGCTGGTGGAAGGCGACGTGCTCTCCATCGGGAGCGGAGTCTGGGTGCTGTGCCGCGAACCCGACGAACGGCCCGTCACTGGCGCCTCGCCCGCTGGCATGGTGGGCATCAGCTGGGCACTGGAGCGCGTGCTCGAGCAGGTGGCCCAGGTGGGGCCGCGGGCCACCACGGTGCTGGTGCTGGGCGAACCCGGCGTCGGCAAGGAGCTGGTGGCACGGGCGGTCCACGAGTGCAGCGGGCTGCAGGGTCCATTTCTGGCCGTCAACTGCGGCGCCATGAGCGACCAGCTACTGCAGAGCGAGCTGTTCGGGCACGTGCGGGGGGCCTTCTCCGGCGCGGGCAAGGCGCGCCACGGGCTGGTGGCGGCGGCCCAGGGGGGCACGCTCTTCCTGGACGAGATCGGCGATGCCTCGGCATCGCTCCAGGTCAGCTTGCTGCGGCTGCTCGAAAACGGCGAGTACCGCCCCGTGGGCTCGGATCGCACCGAGCGAGCGACCGTGCGGGTGGTCGCGGCCACCAACCGCCTCGAGCTCGGCCACGAGGCCGGTCGCCTGCGCGACGACCTCCACGGACGCCTGTCCCAGTGGATCATCGAGGTTCCACCCCTGCGCGAGCGGCGCGAGGACATCCCCTCGCTGGCCGTTCACCTCGCCTCGACCCACGCCGGGCGGACCCTACAGCTCGACCACCGCCTGGCCCTGGCCCTCTGCCTGCACGGGTGGCCGGGCAATGTACGCGAGCTGGCCTCCACCATCGAGCGGCTGGTGGTCGAAAGCCCTGGCCTCGACAAGCTCCGACCCACGCCTGCGCTGCTGCAGCGGCTCGGCTTGGACGGCGTGCCCTCGGTCGGAGCGGACGATCCGGTGTCCACCGCCCCGCGATCCCGCCCCCCCCGGGGTCGGCGCGAGCGCCCCGAGCCGGCGCAGCTAGAGTCCTGGCTGGTGGGCTGCCGGGGCAACATGAAAGACCTGGCCGCCCAGCTGGGCGTTGGGCGCAACACCCTGTACCGTTGGTTCGCCGAAGCCGCGTTGGATCCCCAGCGCATCCGCCGCGAGGCCGGCCTGGACTGAAGGCCAACGCCCACCCTCGGGATCCATCCCCGGCGTTCCTCCCACCTGATGCGTGAGACGGAACAACCCACGGGACACGGAACACCGAGATGGAACACCTCGATCGAGGCTGGTGGTACACCATCCTGCAACGCTCGCTCCCCTCCAGCCTGATGGAGGACCGGGGATCGGACCCCCAGGATCACGCCCACGACGGGCAGGAGCCCCTCGATCTCCCCGACGAGGCGATCGAGCTTCTCGAACCACTGGGATGCGGCACGCCTCTTGCATTCGCTGAGAGGGAAGAACGACCTTCCCCCCAGGCCCCCGTGGGAGTCCCCATGATGACCGAAACATCCACCCCGCAGGGGCGACCGCTGCCGCCCTTCCGCGTGCTCGTCCCCCTTCCCGCACGCCCCACCATCCCTCCCGCGACCTGCCCGTTCTGCGACGCCCCCTCGCTGGGGACCAGCGGACCTCGATCCTACGCCTGCGGGGCCAGCTGGTCCGGACCCGCCGGCACCACCCCCTGCGGCCGCCCGACCTCCACCGCGATCCTGGGCAGGCTGCGCGCCTGGTGCCGAGACCAAGGGCTCTACGGAGCCGCTGCCCTCCTGCGACGCTGCGTCCCCCAGTCCTTCCACGCGTCATGGCCCGGCCCCCCGGTGCCCGCGTGGCTGCTCTCCACCAGAGCCTGGACAGCTCCCCCCCAGCGCTGCCCGAGCTGCGAATCGCCCGTGGCCTCGTCCGACGCCGGCTGCTGCTACTACGGCTGCGGCACCCTGCTGCTCGCCGAACGTCCCGGGTTGGTAGGCGTCAGCGCCCATTGGCGAGCCTACCTGCCCTGCCAGCGCCCTCCCCTGCGGCTCCTGCTGGACGCCATGGACACTCTACCCGACTGTCCTTTGGACCAGATGGACCGAGCTCGCTTGCTCCGGCTGGTGTTCGAAGGCTGCTGGATCTAGCCGGGGGGAAACGATCATGTGCCAAACCACCCGTACCATCGTTCTCTGGCTGCTCAGTCTCGGCCTGCTGGCCGCGGCGCACCTTTCAATGAACGAGCGTCCATACGCCCCCCGCCCGACCGCGGCACCGCCCGCTGCATGGACGCAGGACTAGCCGCGTGAGTCGATGTTGGTCTTGGCCGCCCGGGCCACCTCGACACCGACACACTTTTCGGCGGACGCGCACCACTCGGCGCAGCCCAGGTCCATCCGAGGGTTGCGCACCTCGAGGCCGCAGCCGGGGCACTCGCGGACAGGCTCGTCCTTCCAGAACTCGATCTCGCGCTCGCAGGCCTGGCAACGGACGTCGAAGATGTCCTCGGGCTTCCACTTGCGCATGTCCTGGCCGGGGCAGCGGAGTTGTTGGCTCATGGCGTGTCTACTCGCAGAAGGGACCGGGCCAGATCAGGTTGTTGTTGGTCTCGTTACACTCGAGGTCTTCAGGCCCAATTCGGGACCGAAGGGAAGGCACATAGCCTCCTGTGACGAGAGCCGCGCGGGAGCCAGGGTAGCATGAGCCAAGGGAAGCGGCGGGCTTGTCGAGGCCGCTGGGGATCGGTCCCCTGGGCTCACGAAGGCCGCCGCCACGAGCGGCACCGTGGAAACGCGTTCGTAGGGGAACGCTCTCGCCACGAAGGCCGGGTCGTCCCGAACCGCCAACAGCTCGTCGACGATGGCGGGAAAGTGCTCGCGAAAAACGACCAACGCAGCTCGCGCGCGAGCCCCGCTGGCTTCCGTCACCGCCTGATCGAGCATGGCCAGGTCCAAGAAGATGCTCGCCTGGGCGGGATCCGAGTCGTGCTGGGTGGCATGCTCGAGCTTCGACAGCACCTTGGCGGCACCGAACTCGTCACCTCGGTCGCGGCGGTGGCGAACGAGCAGGCGCATGGACGAATAGCGGACGTGCGAAGCGATCCCCAAGTCCTCGGAGCTGGCCTCGAGGAAGGCCCGGCTACGATCGTCGACCGCGTGTAGCCGCACCAGCGAGGCAGCACGGTGCAGGTCGACATAGGCCTGGCCGTGGGCCGTGAGGGGCTGGCAGCGCATCGAGGAGTGAAAGCGGTCGGCCTGCGCGAGAGCCGCGTGACCCTTCGAGGGCTCGACACAACCGCACAGCCGATACCACTCCGAGAGGGGAAAGGACAGCTCGCGGTGATCGTCGAGTGCCTCGAAGTATCGGGCCGCCTTCCGCTGCAGCTCGAGGGCGCGATCGAAGGCGCCGCGGCGGGCGAGCTGGCGCGCCAAGGCACCCACGAGCATCTACCCCTCGCCGGCATCGGCGCGCTCGAGGAGCGGCCCTACGAACCGCTCCACCTCGGCGGCGGGAGGCGAACCGACGTCCGCCACGTGCATCACCAGGTGCGCCGCGACGACGAGCTGCCGCGGCAACACGAGGGTGTCGAAGAACGAGGACGGGGGCAGCGTGAGCTCCACCGCCCGCCCCTCGTGGCGAGCGGCTATGGCATGGGCGAAACGCAGCCGCCACGCTTGGTTACCGTCGGATTCGGGCTTCCAGACCTCCCGCATCGTGGACGCCGCGGCCGCCACGGGCAGCCAGTCGACCACGTCGTCTCGGCGCCGCAAGGCGAGGCGAAAGAGATGCTCGGCGTGCGCCTCGCGCGTGTCCCTGGGCGTGTCCTCGAAGCGCCGGCGGATGGCCGCGGCGAACACCCACTCCACCGCCTGGGAGGCCTTGTCGAACCCTCGAAAATCCATGGCAAGCCCCAGGGCTTGCGCGCGATCTCTCCAGAGGTCGACCTGACGCTTGGCCACCAGGACCGTCCGTACCTGGCGCGCCCAGTTCGAGATGACGCCGAGCTTGCCGTCCAAGCCATCCACCAGCCCCAAGCGGCCGTCCTCAGCCACGGTGGCACAGGCCACCACGTTCGCCGGAACCGGGTGCTCCATGAGGTACGAAGCGCGCCCCAACAAGAAGGCCAACCCGAAGGAGGGACCGTCCAAGGATGGCGGCAGAGTGGCGCGGCGGTGGTCTTTTGCATGGTAGGCGATCCGATGCAGCACCCGGGGCATGTCGTCCCAACCCCGAGGCAGCCCTGTCAGGTAGGGCAAGGCTCGATGCGCGGCGGTGGTGGCCTCCCGCCAGGCCTGCTGAGCCACCGTGCCCAGGGGCCGCTCCACCGCCCGAACGCCTCGCGGCACGTTCTCCACCCACAAGCTCGACGCATCCTCACCGTCCGTCACCAGCAGGCAACCACCGACTGGAAGAGGAGGCCGGGGGCCACCATGGGACACGGCGGCCACCTCGTCGGCCGGCTTGCAAGGCCAGCACCAAGGGCCAGCCGACAAGGCCGTGACCAACCTGACTCGTTGCGGAAGCGACAGGAAATCGAGGCGAAGAAGATCTACGATGTTCATGCCCCGTCCACCTCACCAAAGCGCGTCCACCAGGGCCTGAGGGTCTCGATGGACCGAGCGCGGTCGAGCTGGACGTCGTAGAAGCCGACCCGCCCGGAGGCCGCGCGAGCGAAGGCCTCGCCCCGCGTATCGAGCGCATCGAGGGCTGCGACCACGTCAGGCGGTTCGCCGCCTTCCAGGAGGAGCAGGACGACGCCCTCGAGGTCGTCTCGGCTACGCAGGGTTGCCAACAGCGACGCTCGCCATTCCGGCGCCATCAGCTCCGCGCCTCGCTCGACCCGCTTCAGGTCACCCTGCAGGGAATCTATCCGGGCGAGCGTCCAGCCACGGACCTGTTCCCGCTGGACCTCGCTCCAGCGGGAAGCCCACGCCCGCGGCCCGCGGTGACGTGGATCGACCCTGCCTCGCAACAGGTCATCGACCGCCGCCCTGCGCTCCGCGGGTGTCGCGTACAGCTCGCCCAGACGCGCCAGGCGCCCGACGACCAGCAGCGTACCCCAATGATCCGAAGCGTCCAGGTTCTCGATCTGGCCGAGCATCCAGAGGTCCCGGAGGCCCTCGGTCCAAGCATCCAGGTCCGCGCCCTGGGCCACCGTCGGAGCGGCCTGCAAGAGCCGCACTCGAACCACGCCTCCCTGGTCCACGAGGACCAGGGTCGGACCCTGTTCACCCTCCACCGCGACGATCACGCGCTCGCGCAGATCGAAACGGAGCGAAGTGCCTTGACCGTCGGCGTGCCGCCACAGCTCACCACTCCATGGGGAACGCAGGACGAGGGGTCCCGACGCGCTCACGTCCAGGTGGTGGGGTGCGCTGGCGCTGCTTGCCAAGAAGAAGCCGTGGGCCTCGATCTCCGGCACGGAAACAGGCTCGAAGATCGCGGTGGCCAACATCAGGGCCAGATCTGGTAGCCCGGTCGCGTTCTCGCTCGGCGGATGGCCGGCATCGAGCACCAGGCTGGCGGCCGCGATCTCGACTGCGCTCTCGAGGCCAAGGAGGGCGAGTCCACGCTGTATGGTGAGTTCTTGGGTCATCTCATGTCCTTTCGGTACCCCTTACCAGCGCGCTTCGAGCGCTGGCATCGGCGGGTTGCTATTCCGCGGCCCACGCATCGCAGATGCGCGTGCCGCCGACGCGGACGAAGATCTCGTCGATGGCCGGATGGCGGGACGAACGGATCCTACCGCTTTGCAGCTCGGAGCTACAGGCTCGCTCGAGCTTGGCAACCGCCCAAGCGAGCCAGTAGTCGAGGTCGCGAACCCGCGACGCCCAGCTGCCGGTCACGGCCCACCGACGTGGGCCACGCCGGAGGTCGCCCAGGGAGAGCTCACCCTGAGCCACCAGCCGAAGCGCGGCGAACAGCGGCCCGCGGTCCCGAACCTCACGCGGCGTGAGCACTCGGGCCACTCGCTGGGAGAGGCAGTCGAAGACGTAGGCCTCGGCGCGGGCCACGGCGCACACCGGCGCCCCGCCCAGCAGCTCGAGCAGGCTGTCCACGCGCTTCGCCAGCCCCCCGGACACCATGCCCTGGTCGTTGGCCTTGCGGACTCGCCTCTGCAGGGCCTCCAGCGCGGCTTGGCGCTCTCGCTCGGGGACGGGGCTGTCGTCGGTGAGGTCGTCACCGCAGGCCGTGGCGGCTTCGAGGGCGGGGACTTCCGAGCGGACGGCGTCGGATGCGATCCGACGGAACCGCTCGAAGGCCGCGCCGTGCATGTCGAGCCGGTCTCTCCGCCCGGTCTCGTCCCCGACCAGCTGCACCAGCACGAACTGTCGGGCTTCATGGACCTGGCAGTACGAATCCAGCCCGACACCCTTCAGGACGTGGTCGATGCAGGCGCAGAGCGAGCTGGGACCCAGCCGCCCCGACTCCAGCGCCTCCAGCACCGCTCGCTTCAAGGCCTTGCGCGCCGAGGCCCAACGTTCCTCGAGCCGCTCCTTGGCCTCGGACTTGGTGAGCCCGTCACCGCGACCCAGCCTCTTGGCCATGTCCGAGCGGCTCTCCAGACGACGATACAGCCGCGAGAGATCGCGCAGACCCTGCTCGACACGGCTCGCCAGCTCGGCCTGCTCGGCCAGGGCGTCCACCGCTGCCTGCGCGAGACCACCAAAGACGAGACACTCAGCGGACCACAACTCGCAGATGGGGGGAGAGCCGGCCTTGCCGAGCGCGCCGTCTACATAGGGCTGCAGCTCCAGACGGATCTCGCCTCTTGCCATCGCCCTCCGGCACTGATTCTCCACGGCTTCCATCGCACGCCGGTGGCCCTTGCGCATGGTGTCGTAGACCGTGTCGGGATTCGCGCCGGACTCAGCCGCCACACGAGCGGCCGCCACCTTGCGCTCCTCGCCCTCCAGCGCGATCGCTCGCTGCTGGGCCAAGGTCTCTCTCCGCTTCGGGCGATGGCCGCCTGCCAGGGCATCGATGGAGCGATCCGCCAACACGCCGAACACGAACGCCTCGGCCTTCGCCGACATCTTGGGATCGTCCAACTGGGCGTCTCGGCCTTCGTCCTCCTCGCTGGGCAGCACTTGTTCGAGGCTCCACCCCTCCCTGTCTGGGCTGAGGCTGACCATCCGCGGCGCGCGCCTGGCCCGACGGCTCACGTCCCTACGGGCGTTTCTTGCCGTCTCTTCGAGAAAGGCCGTGGGGCCCCTGATCGCAGCGCTCGCGGACAGGGCCCTGCCGGCTGGAGCGAGTTCGCCCTCCGACGGGTCCTCGCCCC
>CAZVHW010000071.1:15365-19328 GCA_964626835.1 uncultured Enterobacterales bacterium
GCCCCGGGCACCGGGGCCGTCCGTGCCGTCGTCGGGATCATCGTCCGTGCCGTCGCCGGGATCATCGTCCGTGCCGTCGTCATCGAGACCGGCGTCTTCGGGGTTCAGTGCGGCCAGAGCGCGGCGACGGCCCTTGAGCAGGCGGATCATCCTGTCGATGACGGCGTCCTCCCGGGACTCCTCGGACATCATCCCTCTGAGCGACCGCATGCACAGCTCGAGCTCTACGAAGAGCACGATCGCGGCGTCACCGCTTCGGGGGTCGTCGGAACCGTACAGCTCCAGGGCCTCGTTCAGGGGCATCCTGGGTACGAGAAGCGTGCGGCCGAACACCTCGACCTCGTGCCGTTGCGGGCGGGGAGTTTCTACGCTCATGTGGGCTCCTTCACGCGAGTAGCCCCAGATACGCTCGCCGCGCAGGCCACCGGACAGACAATCTTCGAGCCCCGAAGATCGCCCCGCACGAGCTCCCCTCGAACACCACCCGCCACGGCCGCGCCTCCTGCGCCCATGGCCACGCCGATACGATCAGGCATGCGAGTGGTCGGGCGATCATTGCATCTCTCTCGCGGAGGCGAGCGGGGCAGGAGTGCTTCGGCTCGACCATCATGACGCAGACAGGTCGACGAAGCGGACAGCATGGGCCTCTTTCCTCGTTGATGAACGCCACGTGCCTGGCCAATCATCGTCTCGGTCGCCTCGCTCCCATCGCCCCACGAAGCCTCGCGCGCGCGTAGGTTGACGTGCACCCCCCCATGGACCATGCTAGCCGGACCTGTGACCCCACAGTAGGCCCTGAATCCGTGGACCAGACACCCCTCCAGACAGGATCGGCTCGCCGCTTCCGCTTCCTAGAGTGCATCGGCAAGGGGGGGTTCGGCGAGGTCTACCTGGCGGAGATGAGCACCTCCTCGGGCTTCGTCAAGACCGTGGCCATCAAGGTCCTGCGCGAAGACGTTCAGGAGCACGAACAGGTCGCCAGCCGCCTGCGCGACGAAGCCAAGCTGCTGGGCATGTTGCGCCACCCGGCCATCGTCAAGGCTGACGACCTGATCAACATCGCGGGCAGGCCCGCAGTGGTCATGGAGTACGTGCCCGGCGTCAACTTCTCGTGGCTCATCAACCCCAAGCGCTGCAAGACCAGGATGCCGCCGTCGGTCGCGATGTCCATCGTCCGCCAGGTGGCTTCGGCCCTGTACGCCGCCTACGAGCGACCCTCGCGGGTCACCGGCCAGCCCCTCAAGGTGCTGCACCGAGACATCAAGCCGGGCAACATCCGCATCACCATGGACGGCGAGGTCAAGGTCCTCGACTTCGGCATCGCCCGCTCCGAGCACCAAGACCGAGAAGCGGAGACCCAGAACTACCAGCTGGGCTCGCTGCGCTACATGTCGCCGGAGCTCATGTCCGGGCGCGGGGCGTCCCCCTCGAGCGACGTCTACGCACTCGGGGTGGTCGCCTTCGAGGCCCTGGCCCGCAAGCGCCTGGGTTGGGCGGGCGAGGCGCCGGACGTGCACGACAACCAGGTCCAGTCCCGCCTCGAGGCCGCAGACCTCACCGCCTTCCCCGGGGAATCCTGGAACAAGGTGATAGCGCTGCTCGAGTCCATGCTCGCCTACGACCCGGACGGGCGCCCCTCGGCCAACGACATCGTCGATCAGTGCCGCGAGCTCGAGGCCGCCGTGCCCGGCCCTGCCCTCGAGGTCTGGGCCCGCGAGGTGCTGCCCACGGTGATCGCGCCCGAAGAGCCCAAAGACGCCGATCTCTCCGGCCAGACCCTCTGGGAAGAGGGCTCCGCGGTCACAAAGATCGAGCCCCAAGAGCTCGAACTGGACGCCACCGAGGAGCACCCCAAGGACGCGGTGCTCCGAAACGTCGACGCCGCCACCCCCCTGCGCTTCGCCCTCTGGGCCGGCCTGGCCGCATTTCTGGCCTTGGTCCTGGCGGGAGGCTGGTGGTTCGCCTTCGGACGCGAGCAGCAGAGCCGGAGAGCCGAGGAACGAGCCGATCCGCCCACCACGGTCCAGACTCCACCCACGGCGGTCGTAGCCGATCCGGAGCCTCCACCGTCCCAGCCGCCGACCGAACCCGAAGGTGGCCCAGAAGCCGATCCCGAGGAACTGCCGGCCACCGCAGACGCATCCCCCAACGGAGTGACACCCGCCGCACCGCCCGAGGACGATCGGGACCCGCCGGTTCCCAGCACTACCACCAACTCGCCCACCAACACCATCACGAGCAGCGCCCAGACCACCACCCCCACCCAATCCGAGCCCACACCCGCGCCGGCCCCGTCCGCCGAGCCGATCAAGGTGCGCTTCGGCTCGGTGCCCTTCGGCCTGATGGTCTACCTGGACGGCACCCTGGTGGGCAAGACCCCCAAGACCGCCGAGGTCACCCCGGGCACCCACGTGCTCATGTTCGTGGACGGCGAGCGCACCCAGCGTGAAGAGATCACGGTGGAACCCGGTGGCAAGACCATCTGGACCTACAACACAACCCGAGGCAACGTCCAATGACCCGCCCAGCCCTCGCAGCCAGCCTCGCGCTGTTGCTCCTGCCCGGGTTGGCCCGCGCCCAGGACTGTGCCGACCTCCTCGATGCCGTCGACCAGATCACCGAGGCCCTCGGCATGGTCGAGATCGAGCGCGCCCAGGCCCTGGCCCAGCAAGCCGTGGGCCAGCTCGAGTGCCAGGAAGAGCCCGTGAACACGGTGATGCTCGCCGCTCTCTTCCAGCTCACCGGCGCCGTCGCCCTCTTCGCGGGAGAGTCGGCCGACGCCGAGGCGAGCTTCGCCCGCGCGGTCGCCATCTCCCCCGCTACCCCCATCGACGCCGTCTACGGCGAAGACGTCGAGAAGACGTTTCAGGCAGTTCAGCGCCGCGTGCTGGACGAGACCGGGGGCTCGCTGTTGCTCCAAGGCTCGGCCGAAGCCTGGCTCGACGGGCGCAAGGTGCAGCTGGGGGTACCCATCGACGTGGTGGTGGGCCACCACCTGCTGCAGTGGCAGGAAGACGGCGCCGCCATGCAAGCCCGCGACATCCGCGTCGCCACCATGGAAACCCGTCAGCTCACCCTGGGCCAGGTCAGCGAGGAAGAGCTCCGCCGGCAACAACGACAGGCCACGATCCCAGGCCAGGGCATGGGCAACACACAGCTAGCCATGCTGGCCGGCGGAGGCGGCGGGGTCGTCGTTGGCGCCGTGCTCCTGGGGTTGGCGGCGGGTGCCCAGTCGTCGTTCTACAAGGAAGACGATCCCACGGCGCTCGACGGCATCCAGTCCCGCAACCACGGCTTCGCCATCGCAGGCCTGGGGCTCGCAGTCGCGGGCGCGGGTACGGTCGGAGCGAGCTTCTTCGTCGATGGCGCACCCGGCGTGGGCCTCGGCCTGAGCTTCTGAGGGGAGGTCGAACATGCGCATTCTCGTCACCGCGCTGCTGACAGCCGGCCTGGGCGGTTGCATCTGGATCTCCGACACGGAATTGGACGACCGCTTCGAGGTGCTGACCGACCAAGACGGTGACGGCTACCAAGACAAGGTGCACGGCGGCGACGACTGCGACGACGGCGACGCAACCGTTCACCCCGGCGCCACCGAGACCTGCAACGGCGTGGACGACGACTGCTCTGGCAGCGCCGACGACGAGCTGCTCGAGCCCTGGTACCCCGACGAGGACGGCGACGACTTCGGCAACGAAGGCGGCATGACCCTCAGCTGCGACCCCGAAGAGAGCTGGGTGGACAACGGCGACGACTGCAACGACGGCGACACCGACGTCAACCCGGACGCCGACGAGCTGTGCGACGGCGTCGACAACGACTGCGACGGCGAAGTGGACGAAGACGACGCAGAAGACGCCACCACCTGGTACGCAGACACCGACGGCGACGACTACGGTGACGTGGCCTCATTCGCGGTCGCCTGCGACGCCCCGGACGGCTACGTCGCCGAGGCCACCGACT
>CAZVHW010000072.1:0-19300 GCA_964626835.1 uncultured Enterobacterales bacterium
ACCCAGGGACCACACCCGCCGACGACGCACAATCCGGCCGAAGCAGCGCACTATGTCCCACTGAACGCACGGCTTCAGCGACTATGTGCCCCCGAATGCACAACGGGACGGCAAACCAGTCGGGTCGAAACCATGAAACGTCGGTTTTCGGACGGGCACCCCCGCCAACTCCAACTTTCTCCGACGTAGATGTGCACTCAGGGTGGGATAGTCGCTATTTTTGTGCATTCGACGGCACATAGTGCGCGAATGGCCATTGTCGGGAGGCCGACCCCACCCATCGGGTGGAACAGGATCAACCTACGCTGGACCACCAGGGCCTATCGCCCCTCACTCCCGAAGGGGGCGAGGGAGGCGAGCGTTGGCTAGTTGTCCCAGGCCCAGTCCACCAGATCGTCGTAGCTGCCGTTGAACAGGTTGGTGTCCACGTTGCCCGAGATGCCGCCGATCGAGCCGGAGGAGCTGGTCTGCCAGAACTGCCAGGAATCCCAGCCGCTGGGCAGGGTGGGGCAGCCGGTGGTCCAGTGCGCGACCCAGAGGTGGTAGTCCGAGAAGTCCGCGTTGCCGACCATGGATGGCCACAGGCCCGGGCTGGTGTAGATCATCGGGATACGGCCGGTCTCGCTCTCGATGGTGTCCAGCCAGTCCCACATGCGGTCGGCAACCTGACTGGTGGAGACGCCGTCGGTGGTCTCGATGTCGAGCACGGGAGGTAGATCGTCGTCCTCGAGGGTGCCGAGGCGTCGCAGCACCAGCTCGGCCTGGGCTGCGCCGCTCTCGCTGGCGCGGAAGTACTGGTAGGTGCCGCGGAGCAGCCCCGCGTTGCGCGCGCCGGCCCAGTTGGTGTCGAAGTCGGGATCCTCGAAGAAGCCGTCGGCGGACCGCACGATGGCGAAGTCGATACCGTCGCTGGCCACCGAGTCCCAGTTGATGCTGCCCTGCCAGTAGGAGACGTCGATGCCATCCACCACGCCGTCTTCACCGCAAGCGGACCAGTCGCCGTCGTGGCCACCGCCAGAGGTACCACCCGAGCTGCCGCCCGACGAGCCGCCGGAGCTGCCGTCGGATGAACCACCCGACGAGCCACCGTCCTCGACGCCGTCGCCGCGCTCGCCGCCGCTGCCCGTCTCGGTGCAGGAGCCGCCGTCTTCACCCTGGAAGTAGGTTTCTTTGTACTCGAGGTAGATGATGGGGCCCACCGCGGTCTCGCTGACCACCAGCTCGGTGACCTCGAGCTCGTGCTCGTAGCTGCCGTCCTCGGCCTTGATGTCCCGCTGGGCCATGAGGATGCCGCTGCCGCGGTCGTAGGCGTAGCGCGTCTCGCCATCCTCTGGAGGGTTCAGGGTCTCGTCACGGTCGGAGTAGGACCAGGAGCTGCCCATGTCCATGACGAGGAAGCTGGCTTCACCCAGGTCGGAGCTGGGCGAGATGACCTGACCAGCCAGGTCGAAGGCGTCCATGGTGTTGTAGGAGTACTCTTCTTGCCCTTCGGGCAGGTGGAAGACCGAGTGGTATTCCTGGCCGATCCAGCGGTCGGTGTCGCTGTTTTCCCGCAGGTCCAGCTCGGCCCAGCCTTCGACTCGGATGGCCATGGGGCAGTCGCCGGGAGCGTCGTCGGCCGACGGTGCGTGCTGGAAGAGCGTGCACCCGGTGAAGGAGAGCAGGGCGATGGAGAGGAAGGGGAGAGAGCGAAGCATGGGAGACCTCCGTGACATCCCGCTACAATCGCAAGAAGCATGCCACGGGCAACCGAACGAAAAGCCCCTTTCCTCGGTCCCTCAACCCGCGGCCGGACAGGTTGGGGTGCGCATGTCCACCCCTGGGACATGGAGATCCCGGCACGGGTACCCCAGGCAGCCAGCGAGCGGCCGCTCGGTCCTGGTTCGGCGGTGTCAGCCCTCGTCGTCGACGACCCAGGTGTCCTCGTCCGGTAGCTCGGGCGAGGAAGGCGGCGGTGGGGGTGGCGGCGGTGGGGGTGGTGGGAGGGAGGGAGGCGGCGGTGGACGCCGAACGACGCCCATGGCCTCGAGCTGAGCCACCGCTGCGGCCCGCTCTTCCTCGAGCCGAGCCAGCTTGCGAGGATACTTGCGCTTGCGGAGATGCAGCAGCTCCCAGTGCTCCTCGGCGGCCGACAGCGCGGCCTCGCGCTCGGCGACTGCGACGCGCAGATCGGTCTGGAGCACGGCTTGGTCTTCGCGGTATTCCTCCCAGGCCTGGTGCCTGCGCGAGGCATCGGCCAACCCGCGTTCGACCCGCGTCAGCTGCCCATCGACGTCCCGCCCAGGGGCTCCTGCCATCTGCTTGGCGGCCGTGAGGAGCTTACGCTGGATGGCGATCGAACGCCCCAGGTCTGGGAACTTTCGAGCGATGCGCCCGCCCTCGAGGCGGAGCCGCTGCAGCCGCTCGTACACGGCGTCGAGGCCGGGACGCTGCCCCACACGCCGCTGATCGAGCTGTTGATGGCGAGCCCTGGCGGCTTCGAGCTCGAGGCGCAGCTTGTGGGAAGGCCCCTGGCGCTCGGCGAGTTCGGCCTGGGCCTGGGCTAGATCTTCCGCGCAGCCGTCTCGCTCGTCGAGCAGACCGTCGATCTCCTGCTCGCGCAGGACGAAGAGCTCGGCGGCATCCCGGGCGTCCTCTTCCCGTTCCTCGAGCGCTTCCTGCGCCGACACGCAGCCCATCTCCCGCTGCTCGATGACGTCGCGAAGGTCGACGACGTAGGCGCTAGCCGCCTGGGCCAGCTCGCCCAGGATCTCGCGCTGCATCCGTGCCTCTTCGAGGGCCGGTACGATGTCTTCCCGACCTTGGCCCGCATGCTCCCGGGTGGCTGCTGCCGACGCCAGGGAATCCCGGCCCGAGGCTTCGGCCGAGTCCACGTCCTCGACGGCCCTGCGGGCACGGTCGGCGGCCTGGCCAGCCGAGGTGGCCCGCTGACGGGCTTCCGCGAGGGATGCCTGGAGCTGGACCCGACGCTCTTCGAGGCTGCCGTAGTCGCGATCGAGCGCTACGAGTCGCTCTCTCCGCCCGGTCACGGCCTGGTCCCGCTCGGCCGCGAGAGCTTGCTTCCGCTGCTCGAGCGCCAGCCGAAGCTCGCTCTGCTCTTCCTCGAGCCCCCCGACCTCCACCTCGCACAGCTCCAGGAAGCTCGCGGCGTCCGCGGCAACTTCCCCCGGTTCCTCGAGCCCGGCGCGGAGCGCTGCGCCCGCCACGACGGCGGCGGCTTGGCGCTCCTGGACGGTCGCCGCGGCGACACGCGCCGCTTCGAGCGCTTCCTGCAGCCGCTCGACCTCGCGCTCGGCTTCGGTGAGCTGGGCGGTGAGATCGCCGCGGTGGACGGCAGCCTGCTCGACACCGCCCTGGGCGAGCTCGAGGCGGGCCTCTACGCGCTCGATCTCGGCGCCGTTTTCCTGGCTCGCCCGGTCGAGACGCTCGCCCTCTTCGGCGGTCGACGCGCGCCGCGAGCCGGCGGCCTCGAGCTGTTGCGAGAGCGCGGCGGCTCGCTGGTTGTTGGTCTCCAACGCCTGTCTTCGTTCGTCGAGGGAAGACCGGAGCCGAGCTTCCGCCGCCGCCCGCAGCCCGTGCACACGGCTCAGTAGCTCCTGCTCGAGCGTGGCCTGCTCTTCCTCGAGGCCCGCGATCTCCACGGCGGTCCGATCGAGCAGCTCCTGGGCGTCTGCAGCGGAGGTCCGCAGGACCTCGAGATCCCCCTGGCGCTCCTGCGCGTCCGCCGACCGCCCAGCCTGACGTTCGCCAGCGGCTTCGGCGGCGGTCCGCGCGAGGGCTGACGATTCCAGCAGCTCCGAGGCCCTCTCCGCAGCCTCGTCGAGGGCGGCCGACAGCTTGTCGCGATGGACCTGGGCCTGCTCCGCTCCTCCCCTGGCGGCCTCGAGCTTGCCTTCGCTGCTTTCCAGACTCGAGGCGTTTTCTTGCTGGACGCGGTCCAGACGCTCGCCGTCGGTCGACACCCGGGCCTGCCGCTCTCGGGCGGCCTCGAGCTCCTGCTCGCAGGAGCTGGTGCGCTGCTTGGCGGTCTCTAGCGCGTGCTCTCGCTCGGCAAGGGAGGACTTCAGCTCGGCTTCCGCGGCCGCACGCCGGTCGCCCATCTGTGCCAGGGTGTCCCGTTGCTCATCCTGCATCGAAGCGAGCTGCTGCTCGCGGTCACGGCAGGCTTCGGCCAGGCCGTCGCGCTCTCGCTCGCACGCCTCGAGCGCCCCTCGAGCGTGGGACAGGGTTTGCTCGCACTCGGTCACCCGCGCGCGCGCTTGCTCTACGGCCTGGTGGTGCTCACCGTGGCGGGTGGTGGCCCCCTCGAGGGCCTCGACGGCCGCGGTGAGTTCGGTAGAGAGGCTCTCACTGCGCGCGCGATGGGCCGCGAGTTCCTCGGACGCGGCTTCGAGCGCCTGGCCGGCGGTGGAGAGCGCTTCTTCGCACCGCTCGAGGGAGCCCCGCAGTTCACCGGACCTTTCTTCGGCTTGGCGGCGAGTGTCCCCCGCATTCGTCAGCCCGGCCTGGGCAGCAGCGTGGCGTTTTTCGGCCTCTACCGCGCGGGACTGCAGCTCGGACAGGCCATCCTGCATCCCTGCGCGTGCGGACGCGCGACGATCGTCCATCGCCCCGTGGGCCTCGCTTCTCCGTTCGACCAGGGTCTCGATCTCGGCCTGCACTGCCTGGACGGCCTCGGATGCGTCCAGGGCCGCGGCGCGGGCCAGCTCGAGGGCCTCCTGGGCACCTTCTCGAGCGGCTAGGGCGGAGGCTTCACTGGTCCCCGCGCGTTCGACCGCCGCGACGGCGGCGACGGCCCCTTCCTCGGCGCTGGAGAGACGTTGTCCGCAGGCACTGAGCAAATCCGAGGCGGTCGCTCGTTTCGCAGCTGAGTCTTCATGCTCGAGTCGCGCAGCCTCGAGGGCAGGCCCCGCCAGCTCGAGGGACCCATCGCAGGTCTTCGAGGACTCGAGCACATCGGCGGCTGCGGAGACGAGCTGCCCGCGTGCATCGGTGGCGCGCTGTAGGGCTTGCTGGAGCTCCCCCTGGCTCGCCGTGGCGCGTTCGCACGCTTCCCGGGCGCGGGCCAGCCGATCGCCCAGCCGAGCTGTCGAAGCGGCGCGCTGGTCGTCCAGGCTCGCGAGCAGCCGCTCACGCTCCCCCTCCCGTTCGGAGAGATCCGCGGCTGCGGCTTCGCCCGACGCCACACATCGAGCCGCGCCCTGCTGGGCGGCGTCGAGGTCCTGGGCTGCCTGTTCTCGAGCGCTCTGGAGCTGGGCGCAGCTCTCTCGCAGGCCTTCGACCGCCTGCTGCCGCTCGGCAGCCTGGGCTTGACCCGTGGCGAGGACTTCGGCCGCGGCCTCGAGGGAGGCCCGCCGGGTCTCGAGGAGCTCCAGGCTTTCTTCGTTGCCCGCCTGCGCCGCAACGAGGCGCGACTGGGCATCCTCGAGCGTGTCATCGCGGGCCTGAAGTGCCTCGGTGAGCTCCCCCGCGCGACCCGTGGCGGTCTCGTGGCGCTCCCGGGCCGTGCCGAGCCCAGGCGCGAGCTCGTCCAGACGCTGCTGGGCAGACCGCAGGGAGGTTCGCTGCTCTTCGAGCTGGGCGTTCAGTCCAGCCAATCGGTCCGACCGCTGCTGATCCAGACCCGCCGTCAACTCGTTCCGCTCGGCCTCGAGCGCCTCGATGGCTTGCTGCGCGTCGGCGACCTGGGTGGCAGCGCTCTGCCCGCCATTCTGGGCCTCTGTCAAACGTTCTTCGGCCTGGCTCACCGCGGCCTGGCAGGTCTCGCAGGCGGCGCGGCGCGTGTCGAGCCGTTGCTGGCCAGCTTCCAGGCCGCTCTGGGCGGCTGCGACACGGTCGTCCGCTTCCGAGACCGCTTCCCTGGCCTCTCGCGAGGCCGTCTCGGCCTGCTCGTTGGCGTCCTGGGCCTGGTCGATGGCCGACGTGGCCGCCTCGAGCGATCCCTCGATCTCCGCTGCCTTTTCCCGGGCTGCAGCGGCATCGCGCTCGTGGACGTCGTGCTGCTGCCGATGCTGGCCGAGCTGTTCCCGCAGCGCGCCAATCCGCTCGTCGAGCTCGCCCCGCTTGGACACCTTCGGGTCGATCTCGCCCTGGATCCGCTCGCGCTCCTCGGCGCTCCGGTCCGGCTCTTCCTCGGGCTCGGGCTGTTCGTCGTCCTCGTCGTCGAAGCCGAAGTCCCAGTCCTCCTCTTCGTCCTCGGAAACAGCGGCGGGGGCGGACGAGGGGGCGGCGCGGGCGGGCGCGGCGGCTTCTTCGTCCGCTGGGTCCTCGTCATCGAAGTCGAAGTCCCAGTCCTCGTCCTCCGCTTCCTCCTCCTCCTCCTCGTCGGGCTCGGGCTGGGCGGGCGCGGCGGGCTCGTCCTCCTCGTCGTCGAAGTCGAAGTCCCAGTCCTCCTCTTCCTCCGCTTCCTCTTCCTCGTCATCCCGAGGAGCTGGGACGGGGGCGGAGGGCTCGGGCTCGCTGTCGGGCTCGCTGTCGGACGCGGGCTCGGGCGGAGGGGCCACGTCTCCAGCCGGCATCGAGCCGTCCGCCATCAGGCCGGTGGCCAGCAGCAGGTAGACCGGCATGGCTTCCACTTCGGCGGCCATGGCGGCGGTGCTGCTCTCGGCGAGGTCAGGGAGATTGTCGCGCACGGCCTGCGCCAGAGCGGCCACGTGCTCCACACAGCCGTCCAGCAAAGGCGCGATGGAACCGGCGAGGCCTTCGACGACCTGGCGGGCGAGCTGGAGCTCGGAGCCACTGGCCAGGTCTTCGAAGCTCTCCACGGCTTCGTCCAGCCACTCGTCCAGCATGTCCGGGAAGAAGTCGTCGTCGAGGGGCTCGTCTTCCATGGCGAAGCCCAGCGCCAGCTCTACGGCCAGCAGCCAGAGCAGCAGGAGCCGACCGGGGCCCGGCTGGGTGAGCGCGGTGGAGACACCCGCCTGGTCACCGGGACCTGCCCGGGAGGCGAGCATGGCCAGCCCCACCAAGCGGAGCGTGGCGTCGCGTTTTTGATCTTCCTCGAGGCTCTCGATACCGACGGCCCAGGCTTCGTGCTCGTCGTACAGGGTCAGGGCCATGCGGAAGCTGGTGGCAACGGCGCGGTACAGCTCGCCGCCGTCCAGCCGCTCGGCCAGGTCCAAGGCCGGGTGCCCCGCGGACCCGACCCCCTTGCCCGCTAGGAGCTGGGCGGGCTCGAGCAGAACATCGGGGAAGCCGCGCAGCTCCGCTGGCAAGGCCCCGAGCACCGCACGGACCAGCGCCACCACCACGTGCTGGTGGTCCAGGGAAGCCAACCGTTGGGCGGCGGAGGGGGCCACGCGGCGCTAGTCGTCGCCAGCGAGCTCTTCGAGCTCGGCCTCGAGCCGCTCGATCTCGGCCGTCAGCTCCTGCTGTTCGGCTTCGGTCTCGGCGAGCTGGGCCTCGATGGACTCGATCTCCTCCTGCGCTGCTTTCTGCTCCTCGTCGTTTCGAGAGGCTTGTTCTTGCAGCTGCTCGCGCTGGGCCCGCAGGTCCGCCATTTCTTGCTCGATGACCGAGACGTCTGGCAGCTCCCCGGCCTGGGCGTCGAGACCGTCGAGCTCGGCCTGCAGACGATCGCGCTCCGCCTGCGCCTGCTCGACCTCGGTCTGGGCGCTCTTGGCCTCGCTTTCGGCTTCCTCGAGCTCCTTGCGGCTGGCTTCGAGCTCGGTGTTGGCCTGCTCGAGAGCCGCTTCGGCATCGGACACGGCCTGGTCGGCGGCCGCGGAGTCCTGGCGGGCTTGCTCGAGGACCTGGCGTCTCTGCTGGATCTCTGCCTCGAGTTCCTGGAGACGGGTCTCGAGCTCCTCGGGGTCCGCTTGAGTCATGGCATCCTCTCCGGCTGCGTGCCGGGAACTTCGTGAGGTGAATCCCAGCGTAGACGCGCAGACTAGCAGGCGGCCGGATTCCGTGTCAACGCCGCGCCCGTGTCAGACGGGGGCCACTCGGCTAGAGGAGAGCTTCCTCAAGAGGCCCGCGCATGCGCTGGAAGCTCGCCGCCGTCCTGTTGCTCACCGTCGGGTGCCTTGCGTGGTTCCTCTGGGGCATGGACTCAGCGGCCTTCCGCGTCTCCCTGGCCGACGTCCGCTGGGGCCTGGTGGCGACGTCGATGTTCGCCTATCTCTCCGTCTTCGTGGTGCGCTGCTGGCGGCTCTCGGCGCTGATGGGGCGCCCGCTTCCATTCCGAGACAACTTCTCCATCAACGCCATCGGCTTCATGGCGATCAACACCATGCCTCTGCGCCTCGGTGAGCTGGTGCGGCCGGCGCTGTTCCAGGAGAAGCTGGACATCCCCTTCGGTACCAGCATGGCCGCCATCGTGACCGAGCGCCTGCTGGACATGCTGATGCTGCTTTCCTTGCTGCTGGTGCTGGGCTTCTGGGTGGATCTACCGGCGGACTCGCTCGTGGTAGGCGAGGTGGACCTGCTCCACGCCGGCCAGCGCGTCATGGGCGTCCTCGCGGCCGGCCTGGGCCTGGGCCTGTTGGCGGTCCTGCTCCTAGGGAGCTGGGCCACGGGCTGGGCGCGTCGATTGCTCGCCCCGCTCCCCCTGCTCCGAGACCGCGTCCCAGCCTTCCTTGACACCTTCCACCACAACCTGCGCGGCCTGGCGCGCAGGCCTCAACGCCTGGTGATCGCCGCGGCGGCCACGGCGGGCATGTGGGGCGGCACCATGGTCGGAACGACGCTCACGCTGCAGGCCTTCTCCGACCTGCCCCATGGGTGGGAGCCCGCGTTCGCGGTCCTGGTCAGCAGCCTCACGGGCATGACGGTGGCGCCCACACCGGGCTTCTTCGGCTCCTTCGAACTCTTCGCCGCGGCGGCCCTCGGCCCGTGGGAGGCCAACCCCGACGCGGCGCGGGCCTTCGCCGTCGTCTACCACGTGGCGCTGTTCGGCATCACCGTGGGGGTGGGCGTGCTCTGCGCCCTGCTCGAAGGCGTGTCACTGGGGCGAGTGCTGCGCGCGAGCCGCCCTCCGACAAGCGGTGGGGGATCCCGCTAGCTCGCACCGTCCACCGGATTGCCCCACTTGTCCAGCTCGACGCCACAGCGCTGACAGGTCCAGCCGCCCCACGCGGCCTGGCGCATGTTCGCGGGCTTGCGCATCGCGGGGAGCTTCAAGCCGCAGCGGGGCAGTCTTCCCTGCGGACGTTGATGCCCATACGCCCCTTGCGGGCGGCGCTCTGCTTCAGGATCACGATCAGGAGTAGTGCGCTCGCCAGGAACATCACGCCCAGCACGGCAAAGATGGTCAGGATGACGAGCAGCCCGCCGACGGCCATGGGAACCTCGAGCCTAGAGGAGGTGGCGCCCACCTATCATCGCCGCTCGTCACCGCTCGATGCCCTTGCCGCCCATTGGTTTTCCGTTCTTGGCCGCTCGGGGGTCCAACGGGGTGACATCGACAGGGAGCCAGCCATGAACGCCGCCAGGAACTTCCACCGTAGCTACAGCCGCATCCTCCTGACCGCCCTCGTCGTCGGCGCCGCTTCCCTCGCCACGGGCTGCTACGAAGACCTCTGCCCGGAGGTCGCGACGCTGCCCGGCAGCCCGGACTCTGGCGAAGAAGCCAGCATGTTGGCCGTGGGCGACTCGATCATGGCCATGAACTCACAGGCCTGCCAGAACGCAGCGGACTTCATCGACAGCCACTGAACGCCTCCGGCCGTGCTAGTCTGGGCTGTCCTCCGGAGGATGGCCCATGCCCCCTTGCTCCCTGCTGGCAGCCCTCGCGGCAGCATCCGTCCAGGCCGCCGATCCCAGCGACCTGGACCGCGCCTGGTACCTGGCGGAATCCAGCCGCATCGAACAGGCCCTGGCTACGGTCTCCATGCACCTCCAGGTCCAGCCCGAGGACATCGGGGCCCACCGGCTCTACACCTGGCTGAGCGTCAAGGCCCTCCGCGAGGCCGACAGCACGGAGGCCCTGTACCGAACCTGGCTCGAAGAAGATCCCGATGCGGTTCCGCCGCGCGTGGCGCTCGCCAACCTGCTCCACTGGCGCAACCGCCAGCTCGGCTCGTGGTGCGAAGAGGTGGATGATCTGCTCGCGGACTCCCCAGCGAACCTGGTGGATACCTACTGGGCCCAACGGGCGCTGTTCGAGGCCCGAGGGGTCTGTCCCGGCGATCTCGAGGCGCCGCGCCACGCCTTGATCAAGCTCGGGGAAGCCGTGCCCGAGGCGAGAGCCTACAGCCTCCGCCTGCGGGTCAAGGAGCAGGCCATCACCGCAGCTCTCGCCCAGGAGCTGGCGGAGCTCTACGTGGAGCAGCCTTGGCGCCTGACCTATGCGGGCAACCTCTGGCGCAAGACCAGAGGCGACGCCCTCGACCTGGCGCGTGAGCAGGCCCTCGGTGCTGCCCGGGTCAACCTCGAGAGCCAGGATCCGCTGCTGGTGGAGTCCGCCCGGCGGCTCTTCGTCTACGCCGAGGAGACGGAGGCGACGCTGGAAGCCGAGGAGCGGCTGGCGGAGCTGGACCCCGGCTTCGTGCGCAACCGGTTCCAGTTCGACGGCGTGGTGCAGTGGGTGGAACGTCCCGAGGACGGCGAGAATCCTCTGCTCCGCGAGCTGCGAAGCGCCGCTCGCCGGGTCCGCCCGCGCAAGGCCGTGGGCATCGCCAAGGACTACCGAGAGCGCCTACCCGAGGACGCCGAGGTCCACGCGGCCTACTTCGCCCAGCTGTCCAAGCTGCACGAAGAAGCCGGGCAGCCGATCAAGGCGCTCGAGGCATCCAAGGCGGCTTGGTCCGCCACACCCGACAACCCCTTCCTGGCCAATCAGTTCGCCTACAGCGCAGCCGTGGCGGGGCTGTACCTGGACGAAGCCCTCGAGGCCATTCAGGGCGCCCTGCACCATCTGCCAGCCTACGATGCACGGGGCGATCACCGCGGCCACGGCTACGACCACTGGATGCAGTGGACGCGCTCATGGGGCTGCGCCATCGCGGACACCCACGGCTGGGTGCTGTACCGCCTCGGCCGTCATGAAGAAGCGGCCGTCCAGCTGCGCCAGGCCCTGATGCTGGCCCCCGACCACCGCGCCGAGCTCCACCTGCACCTGGGCCTGGTCTACACCGCCCTCGGCCAAGACCGGCCGGCACTGCGCCAGCTGGGGCGCGGCCTGGCACTCGCCCAGGGTGAAGATCCGGACCTGGAGAAGCTGGCCTACAAGCGCCTGGTGACGCTGTACCAGGCCCACTGCTGGGCGCCGGGTGGCATCGAGGCATGGATCGCCCTGCATGCGCCGAGCCAAGACGAGGCCGAGGACGAACCCGAGGGCCCGAGCCTGCGTGAGCAGGCCAAGGCCTACCGCATCGGTCAGCCCTTTCCGGATCTGCACTTCGAGCAGGACGGCGTGAAGCGCCAGCTGAGCCAGGTCACGGGAATCCGCGTGGTGGATCTCTGGGCCACCTGGTGCGGGCCCTGCGTCAAGGCCCTGCCCAACATGGACAAGCTCGCCAAGGAGTACGCACCGCTGGGGATCACCTTCCTGGCCATCTCGGTGGATGCCGATGCCCAGGACGTGACCGACTACTTCGACGGCGACGAGCCGAACCACCTGATGGTCGGCTGGGCCGGCCGGAAGGCCATGCGGGAGGCCCGCATCAACGGCATCCCCGCCATGTTCGTCCTGGACGAGCAGGGAATCGTACAGGACTTCCACAGCGGCTGGGTTGTGGGGCGCGGAGGCGACAAGGCAGCTCGGGAGCGCATCGCCGAATCCCTGGACCACTTGCTCCAAGGTGAGGCTGAACCGGGCACCGAAAAGGACTAGCGGCGGGGCGGCGGGCGGCCGGCCGGAGGCGCCACCGAGGCGGTGGCCGCGCTGCGAGTCGAGGCCAGGCTGCCGGACCAGGAGACCTCGAACTCGCCCCCGGGGGTGTCCAGCCCTGGCAAGCAGATGCCGTAGGACAGCTGGGCGAAGTCGGGCTCGTCCGGAAAGAGGTAGACGATGCCGAAGCAGGCCTCGCCGGTGGCGACCATCAGGCCGTGCAGCTCGAGCCAGGGCCCCCCGGGACACTCGGTGCAGTCCACGGATGCAAAGGGCAGGAGCCGGTATTCGGTACCATCCGCCACGATGCCACCCTCGGCCCCGTCGAGCCACAGCTCGTCGGACTGGATCTCGATGCCGGTGACGGTGGGTTCGGGCAGCGCACGCAGGGCTGGCACGCTGGCCTGCACCACGGTCTCGGTCTGCTGCCAGCTCGCGCTGCCGCTGGCTTCCTCCCAGTCCATGGGGTGCTGGAAGCTCTCGGTGTAGGCGTAGGGGAGGTCGTCGTCCTGGGCGTAGAGATAGGTGACCGCCAGGTTCGACCCGTCCTCCGCCACGGTGAGCAGGTCGAACAGCACGTAGCCGGTGCTCTGCCAGTCGTGGTGCTGGTAGGCCAGGCCCCGGTGGGCCACGCCCGACAGCTCGAGGCTGACCTGGTTGGCCGCTACCTGGACGGACCCGAGGCGATCCATGCCCTGGCCACTGGCGTCCACGGCGAACTCCGCCGTGAAGCTCCGCTCCGTGGCGGGGGCCACGACGTCGGGGTCGGCGGTGTCTCGAGTGTCACCGGTGTCGACCTTGATGTCGGCGTCGGGTGTACAGCCGAGGCAAAGCAGAGCGAGGAGGAGGACGGGAGCGCGCATGGCGCAACGATAGCGCCCAGGCGGCCAGGCGCCAAGGATCAGAGGCAGCCCTGGAAGTCACAGGTCGAGCTGGCGTCGGGTCCGAGGCCCACGCCGATGCACCGAGCCTCGTGGTCTCCCTCGAACGACACGGAGACGTCGCAAGGCGTATTGGCGCTCTGACCCAGGCCGAAGTCAGTGCCCTCGATGACCAGGCTCGCCTCTTCCCCCAGCTCGAAGGCCGCGCTGGGGCTGCGGTTCTCCGCCACCTCGCCACCGGTCACCATCGCGACATCCATCACGACCACCTGGCCCCTCATCGGAGAGTCGTTGCCGGTGATGTCCACGTCCTCGAGCGTCAGCCCCTGAAATGCCCTGAGCAACGGACCGCTGAGCCGGTTGTCGACGAACTGCCCGCCTTGGACCGCGAGCTCACCGTGGCTCTCGAACCCCACGGCACCGATCTCGTCGGAGAAGGAGGTGTTGCGCACCAAGGCGAGGCCTTCGAACGCCAGATCCCCCTCCACCTCCAGGAGCTCCCCGGGGGTCATCGTGTTGTCCTGCAGCGTCAGCCCATGGATCTCGCCGTCGGCGTGGATGCGGAGGAACGGACCGCCATGGGTCATGGAGCTCTGGATCGTCAGGTCCCTGGCCACGATGGAGGCGGCGTACGCCGAAAACAACGGCAGGCTGGAGCCGTAGGTCTGCAACGCCAGATCGGCGACCTCGACCTCGTCCGCGAGGATAGCGAGCGGCAGGTTGAGCAGGGTGGCGCCTTCCAGCTGGACACGTCCGACGAGGGCCGGCCCACCCACGGACAGCAGGACGTCGGTGCCGAAGGCCTTGGAGGCATCGCCGATGGTGGTCCGGTCCGAGCCGGCACCGATGATCGTGAACGACGCGCCCTGGTCATCGCACTCGCCACAGTCCCAGGACAGCGACTCGTCGACCGTGTAGTCCCCGGGGCCGAGGCAGAAGCCGTCCACGCTGTCCGCAGCCGCCAGCGCGTCGGCGAGGCTCCCGAAGCTCTGCCCGGTGGCGATGCGCCGGATCTCCCCATCGCCGCAGCTCGCTTCGTAGACAGCGGTGTCCAGATCGTCCCCGCGCTCCGGATCCCAGATCATCCAGTAGCAGCCGGTGAACGGCAGAAGCAGCAGGGCGCCGAGGCACGTTCGCAAGCAAGCCTCCAGTGGCCATGATTACGAGGGGAGGATCGGACTGTCAACGACGTTTCACCGGAGTCCTCGAGCGACTCGCCCGCCCCGCGCTAGGCTGTGCCCCGGAGGTGCCAATGTCCCTGCCGTTTGCCCCGCTCGTGCTCTCGATCTCCCTGGCACACGGCGCTCCCGTCGTCGGGGGCGAGCAAGCACCCGAGGGCCTGTGGGACGACTGCGCGGCGGTCTACTTCGGCAACTCCGTCGGCTGCACGGGCACGCTCATCGCCCCCAACGTGGTGCTCACCGCCTCCCACTGCATCGGCGGCATCTCGAAGGTCAAGCTGGCCACCAACGACTACCGCCAAGAGGGCGAGGAGATCGCCGTCACTCGCCAGGTGGGTCACCCTCAACACTGGTCCAACTTCGACGTGGGCGTCCTGATCCTCGAGCACGACGCCGAGACCGAACCCCGGCCCATCGCCCAGGGCTGCATCCTCGAGCAGTACCTCTACGACGGCGCAGACGTGGCCATCGTGGGCTACGGCGCCATCGACTTCTGGGGCAACCAGTACACCACGGAGCTGCAGGAAGCCTACACCACGGTGGTAGACCACGACTGCTCCGACATCTCGTCCGGCTGCTACTCCGCCATCAGCCCCGGCGGCGAGATCGGCGCGGGAGGCAGCGGTGTGGACTCCTGCTACGGAGACTCCGGTGGGCCGCTCTACCTGATCACCGAGCGCGGCAACTACCTGGTGGGCGTCACCTCCCGCGCGTTCAACAACGTCCAGGTGCCGTGCCGCGACGGCGGCATCTACGCGCGCCCCGACGCGGCCCTCGACTGGATCGAGGAAACAACCGGCGTCGAGATCCCCATGACCTATTGCAACGCCACGCCCGAACCGACGGTCCCACTCATCGAGGTCGAGGCGGGGCGATCCGTCAAGGTGCAGGTCGACGCCAACGATCCCGACGAAGGCGACAGCCACACCTACGCCGTCGTCGAGCAGGCCGACCACGGCACCATCAGCATCAACGACAACGGCAAGATCACCTTCGAGGCCGACCGAGGAGACGACGCCGTGGGCCCCGACCTCGCCGTCATCGAGGTCACCGACGACGGCGATCCGGTGGAGAGCGTCGAGCTCGAGGTGGACATCGAGATCCTCGAGCGAAGCTGCGGCTGTGCCGCCCAGCCGAGTGGGCGCTCCGGAGGGTTGCTGCTGGGGTTGCTGGGCCTTGTCGGGATCGCGCGCAGGCGTCAGCCGGGCTCGTAGCCAGGCCTGGGATCCTCGAGCCCGTCTGGAGTCTCGGCGCCTGGAGCGTCGTGGTCGCAGCCGCAGCCGAAGCAGGGTCGCTCCTGGCGCTCCGGGAAGCGGGCGCAGGGCAGGGCTTCGCCCTGGTCATCCTTGCGTTGCCCTTCGATGCTGGCGGCCAGTACGTTGGGGTTGCCTGAGTGGAAGGTCCAGTTGAACAGCAGGCAGCCGCCGTCGTTTTCCGGGCCAGGGCAGGTGCAGATGGTGTAGCGCTCGTCCACCACCACCATCGACGTGAACACCGCGCCGCGGGTGAAGTACATCAGCTCGGCCCAGGCCTCGAGCAGGTCGGGGTGCATGCGCCAGGTGCGCTTGTTGCGGCGCATGGTCTCGCGCCACTGCTGGACGTAGCGAGGGTGATCCAACAGGATCTCGTAGTAGGGATGGCCCAGCTCCATGAACGCGGCCACGCCGTAGCCATCGTCCCCGACGCGGCGCAGGGTGGCCATGCGCTGCAGCAGGTCCACGGCGCCCGCCGAGGTGATGTCGTCGCTGCCGCGCAGCCGCTCGAACACGTCGACGAGGCGATCGAGCCACGGCTGGCAGGCCTGCTCGGACCCCAGCAGGTACACCTCGTCGCCGCCCGGGCGGTACAGGTCGTGGACCCGCTCGGCTTGCCGGCAGATGCACTTGCCCAGGTACCAATCCGTGGCGGCTCGGATGTCTTCGCGCACCCGAGGAAGGGGCACCACGTGACCGACCAGCAGCACGCCGCAGATCTCCTCGAAGATGCGATGCAGGGTCTCGACCGGCAGGGCCTCGGCCTCGCTGGCCAGCAGGATGGCCCCCTCGTGCACGGGCTTCCAGGCGGCCAGCTTGTTGCCCAGCACCGCCAAGGCCACCCGCTGGGTCATGCGACGGGCCACCGAGTCCTTGATGCGCGGATCCAACCGGCCGCGCAGGCGGCGGAAGAGGGTGCGGGAGAGCTTCCGGGCGGGGGTGGTCACGAGTTCCAGCCTTCGGGCGAACGGTAGTGAGTGCTGAACACGTCGCGCTCCACCACGAAGGCCTTGCCCGTGTGGGCACCGTCGGGGCAGAAGCCGCTGTGGGGCTGGGTGACCAGCACGGGCCGCCCCGGCTCGAGGGGCAGCTCCCGCACACCTTCGCCGTCGTGCAGCAAGAGGGTGACCGACCCCTCGAGCAGCAGGAAGAGCTCGGGGCAGCTGTGGCGCTCGAACTCAGGGCAGTCCGCCGCGCTGGTAGCTGCGGGCGACCACACCCCGGCACGCCAGTGCTCGCCATCGCCACAGAGCACCTGCCAGAGCCGGGCAGGCTCGATGTCGAGAGGGCCGTTGGGCTGGACGTCAGGGAAGGAGGGCGGCTGGACGTGGACGGTGCGCATGGGTTCTCCTATCGATCCAGCTCCGCCAAGGCTCGAAACACGGGCTCCTCGAGGCGCCACTGGGTCCAGTCGTCCATGGGGTGGGCCCCCACGCGCCGGTAGAAGCCGTGGGCCTGCTCGTTCCAGTCGAGCACCGAGAAGTCCACCCGCCCGCAGCCCCGATCCCGCGCCAGGGCGGAGACCCGCGCGAGCAGCGCATGGGCCACCCCCCGCCCGCGGTACGCAGGCCGCACGTAGATCTCCTCGATCCAGATGCCCGGCTTGCCGCGCCAGGTGGAGTAGTTGGGGAAGAACAGGGTGAAGCCGACGATGGAGCCATCGACCTCGGCCAGCACGCTCTCGAAGGGGGGGCGCTCGCTGGCCATCTGCGCGGCGATCACGGCAGGCGTGGCCTCGACCGCATCGGGCTCGCGCTCGTAGGTGGCCAGCTCGAAGACGAGCTGATGGATGATGGTCGCGTCGGCGGGGGTGGCAGGGCGAAGGGTGACGGACATGCCGGCCCCTTATCGCGGGTGGGAAGCTGGAGAGGCGCTGTGCGACACCCACCCCAGACACGACCGCGCCCCCGGGTTCACGTCACCCGGGGGCAGCACAGTCAGCGGCAGCGTTGGGTCGGCGGCTAGGAGGGATCCTCGACGCGGCCCATGAAGAGGATGGAGTCGGTGAGCCGGTCGCGGATCAGGAAGACGAAGGGATGGTCGGCCACGAACACGGTGGGGTCGGGCTCGGCGGACAGGACGTCCATGCTGAAGCCGGTAGCGGCGGCGGCGCGGGTGCCCTGCTCGAAGACGTCCACGTAGGCCTTGTGGCGCGCGGAGGCGACGTAGTAGTTGCCCTCCACCATGCCGCTCAGATCGGCCGCATAGGGGTCGAACATGGACTGGATGCCCAGGGCCTGCAGGGTGCTCAGCAGGGGCAGCTCGTAGTCCATGGTGAAGCTGGGGAGGGTCATGGTGACCTCCATCTCGTCGATCTGCTCGATCCACTCGGCGAGGTTCCCGGCGGTCAGCTCGGCCTCGAGATCGTAGATGCCGTCGTCCTCTTCGGGCAGCAGCACGACCATGCTCAGCTCCTCACCCTCGTAGGACAGCTCCGCGATCTTCATGCCGTCCACCTCGGCGTAGCCGAAGTCGGCGGTGTTGCGCATCAGCGGAGTCTGGGTGCTGCTGCCATCCAGCATGCGGAACTCGCCGTCGGCGGTCTCGTCCTCTTCGAACTGCTCGCGCCAGTCAGCCTCGAAGTAGACCGCGTTGCAGAGCACGACGCGAGTGTCGGGGCCGATGTCACCGGGCTCGAACAGCTCGGGAATGTAGTCCTCGGTCTGCCGTGAGACCCACCGGTTGACCTTGTCCATGGCCTTGTCGGGGTCGCCCATGAAGTCGATGCGCTCGATGGGGGCGTTGTAGGCGCCCGCCATCAGGTCCTCGAAGGTGGGCTCGAAGGCCAGGTCGTGCTGGCCCCACACGCGGTTGGCACCGTTGAGGGTGTACGCACGCCGGTGCTTGCCGACCAGATCGTCGAAGAGGGCCCCGAGCTTCTCGTGCCACTTGGCCTCGTCCACAACGCCCATGGCGGCGGCCACCTCGGCCTCGCTGTCGCCCTCGGTGCCGGCGTAGACCATGGACAGGGCGGCGGTGATGCTGAACGGCGAGAAGAACAGGTTGCCGTCCTCGAGGGCGGCCTCCTGGTACAGGTCCACGGCGAAGCCGTTGTTGCCTTCGACCACCACGGCGAGATCCGCGTCCACCGTGGTGATGACGCGAGGATCGGCACAGCCGATGGCGGAGGAGAGGAGCGAGAGCGCGAACAAGGGAGCGACGGGACGGGACATTGAGAGTTTCTCCGTGGGGTAGGTGCGTGCCCCGAGACTCATCAAGAACCGTGCCATATGGTTCAATGCCAATTTTCGGGCGGTCGGCTCCTAGATCGCGATCCCGCTGTCAGCCAACCGGTGCCAGCCCTTCGGGGTTATCCGAAGGCCATGCTCCTCCTGCCTCTCCTGCTCGCCTGCCAGGGCCCCGACGTGAAGGTCGTGGCGGTTCGAGAGCTGGGCACCATCGAACAATCGCAATGGATCAGCGGCCGAGACGGAGGGTACAGCGCTCGGGTGTTCGACCGCTCGGTCTGGCTGTACGGCGACACGATGTTGTCCATCGAGAACGAAGATGGCGACAGCTGGTGCAACAACTCCGCGTCGTGGACCGAAGACTTCGACGCCTCCGATGGCCTCGAGGGCTTCACCGACTGGTCGGGAAGCCGCTTCATCCCGGTGGAGTTCCTGCCCCCCACGGAACAAGAGCAGGCGTTCAACGAAGAGCACGCCAGCGACGATTGCGAAGAGGGACTCTGCGGTACCCGCTGGGCGCTGTGGCCCGGTGCGATCGTGGAAGACCCCGCGCGCCAACGGGCGCTGATCTTCTACCAGAAGGTCTACGGCGAAGACGGCGAGGGGAACTTCGAGGGCGTCGGCTCGGGCATCGCCACGTGGAGCGGGCTGGACCAACAACCCGAGCGCCCCGAGCTGGATCCCGACCACGAGCACCCCACCCTGCTGTGGCACGATCCGGAGAGAGCTCTCGGTGCAGCCGCCCTGGTCCAGGACGACACCCTGTACGCCTGGGCCTGCGAAGGGGGCTGGACCAAGCCCTGCCTGCTGGGTCGAGTTGAGCTCGTGGACGCCCTCGATCTGGCCAGCTGGAGCTACTGGGACGGCGAGGGCTGGATGGCGGAGCCCGACCAGGCCGCCGCGGTCTTCGACGCCCACACCATGCTCAGCGTGCACTACAACCCCACCCTCGAGCGCTACCTGGCCGTATACAACCGACCCCTGGACGACCGCGTCTTCCTCCGCACGGCGGAAGCCGTCGAAGGCC
>CAZVHW010000073.1:0-19025 GCA_964626835.1 uncultured Enterobacterales bacterium
GTAGTAGAGCTGGGTTCGATCACCCGCCCCTTTCCTCCTCCAGGACGGAGGTAACAGTTCCATAAAGAGGGGGGGACGGACGGTAAAGACTGCGGGCACTAGACACGCAGTCTGGGGAGGTTAATGCCTATGCCGACGGGCCAAGGAACGCACACGCCCGGGTCGGCCACGGGGGCGGCCGAATTGTCGTGATGTCGTGTGGCTCAGCCCATGCAGGGCGATGGTGCTACGGTGACTACGTCCGCGGAGGCCGCGCACCGACCGGCGTCGGGCCGCGCCGCCGCGGGGCAGAGAGCGAAGCGCGCGGCGTTTCACGACGGCCAAGCAAAACGCCGCAACAAAGAGTTCGACCAAACCTACCAATACAAACGGTTCACTTGCGCTTCGCACAAATGTTAAGTGAGAACCCTTTCGTGGTTGTTACACGGTGTGCGTGCCAGAAGTGTGGTGATACGAATTTGTGGCCCCGCCTGTGTTTGGCCGATGCGGTGCCGGGGGAGAAATATTGCTTTTCTTGCCCTCACCCGTGTACGGACAGTTGCTCGCCTGCGTGGTGCAATACGGACAGGCGCTGCGAGCTACGCGTGTGCCACTGCGTATGCGACGAGATTCGCGACCGTAAACGTAAGCGTCAAAAGTCGGACAAGAAGTGGCGTGGTGAGTCAAGTCTACTCAAATGGCCGAAAACATACGACGCCCGCGCAACGCGTGCGCCGAGGTGAGCGAGCATGTAGAAGTGCATGACTTCGCGCTCGCGAAGTCGCTCAAGGGGAGCGTCGGTGCGCTCAGTGCGGGGGCCGCTCGGGGGCGGGCGGTCCGACAGCCGGCCTCGGTTCACCAAGAAGGAAGCCGAGAAAGAATGGTTGCGTCGGGACAGGAGGGCCAAGAGGGACCGTGAGTCAGAACGTGAGGCAGATCGCACGGAGCGCAAGAGAATAGAGCTTGCCGCGGCGGCCCTGGAATTCGCAGGCCGTACCAAACGCCGCCGTGTAACGGCGACGCCAAGCCCGGTGCGGTACCGTGCGGAAAGTCCAAGTAGAGCACAGCGGCACCGTGCGGAAAGTCTGGGTAGACCGCAGAGCGCGTTCGACCGCGCGAGGGACGACGCGCGACGGGAGCAGGCGTGGAAGGAGCGCCAGTCGTCGAACGAGGGCGCAGTCCCGCCCGCGGTGGAACCGGGGTGGGAGTCCGAAGTCGGGACAGGTGACCGGTGGGGGCATACGGGGTGGGAACAACAGCCAGTTCGGCATACGGAACTGCAAGGTAGAATCCCGCCACGTTGCAACCAGTATGCCAAGGGCCCGTGTTCGTACGGGGATACGTGTCGGTTTACGCATGGCAATTCGCAGGAGGCAATACGGGCTGCAAGGGAGAATGAGAACAGGGCTACATCCGCGAAGCGGAAGAATCAAGTATACCACGGCTATACTTGCGTGCGATACACGAACGAGTCGTGGGAGATTGTCCTTAAGAAAAAGGGCTGGGGCGCCGACCCCGACTGGGACTGGCCCCGCGAAATGGTTCGCGGGGTAGAGGACCCGCGACAAGGGGATTGGAGCACGGCGTACCAGAATCTACGTTGGTTGGTCGGGGACGACGCTGCAGGGGTAGCAATGACCGACGGATTGATGTCTTTCAGGGAAAATCTCTTCCACGAGGATTGGGTCTGGGGCCCGGGCTTCATACACACAGGTGAGATCATTATTCACTGCTGGGTGGTTCCGACCGACGCGTGCCCACTGGTGAATTGGGACGTTCGCCCGGGGTACGAGTGGGTGTCGCTACAGAGGTGGAAAGAGCACAGACTTCACACGGAAGTCGCGACGAGGATTATGAATCTCATCGAAGTGGTTGGACACCTACAGGTTGTGCCGACGGAGGGCACTGGGGACCCAGAGACCTAAGAATTAATACCGAGCGTCGTCGCGCTCAAAACAACCAAAAGTACCGGTGCTGAAGAACTGCGCGATCCAACTAAAGTACCGGTGCTGATGCAGTGCATAAAGTACCGGCGCTGATGGAGGACGCGATCCAACAAAGGTACCGGTGTCGATGAAGTGCGACGATGCGGGGAGAAAGAAAGGTACCGGTGTACGTGCATAAACCGGTAGCGCGCGAGCCAGTACCGCCCGCCTGATTTTGTGGCGGCCGGCGGGAAGCCGTGCGGAGCTCCCACTTTTGCCCCGCCGCATGCCTACGCGGCGGGGGGGGGTGGAGAAGGTAAAGATGTGTGTGTTCGAAAAAGCGCCCTCCCCCTCCCGCCCCACGCGGGGCCGCGCGCCCAGAGCACTTCGTGCGAACCCCAGTGCCGTTCGGCTTCTTGGGGGCGGGGCGCGACGGGCGGCCGACGTGGCCGCGCAGGGGGCGGGGGCGGGCGGGTGCAGTGCGGTAGTAGAGCTGGGTTCGATCACCCGCCCCTTTCCTCCTCCAGGACGGAGGTAACGTAGCCATTTTGGCTCAAGGGGAATGGAGCGGTAGTGGGGAGGGGCTGGCGCACCGTGCGCGCCAGATCCCGTGCTCCGAGCCCGAGAGGCCATAGGGACGCTGGAGGTGGCTCCTTGCGGCGGTTCCGACACGGCACGCGGTAGGGAGGCATACGCTTAGCCAGCGACAGCCACCCGTCAGTGTACCTGCACGCTAGGGTACTGGTAGGATGTCACAGTTCGACCAGTCCTCGTCGCGTGCGGGGTCACGTGTGTACTCGCGCGACCCTTCGAGAGAGGGGTCTCCGGTGCAAACACCACGTGAACAACGGCACAGGGACCGGCAGAGGTCACGGGACGAAGCGGAGCGTGCGCGAGACGCGCGAGGTGGGACCGATCGTCCAGGCGCTGCCGATGAGCGTGCAGACCCGAGTGCGCGCCGCGACCGCGAGCGGGGTGCGGGCGCGGGACTCGAGTCACGCGAAACAAGTTGCGAACGTTTCTCGATTGGGACTGCAAGTGCGAACTCTGCTGATGAAAAAGAAAGGGATGAGTCTGATGGGAAAATGCACACGGACCGCGGGGGCGAGGACGCGAAATCCAAGTCCCACGGTCACGCAGGTTATGAGCGGCCAAGTGCGCAAAGCGCGGAACGCACTGCAGACGCAGGCATCTGGAAGAAAGCAGAAATGATGGAGCAGGAGCTACGAGAGCTGCGAACACAGTTCGAAGAGCAAAGTGCGCGTGTGCGCGCGGGCCCGAAAGCGGAGGTCGACATCTTCGAGCCGCCGGGCGGGTGGCCGAAACCGGAGCCGCTGGAGGAGCGGCACCAGGTCGAGTTCCGCGGCGCCGGCGCGCAACGCGGGGGCGAGCCAACGGGGGAGCGGGAGGAACGTCTACTCGGTATCGTCGAAAAGCTGTGCGGAAAGCTCAGTGAGGATCGCAAGGAACCGAACGGCGCGCTTCGCGCGGGCGCTCAGCGCGTCAACAAAAATCCTCCAAAGTTCGCCAGCCTGGCTCCGGGTGCAAACGTACATGCACTGAACGAGTGGATCACCACTCTCAAGACCTACGTGAGGGGCACGTGGCCACGCACCGGGCCACCGATGCTGGAGAAAGTGCTGGACGTGTGCACGGAACACCACGGGCAGTGGGTGGATGAGGAATACGACCAGCGCGAGCGCTGGATCCCAACACTCACGGACGTGGAACTGTCTGGGGACGAAGTGGACGCACATGGGCTCATGTGCTCGGACATCGCTTCGCGGCTCCCGACGGCAACGCAAGCGTGGGCAGAGTCGCGTGCAACGGAAAGGGGCGACGCGCCATCGCTGGTCGATTACCTCTTCCGTACGCTGTGCGTGACACTGCCGTCATCCTCCAAGGCGGGGGATAAGATCAGGGAATGCATGGAAGGACCCATCCGAGAGTCCGAAAAGCCGGACCGTCACGCGCTTTCCGGGTGGCTTCGCGCGTGGAAGGCACAGCTGCAACGGCTGGAGGATCTCGAGATATACGAGAAAACCGACAATTATTCCAAGCTTCTCAACCACATCATCTCGGTCACGAACAATGGACAGTCGGAGGAATTCCGACACTCGCTCTTGACTTGGCGAGAGAACCATCGCATCCCCGTGAAAAGGGTGACGCGAGAATACTGCATGAATTACTTCTACAAGGTGTTGAGCTTGGCTGACAACTGCTACGCAGATGCCGAGCCGAAACACAAGAAAGAAGCGCATCTCGCCGAGAAGAAAAAGAAAAAGACCCCAAAGGAGGTCAACGCGACCGAGAAAGAGGTCAACGTGTCGGAGAAAGAGGTCAACGCGACGAGCACGGAGTTCAAGGGCGGCGGCAAGGGCAAGGGCTCGCGGGGCCCAGGGCCCGACGCGAGCGCGGGGAGGAAGCGAGACCCGTTGCCTTGCAGACACGGAAAGGAATGCAAGTGGGGCGCGGAATGCAGATACTCGCATGACCCGAAAGTCATCGCCGAAACGAAAAAGTCTCCGTGCAAATCGTGGAGCAAGACGGGCCGATGCACGTGGGGGAAAATGTGCGTGTTCATGCACGCGCAAGCGCTGTACGCGGGTGAGACAGAGGAGCGCGCGACGCCGACGGAGGTGTACGCGGCACAACAGTGCTCGCCAATGCAAGCGCATCTCGCGCAAAAGCTCGGTCAGGACGTCTGGGGCATCTACGACGTCGCGGCGCAGGAGACCGTCGTCGGGGACCCGCGCCTCGTAGAGACGCAGCGCGGGGACGCGATCGTGAAAACGGTTGCGGGTACCACGGCGGGCAAACACGTCGATGCGACAACGCCGTACGGTACGGCTACCAACGCTACCTACGTGCCGGGAGCCCGAAACCTACTTGCGCATCAAACGATCACGCGCTTGGGGATGGTAGGGTTCTCATGGTTCAACGGACGCGCGCCACAAAACGTGCGGCCGGACGGGCCGGCATTGTACGGTAAAGACGGAGAAATAATTCCACTTCAAGAACAGGACGGCTTCGCACTTGTGCCGAAGCACGCTGAAGTCCACCACGCGAGCGGTGTGCGCGAGGAGGTCGGACAAAGAATGCCGTGCTGGAGATGTGGCGGCGTCGACCACTGGGCGGCGGCATGCGTATCGCCGAGCGATGGGGGCGCGAGCCACGCGGGGCAAGCGGGGGACGCCGGTGTCTGGCACTGGACTAGCATGCCGGAACGATCCCGCAGGATCCTGTGGAAAGCTCTGTGCAAAGCAGGCTTCGCGACAGAGGGATACCCGGATTCATACTGGGCAAGTTCGAGTATGTCTTCGGTACCACCAACGTGCACGGCACGGATGGCAATTGACTTGGACGTCGATAGCAATTGGAACGTGCTACTCGTCACGAAAATCGAGAGCACTACCATCCCCGGGCGCGTAGAGCGGCGGATAATTCGAGTGTACTGGGGTACCGACACCGCGCAGGAACACGGTCACGCTGGGGATCCACCCGTGCAAGAGATTGCGGGGGAGGACGCGGCTGCCGAGCGACACGTGCGGTTCGATCCCGAGGTGCAAGCGTACCACACCGCACTGGGGTGGGTCCATGAGGCCGCGCGATGCGCAGAGGTATGTGGGACTGAGAAGGTCAACAAGGTCGTGGAAGTCGATGGAGACGCGCCGGAGCCCGCTGCGCGGGCCGCGGGGGCGTCCATCGGGGAAGAAGTGACGACGGAACCGCCAACTTCGAAATCAATTCGGAATGCGCGGCGGCGCTGTCGCAATGCGGAGGCGGTCAAGATATTGGATGCAATTTCAAAGGATATGACAATAAAAGACCGCAACGCAATGGCGCATCGCATCTTGAACCATCGTACAATTTTCTTGCAGGGTTGCGTCACGTGCGCCCTTGCCAAGCAGAGACGCGATGGGCACAAGCACGTGGGCGTGTCCAAGACACGTGGGACGGGGTACTGGCATAGCGATATCGCCGGGCCGTTTCCCGCGGCACAGGACGGCGCGCAATACGTGATAGCGATTGTGACCGAAGCTGACGGGGAACAATGCCCGTACGTGGGGTATTATGCGATGACATCACGGCACTCCGCTGTGGTGGCAAAGCACCTCGAGGAACACGCGCGTGTCGTGGGCGCGAGGCCGAAGGTTCTGCGTACCGACGGCGCCAACGACTACCGCGGGAAGGTCACGGAGTGGATCGAAGGCCCGTGCTCGCCCGCGGGCGAACCGCCCGCGAAGCACGATCCAACGTACCGGTACTCACCATGGGAGAACGGAGTCTCCGAGAGCGCGGTGGAGGTGTCGGGGGACGGCGTGCGAACGGCGCTCCTGGATGGGAACGCCCCGACCGTCGTATGGCCGTACGCACTCAGGTGGGTACGAGACACCGAGGCACTGGCAACGGGGGCGTTCGAACGCCTATACGGTGAGGAGGCGGCCAACAAGGCCAGAGGGCACGTAGCCCCGTTCGCATCGCTCGTAACAGTAGTACGGGAGGAGCCAGAGAAAACGGGCAAGTCGTTTGACTCCCGGGCCTTCCGTGCGTTCCTCATCGGGTACGAACCAGATGGGGGAGTACGAGTGGCGTACCAGAACGGGATGACCGCCGCGGGGGACCCGCGCTTCAGGGAACTCCGTACCCGGAACTTCAAGATCTTTCGGAACGAACCCTTCTTCAAGGAGGGGACCAAGGGTGGCCCGCTCTTCGAGGCCAAACGCAGCCCGGGGGAACACGAGGCGACACACGAGGAGGATGACTCGTACGTCGTGACCTGGGTGGAGTGCGGCCGCGAGGGGTGCGGCAAATGGCGCGAGGTCCTACCCAACGAGGCGCGCGCGATCGCGGAAGTGGAGCAGGTGACCTGCGAGATGATGGGCATCGACTGCAACCACCCGCAAGATCCGCGCGCGTTTTCAGAGCCGACGGTAGAAGCCAACTTCGTTGTCAAAGACGAGGTAGCCAATACCGACGAGCATTGGGTAGAAGTGTATCTGTTCGAACCAGTGAAAAGGAAACTGGCGTTCTCCGACGAAGAATATTACGACGGAAAGCTCTACAAGGAGCTGTTCGGAGAAGCGCTGGAAAAAGAACTCGGAATGTATGTTCATCACGGCGCACTCCGGATCGACAAGGCTGTCGAATCGGGGGACAAGTCAATTCCGCCGGAAGCGCTTCGCGCGCGGCTGAACCTCATCTACGGATTCAAGGATGCCGAGGATCCGGACAGAAAGAAACACCGGGCGAAGGCGCGAATGGTCGCCTGCCGGCAATGGGACCGATGGGGAACAGTTTCCGACGGCATTGGTGAGGAGGAAATGCTGTGGTCGGCTACGCCAACGTTCGATTCAATACGCCTCACCGTTACCGTCGAATCGGGACACGGGAAGGAGAAGAAAATCGTCGACTGGCCGGCAGCGTACCTTCAGAGGAAGCTGAAGGGGCCTCCCGTGTTCGGAATTCTACCACGCGAGGCGTGGCCCAAAGAATGGGAAGGCAAGTTCGTGAATCCCCTCGTTCCAATCGAGGGCGCGGTCTACGGACTGAAGCGTGCCGGACACGATTACAATGCGCAAGCGGATGACGAATACCACAAGTTGGGGTGGATCTCGTGTCGGGCATTCGACGCGGATCCCTGTGTGTATATCCGGAAGAGCGCGCGCGAAAATGCACCCGACGCAATTGCGCGATGGACGGACGACAATTTCGTCTGTGTGGAAAAGGGTGATAGTACGCGCACGCTGGACGAGCTGGGTACCGTTTTCCCACACGAGGTCAAGGCACGATTCGACCTTCCCCAGAAGTACGTGGGGATCATCACGAACGTCGAGTCTGTGAACGAGCATCTCGAAAAGATAACGTACGACCAAGTTCGATACACGCGAGGCATTGTGGACGAGTTCAACATCGAGTACAAGAAGCACTTCCCCGGGAAGATCCTGCGACAGAAAGATGCGCCGCTACCCGCGGGGGTCGCGCGGGACGATTCCCTGGAGGGGGGAGACACGCCCGGTGTATTTGCAGACACTTGTCGCAAGTACATGGGAGCACTCAACTTCGTGCAACGTTGCACGCGACCGGACATCGCGTACTCCGTATCGCTGCTGTGCGGGGCGCTTGACAAGTGGGGAAAAGGGGCGGATGAACTCTTGATCCATTTGTTCGGGTACCTTGACAAGCACTGGAATCTCATCCTGGTGTGCTGGGTCGACAAACGGGATTTCCTCAACGGGGGAAAAGACCTGAAACTCGTCCTGAAGTCCGATGCGTCGTTCGCACCCGGCGGGGCGAACAAGGGAACAAGTGGGTGGATTGTGTTCCTTATGGGACCACGGACGTGCGCAATCATTGGGTGGGGTGCGAACCGACAGAAAGTCGAATCGCTTCACACAGCGGAGTCTGAGTTACACGCGATTGTGACAGGAACGAGAGCGCTCACGCGTATCGCCAACCTGGGCGATGCGTTGATGGGGTTTGCGCGCGAGGCCGACGCGATTGGCGAGGTTCAAGAGGGACCGGAGCTGCAGCAACAGTTGCAGGTCGACGCGTCGGCGACCGAGCGGGCGTTGAAGCTCGGCTTCAGCGACAAGTTCTCCCACTCGAGACGCACGCACCGTATCAGTCTCGCATGGGCTCACCACTATTGGGCCGAGCCGCGGGAAGTAGAGCTCGTCTCGGGGAAGGATTTCGTACCGGATGCGCTTACGAAGTCTTTGCCAACGGAACCGCATCTGCGGTATGTAGGGGACATGTGTTTACGCCCAGGCCCTGGCTTGGGCGCGAGCGCGTGAGCTAATCTCCGAAATGTTATGAAAGAAAGGGGGCGTCGCCCAATGTGCCGGGGCACACTCCCGTTGTGCAAAAATCCACGTCGGTTCAGGTCCGACGGCGTGGTCTTCCTGGAACCGTGCCCAGGATGGTGACCCCGGACTGGTTATCCGGGCAAAGAGGAAGTCCCTCACCAAGGCTTTCCAAGCAAAAAGAGTGTACCGCTGAAGGACCGGCCAGTATGCTCACGGGTCGCATACGTGTATGGTGTGACCCAACAATTAAATGTGAACTGCGGGCACTAGACACGTAGTTCACGAGCTGCGGGCACTAGACACGTAGCTCACGAGCTGTGGGCACTAGACACGCAGCTCGAGGGGGCGAGGTGAATACCCCGTGTATAGTTCGTATGTCCATGTTTCGGTGGTCCGTGGGGGCGTGCGTGACGGTGTTAATATCGGGGTCGGTAGACCTGTTATTACCGCCACAGGTGGGTATTTGTGACGACCCATCGAAACGTGGTACGCGGTGCCCCTGGGTAACAACCAGGGGGCGCAACCCGGACCGGGGAAACTCCCAAGGACGTACGGTGCATGTTACGCATGAAAGGTACAAGTATGTGCAAGCCAGAGACAACCCCGTGCCGGGTGTGTGTTCGAAAAAGCGCCCTCCCCCTCCCGCCCCACGCGGGGCCGCGCGCCCAGAGCACTTCGTGCGAACCCCAGTGCCGTTCGGCTTCTTGGGGGCGGGGCGCGACGGGCGGCCGACGTGGCCGCGCAGGGGGCGGGGGCGGGCGGGTGCAGTGCGGTAGTAGAGCTGGGTTCGATCACCCGCCCCTTTCCTCCTCCAGGACGGAGGTAACAGTTCCATAAAGAGGGGGGGACGGACGGTAAAGACTGCGGGCACTAGACACGCAGTCTGGGGAGGTTAATGCCTATGCCGACGGGCCAAGGAACGCACACGCCCGGGTCGGCCACGGGGGCGGCCGAATTGTCGTGATGTCGTGTGGCTCAGCCCATGCAGGGCGATGGTGCTACGGTGACTACGTCCGCGGAGGCCGCGCACCGACCGGCGTCGGGCCGCGCCGCCGCGGGGCAGAGAGCGAAGCGCGCGGCGTTTCACGACGGCCAAGCAAAACGCCGCAACAAAGAGTTCGACCAAACCTACCAATACAAACGGTTCACTTGCGCTTCGCACAAATGTTAAGTGAGAACCCTTTCGTGGTTGTTACACGGTGTGCGTGCCAGAAGTGTGGTGATACGAATTTGTGGCCCCGCCTGTGTTTGGCCGATGCGGTGCCGGGGGAGAAATATTGCTTTTCTTGCCCTCACCCGTGTACGGACAGTTGCTCGCCTGCGTGGTGCAATACGGACAGGCGCTGCGAGCTACGCGTGTGCCACTGCGTATGCGACGAGATTCGCGACCGTAAACGTAAGCGTCAAAAGTCGGACAAGAAGTGGCGTGGTGAGTCAAGTCTACTCAAATGGCCGAAAACATACGACGCCCGCGCAACGCGTGCGCCGAGGTGAGCGAGCATGTAGAAGTGCATGACTTCGCGCTCGCGAAGTCGCTCAAGGGGAGCGTCGGTGCGCTCAGTGCGGGGGCCGCTCGGGGGCGGGCGGTCCGACAGCCGGCCTCGGTTCACCAAGAAGGAAGCCGAGAAAGAATGGTTGCGTCGGGACAGGAGGGCCAAGAGGGACCGTGAGTCAGAACGTGAGGCAGATCGCACGGAGCGCAAGAGAATAGAGCTTGCCGCGGCGGCCCTGGAATTCGCAGGCCGTACCAAACGCCGCCGTGTAACGGCGACGCCAAGCCCGGTGCGGTACCGTGCGGAAAGTCCAAGTAGAGCACAGCGGCACCGTGCGGAAAGTCTGGGTAGACCGCAGAGCGCGTTCGACCGCGCGAGGGACGACGCGCGACGGGAGCAGGCGTGGAAGGAGCGCCAGTCGTCGAACGAGGGCGCAGTCCCGCCCGCGGTGGAACCGGGGTGGGAGTCCGAAGTCGGGACAGGTGACCGGTGGGGGCATACGGGGTGGGAACAACAGCCAGTTCGGCATACGGAACTGCAAGGTAGAATCCCGCCACGTTGCAACCAGTATGCCAAGGGCCCGTGTTCGTACGGGGATACGTGTCGGTTTACGCATGGCAATTCGCAGGAGGCAATACGGGCTGCAAGGGAGAATGAGAACAGGGCTACATCCGCGAAGCGGAAGAATCAAGTATACCACGGCTATACTTGCGTGCGATACACGAACGAGTCGTGGGAGATTGTCCTTAAGAAAAAGGGCTGGGGCGCCGACCCCGACTGGGACTGGCCCCGCGAAATGGTTCGCGGGGTAGAGGACCCGCGACAAGGGGATTGGAGCACGGCGTACCAGAATCTACGTTGGTTGGTCGGGGACGACGCTGCAGGGGTAGCAATGACCGACGGATTGATGTCTTTCAGGGAAAATCTCTTCCACGAGGATTGGGTCTGGGGCCCGGGCTTCATACACACAGGTGAGATCATTATTCACTGCTGGGTGGTTCCGACCGACGCGTGCCCACTGGTGAATTGGGACGTTCGCCCGGGGTACGAGTGGGTGTCGCTACAGAGGTGGAAAGAGCACAGACTTCACACGGAAGTCGCGACGAGGATTATGAATCTCATCGAAGTGGTTGGACACCTACAGGTTGTGCCGACGGAGGGCACTGGGGACCCAGAGACCTAAGAATTAATACCGAGCGTCGTCGCGCTCAAAACAACCAAAAGTACCGGTGCTGAAGAACTGCGCGATCCAACTAAAGTACCGGTGCTGATGCAGTGCATAAAGTACCGGCGCTGATGGAGGACGCGATCCAACAAAGGTACCGGTGTCGATGAAGTGCGACGATGCGGGGAGAAAGAAAGGTACCGGTGTACGTGCATAAACCGGTAGCGCGCGAGCCAGTACCGCCCGCCTGATTTTGTGGCGGCCGGCGGGAAGCCGTGCGGAGCTCCCACTTTTGCCCCGCCGCATGCCTACGCGGCGGGGGGGGGTGGAGAAGGTAAAGATGTGTGTGTTCGAAAAAGCGCCCTCCCCCTCCCGCCCCACGCGGGGCCGCGCGCCCAGAGCACTTCGTGCGAACCCCAGTGCCGTTCGGCTTCTTGGGGGCGGGGCGCGACGGGCGGCCGACGTGGCCGCGCAGGGGGCGGGGGCGGGCGGGTGCAGTGCGGTAGTAGAGCTGGGTTCGATCACCCGCCCCTTTCCTCCTCCAGGACGGAGGTAACGTAGCCATTTTGGCTCAAGGGGAATGGAGCGGTAGTGGGGAGGGGCTGGCGCACCGTGCGCGCCAGATCCCGTGCTCCGAGCCCGAGAGGCCATAGGGACGCTGGAGGTGGCTCCTTGCGGCGGTTCCGACACGGCACGCGGTAGGGAGGCATACGCTTAGCCAGCGACAGCCACCCGTCAGTGTACCTGCACGCTAGGGTACTGGTAGGATGTCACAGTTCGACCAGTCCTCGTCGCGTGCGGGGTCACGTGTGTACTCGCGCGACCCTTCGAGAGAGGGGTCTCCGGTGCAAACACCACGTGAACAACGGCACAGGGACCGGCAGAGGTCACGGGACGAAGCGGAGCGTGCGCGAGACGCGCGAGGTGGGACCGATCGTCCAGGCGCTGCCGATGAGCGTGCAGACCCGAGTGCGCGCCGCGACCGCGAGCGGGGTGCGGGCGCGGGACTCGAGTCACGCGAAACAAGTTGCGAACGTTTCTCGATTGGGACTGCAAGTGCGAACTCTGCTGATGAAAAAGAAAGGGATGAGTCTGATGGGAAAATGCACACGGACCGCGGGGGCGAGGACGCGAAATCCAAGTCCCACGGTCACGCAGGTTATGAGCGGCCAAGTGCGCAAAGCGCGGAACGCACTGCAGACGCAGGCATCTGGAAGAAAGCAGAAATGATGGAGCAGGAGCTACGAGAGCTGCGAACACAGTTCGAAGAGCAAAGTGCGCGTGTGCGCGCGGGCCCGAAAGCGGAGGTCGACATCTTCGAGCCGCCGGGCGGGTGGCCGAAACCGGAGCCGCTGGAGGAGCGGCACCAGGTCGAGTTCCGCGGCGCCGGCGCGCAACGCGGGGGCGAGCCAACGGGGGAGCGGGAGGAACGTCTACTCGGTATCGTCGAAAAGCTGTGCGGAAAGCTCAGTGAGGATCGCAAGGAACCGAACGGCGCGCTTCGCGCGGGCGCTCAGCGCGTCAACAAAAATCCTCCAAAGTTCGCCAGCCTGGCTCCGGGTGCAAACGTACATGCACTGAACGAGTGGATCACCACTCTCAAGACCTACGTGAGGGGCACGTGGCCACGCACCGGGCCACCGATGCTGGAGAAAGTGCTGGACGTGTGCACGGAACACCACGGGCAGTGGGTGGATGAGGAATACGACCAGCGCGAGCGCTGGATCCCAACACTCACGGACGTGGAACTGTCTGGGGACGAAGTGGACGCACATGGGCTCATGTGCTCGGACATCGCTTCGCGGCTCCCGACGGCAACGCAAGCGTGGGCAGAGTCGCGTGCAACGGAAAGGGGCGACGCGCCATCGCTGGTCGATTACCTCTTCCGTACGCTGTGCGTGACACTGCCGTCATCCTCCAAGGCGGGGGATAAGATCAGGGAATGCATGGAAGGACCCATCCGAGAGTCCGAAAAGCCGGACCGTCACGCGCTTTCCGGGTGGCTTCGCGCGTGGAAGGCACAGCTGCAACGGCTGGAGGATCTCGAGATATACGAGAAAACCGACAATTATTCCAAGCTTCTCAACCACATCATCTCGGTCACGAACAATGGACAGTCGGAGGAATTCCGACACTCGCTCTTGACTTGGCGAGAGAACCATCGCATCCCCGTGAAAAGGGTGACGCGAGAATACTGCATGAATTACTTCTACAAGGTGTTGAGCTTGGCTGACAACTGCTACGCAGATGCCGAGCCGAAACACAAGAAAGAAGCGCATCTCGCCGAGAAGAAAAAGAAAAAGACCCCAAAGGAGGTCAACGCGACCGAGAAAGAGGTCAACGTGTCGGAGAAAGAGGTCAACGCGACGAGCACGGAGTTCAAGGGCGGCGGCAAGGGCAAGGGCTCGCGGGGCCCAGGGCCCGACGCGAGCGCGGGGAGGAAGCGAGACCCGTTGCCTTGCAGACACGGAAAGGAATGCAAGTGGGGCGCGGAATGCAGATACTCGCATGACCCGAAAGTCATCGCCGAAACGAAAAAGTCTCCGTGCAAATCGTGGAGCAAGACGGGCCGATGCACGTGGGGGAAAATGTGCGTGTTCATGCACGCGCAAGCGCTGTACGCGGGTGAGACAGAGGAGCGCGCGACGCCGACGGAGGTGTACGCGGCACAACAGTGCTCGCCAATGCAAGCGCATCTCGCGCAAAAGCTCGGTCAGGACGTCTGGGGCATCTACGACGTCGCGGCGCAGGAGACCGTCGTCGGGGACCCGCGCCTCGTAGAGACGCAGCGCGGGGACGCGATCGTGAAAACGGTTGCGGGTACCACGGCGGGCAAACACGTCGATGCGACAACGCCGTACGGTACGGCTACCAACGCTACCTACGTGCCGGGAGCCCGAAACCTACTTGCGCATCAAACGATCACGCGCTTGGGGATGGTAGGGTTCTCATGGTTCAACGGACGCGCGCCACAAAACGTGCGGCCGGACGGGCCGGCATTGTACGGTAAAGACGGAGAAATAATTCCACTTCAAGAACAGGACGGCTTCGCACTTGTGCCGAAGCACGCTGAAGTCCACCACGCGAGCGGTGTGCGCGAGGAGGTCGGACAAAGAATGCCGTGCTGGAGATGTGGCGGCGTCGACCACTGGGCGGCGGCATGCGTATCGCCGAGCGATGGGGGCGCGAGCCACGCGGGGCAAGCGGGGGACGCCGGTGTCTGGCACTGGACTAGCATGCCGGAACGATCCCGCAGGATCCTGTGGAAAGCTCTGTGCAAAGCAGGCTTCGCGACAGAGGGATACCCGGATTCATACTGGGCAAGTTCGAGTATGTCTTCGGTACCACCAACGTGCACGGCACGGATGGCAATTGACTTGGACGTCGATAGCAATTGGAACGTGCTACTCGTCACGAAAATCGAGAGCACTACCATCCCCGGGCGCGTAGAGCGGCGGATAATTCGAGTGTACTGGGGTACCGACACCGCGCAGGAACACGGTCACGCTGGGGATCCACCCGTGCAAGAGATTGCGGGGGAGGACGCGGCTGCCGAGCGACACGTGCGGTTCGATCCCGAGGTGCAAGCGTACCACACCGCACTGGGGTGGGTCCATGAGGCCGCGCGATGCGCAGAGGTATGTGGGACTGAGAAGGTCAACAAGGTCGTGGAAGTCGATGGAGACGCGCCGGAGCCCGCTGCGCGGGCCGCGGGGGCGTCCATCGGGGAAGAAGTGACGACGGAACCGCCAACTTCGAAATCAATTCGGAATGCGCGGCGGCGCTGTCGCAATGCGGAGGCGGTCAAGATATTGGATGCAATTTCAAAGGATATGACAATAAAAGACCGCAACGCAATGGCGCATCGCATCTTGAACCATCGTACAATTTTCTTGCAGGGTTGCGTCACGTGCGCCCTTGCCAAGCAGAGACGCGATGGGCACAAGCACGTGGGCGTGTCCAAGACACGTGGGACGGGGTACTGGCATAGCGATATCGCCGGGCCGTTTCCCGCGGCACAGGACGGCGCGCAATACGTGATAGCGATTGTGACCGAAGCTGACGGGGAACAATGCCCGTACGTGGGGTATTATGCGATGACATCACGGCACTCCGCTGTGGTGGCAAAGCACCTCGAGGAACACGCGCGTGTCGTGGGCGCGAGGCCGAAGGTTCTGCGTACCGACGGCGCCAACGACTACCGCGGGAAGGTCACGGAGTGGATCGAAGGCCCGTGCTCGCCCGCGGGCGAACCGCCCGCGAAGCACGATCCAACGTACCGGTACTCACCATGGGAGAACGGAGTCTCCGAGAGCGCGGTGGAGGTGTCGGGGGACGGCGTGCGAACGGCGCTCCTGGATGGGAACGCCCCGACCGTCGTATGGCCGTACGCACTCAGGTGGGTACGAGACACCGAGGCACTGGCAACGGGGGCGTTCGAACGCCTATACGGTGAGGAGGCGGCCAACAAGGCCAGAGGGCACGTAGCCCCGTTCGCATCGCTCGTAACAGTAGTACGGGAGGAGCCAGAGAAAACGGGCAAGTCGTTTGACTCCCGGGCCTTCCGTGCGTTCCTCATCGGGTACGAACCAGATGGGGGAGTACGAGTGGCGTACCAGAACGGGATGACCGCCGCGGGGGACCCGCGCTTCAGGGAACTCCGTACCCGGAACTTCAAGATCTTTCGGAACGAACCCTTCTTCAAGGAGGGGACCAAGGGTGGCCCGCTCTTCGAGGCCAAACGCAGCCCGGGGGAACACGAGGCGACACACGAGGAGGATGACTCGTACGTCGTGACCTGGGTGGAGTGCGGCCGCGAGGGGTGCGGCAAATGGCGCGAGGTCCTACCCAACGAGGCGCGCGCGATCGCGGAAGTGGAGCAGGTGACCTGCGAGATGATGGGCATCGACTGCAACCACCCGCAAGATCCGCGCGCGTTTTCAGAGCCGACGGTAGAAGCCAACTTCGTTGTCAAAGACGAGGTAGCCAATACCGACGAGCATTGGGTAGAAGTGTATCTGTTCGAACCAGTGAAAAGGAAACTGGCGTTCTCCGACGAAGAATATTACGACGGAAAGCTCTACAAGGAGCTGTTCGGAGAAGCGCTGGAAAAAGAACTCGGAATGTATGTTCATCACGGCGCACTCCGGATCGACAAGGCTGTCGAATCGGGGGACAAGTCAATTCCGCCGGAAGCGCTTCGCGCGCGGCTGAACCTCATCTACGGATTCAAGGATGCCGAGGATCCGGACAGAAAGAAACACCGGGCGAAGGCGCGAATGGTCGCCTGCCGGCAATGGGACCGATGGGGAACAGTTTCCGACGGCATTGGTGAGGAGGAAATGCTGTGGTCGGCTACGCCAACGTTCGATTCAATACGCCTCACCGTTACCGTCGAATCGGGACACGGGAAGGAGAAGAAAATCGTCGACTGGCCGGCAGCGTACCTTCAGAGGAAGCTGAAGGGGCCTCCCGTGTTCGGAATTCTACCACGCGAGGCGTGGCCCAAAGAATGGGAAGGCAAGTTCGTGAATCCCCTCGTTCCAATCGAGGGCGCGGTCTACGGACTGAAGCGTGCCGGACACGATTACAATGCGCAAGCGGATGACGAATACCACAAGTTGGGGTGGATCTCGTGTCGGGCATTCGACGCGGATCCCTGTGTGTATATCCGGAAGAGCGCGCGCGAAAATGCACCCGACGCAATTGCGCGATGGACGGACGACAATTTCGTCTGTGTGGAAAAGGGTGATAGTACGCGCACGCTGGACGAGCTGGGTACCGTTTTCCCACACGAGGTCAAGGCACGATTCGACCTTCCCCAGAAGTACGTGGGGATCATCACGAACGTCGAGTCTGTGAACGAGCATCTCGAAAAGATAACGTACGACCAAGTTCGATACACGCGAGGCATTGTGGACGAGTTCAACATCGAGTACAAGAAGCACTTCCCCGGGAAGATCCTGCGACAGAAAGATGCGCCGCTACCCGCGGGGGTCGCGCGGGACGATTCCCTGGAGGGGGGAGACACGCCCGGTGTATTTGCAGACACTTGTCGCAAGTACATGGGAGCACTCAACTTCGTGCAACGTTGCACGCGACCGGACATCGCGTACTCCGTATCGCTGCTGTGCGGGGCGCTTGACAAGTGGGGAAAAGGGGCGGATGAACTCTTGATCCATTTGTTCGGGTACCTTGACAAGCACTGGAATCTCATCCTGGTGTGCTGGGTCGACAAACGGGATTTCCTCAACGGGGGAAAAGACCTGAAACTCGTCCTGAAGTCCGATGCGTCGTTCGCACCCGGCGGGGCGAACAAGGGAACAAGTGGGTGGATTGTGTTCCTTATGGGACCACGGACGTGCGCAATCATTGGGTGGGGTGCGAACCGACAGAAAGTCGAATCGCTTCACACAGCGGAGTCTGAGTTACACGCGATTGTGACAGGAACGAGAGCGCTCACGCGTATCGCCAACCTGGGCGATGCGTTGATGGGGTTTGCGCGCGAGGCCGACGCGATTGGCGAGGTTCAAGAGGGACCGGAGCTGCAGCAACAGTTGCAGGTCGACGCGTCGGCGACCGAGCGGGCGTTGAAGCTCGGCTTCAGCGACAAGTTCTCCCACTCGAGACGCACGCACCGTATCAGTCTCGCATGGGCTCACCACTATTGGGCCGAGCCGCGGGAAGTAGAGCTCGTCTCGGGGAAGGATTTCGTACCGGATGCGCTTACGAAGTCTTTGCCAACGGAACCGCATCTGCGGTATGTAGGGGACATGTGTTTACGCCCAGGCCCTGGCTTGGGCGCGAGCGCGTGAGCTAATCTCCGAAATGTTATGAAAGAAAGGGGGCGTCGCCCAATGTGCCGGGGCACACTCCCGTTGTGCAAAAATCCACGTCGGTTCAGGTCCGACGGCGTGGTCTTCCTGGAACCGTGCCCAGGATGGTGACCCCGGACTGGTTATCCGGGCAAAGAGGAAGTCCCTCACCAAGGCTTTCCAAGCAAAAAGAGTGTACCGCTGAAGGACCGGCCAGTATGCTCACGGGTCGCATACGTGTATGGTGTGACCCAACAATTAAATGTGAACTGCGGGCACTAGACACGTAGTTCACGAGCTGCGGGCACTAGACACGTAGCTCACGAGCTGTGGGCACTAGACACGCAGCTCGAGGGGGCGAGGTGAATACCCCGTGTATAGTTCGTATGTCCATGTTTCGGTGGTCCGTGGGGGCGTGCGTGACGGTGTTAATATCGGGGTCGGTAGACCTGTTATTACCGCCACAGGTGGGTATTTGTGACGACCCATCGAAACGTGGTACGCGGTGCCCCTGGGTAACAACCAGGGGGCGCAACCCGGACCGGGGAAACTCCCAAGGACGTACGGTGCATGTTACGCATGAAAGGTACAAGTATGTGCAAGCCAGAGACAACCCCGTGCCGGGTGTGTGTTCGAAAAAGCGCCCTCCCCCTCCCGCCCCACGCGGGGCCGCGCGCCCAGAGCACTTCGTGCGAACCCCAGTGCCGTTCGGCTTCTTGGGGGCGGGGCGCGACGGGCGGCCGACGTGGCCGCGCAGGGGGCGGGGGCGGGCGGGTGCAGTGCGGTAGTAGAGCTGGGTTCGATCACCCGCCCCTTTCCTCCTCCAGGACGGAGGTAAC
>CAZVHW010000074.1:0-18892 GCA_964626835.1 uncultured Enterobacterales bacterium
GATGGCGCCACCGGCATCGCCGTATCCGCCCTTCAGGAGCAGACCCTCGATACTCAGGTCGGTCGTGGTGCTGCTCGCGTCGATGACGACACCGCTGCCACCACCCGAGAGCTTCGTGTCCGCAGACCCGTAGAGCCCCTCGATGGAGACGGTTGCCGCGGTGAGCTCCAAGTGCGCATAGTAGGTGCCGGGACAGAACACGAGCGTGCCGCTGCTGGAAACAGTGTACGACACGATGGAGGTAGAGCTGGAGCCCATGAAGGTAGAGGTGAGATCGGTGCTGGTGCCCGAAGCGTCCAGGAAGGTGACGGTGCGATCGTCGTCGTCATCGCCATCGCAGTCGTTGTCCACGCCGTCGCACCGCTCGTCCGCGGAGGGGTTGATGGCCGGGTCGGAGTCGTCGCAGTCGTTGGCGAGGGCCTCGTAGCCGCTGGGTTGGGAGCAGGCCCGAGTGCTGATGCCATCGTCGCCAAAACCGTCACCGTCACCGTCGGAATACCAGGTGGTGGCGTTGACCGCGTCGTCCTCGTCGGTGACGCCGTCGCAGTCGTTGTCCATGCCATCGCAGTACTCGTCCACCGATGGGTTGACCGCTGGCCGGGTGTCGTCGCAGTCCTCGCTGTTGGACACGTAGCCGGAAGGCTGCTCGCACGCGTCTCGCGTGGTGGTGCTGCTGCCGTATCCATCGCCGTCGCTGTCGCGGTACCAGGTGACGCCGTCCACGGGACTGTTGTCGGTGAGCCCGTCACAGTCGTCGTCCACCTCGTTGCAGGTCTCGTCCGCGCCCGGATTCACGGACGACAGCCCGTCGTCGCAGTCGTCCCCCTGGGCCACGTAGCCGGAGGGTTGCTCGCAGGATTCCGCGGTGCGACCGTTGTGGCCGTAGCCATCTCCGTCGTTGTCGATGTACCAGGTGGCCGGGTCCACGGCGTCGTCACCGTCGATGGCGTCGTCACAGTTGTTGTCGATGCCATCGCAGAGCTCGTCCGCATCGGGATGGATGTCGTTGTCGTTGTCGTCGCAGTCGCCAGCCTCGGCCACCCAGCCGCTCTGCGCCTCACAGAGGCTGAGGGTGCTGCCGTCGTCACCCCAGCCGTCCCCGTCGCTGTCCTCGTAGAAGGTCAGCGCGTCGTCTGCGTCGTCCACGATGTCGTTGCAGTCGTTGTCCTCGCCGTCACAGATCTCGTCCGCGCCGGGGTAGACGGCCTCGTTGTCGTCGTCGCAGTCTCCCCCCTGGTCCACGAACCCGCTGGCGCCATCGCAGTCCAGGAACACCGCGTCCGCATCCTCTTCCGTACCCCAACCGTCCCCATCGCCGTCGGGGTACCAGGTGGACTGGTCGACGACGTTGGGATCCTCGTCATCGACGAAGCCATCGCAGTCGTTATCGACCCCATCGCACTCCTCGTCCGCGCCGGGGTTGATGCTGACGTTCCCGTCGTCGCAGTCGATGTCCGAGGCGAAGCCATCCTCGTCGCCATCCACCAGGGGCGCCTCGCTGTCCCCGGTGTCGGAAGGATCCGTCTTGCCACAGGCGGGCAGCAGGAGCAAAACAACCAGGAGAAGAATGGAGCGCAAGGGTGACCTCGAGAACGGCTCGCCCCACAGTATGCAGGGGAGGCCGCAAGCGACAAGCCAGATTCCGTCGGCCGCAGGAATGCGCTAGGATGAGATGTTCCGAACAGGGAGGTCCCATCCATGCGTGCATCCCGCTTCTCCCTCCTGCTGCTCGCGGTCGCCCTCGGCTGTTTCGACAAGGACACGGTGGACGACACCGGCCGCGAAGCCGACGCCGACGCCGACGCCGACACCGACACCGACACCGACGCCGACGCCGATTCGGATGCCGACACGGACACTGGCATCGCCGACTACCCGTGGACCCACCTGGACCCATGGGTCCAGCCTACGTTCTGGGCCGAGCCGACCCCCCTCGAGCCTGGCGGCACGGCGACGGTGTACTACTACGGCGACCTGTCCGGCTCCCACACCGTGAACATGCACCACGGCTTCAACGGCTGGAACGAGGTGGAGGGCTTGGACGACATGGAGGTCAGCACCTCCGGGGACGACACGGCCGCCACCCGCGACGTCGCCATGACCCCCACCGGGGACGGTGGGCTCCAGGCCACCATCACGCTGCCCACCGACGGCCGCGCCCTGCACGCCGCCTTCCACGATTACGTCACCGACAGCTGGGACAACAACGGCGAGCGGGACTTCGGCCAGGCCTTCGAGCTGCCCTACATCGGCCCGTACCTGAGCTGGAACGATCGAGCCCAGCCCCACGACGGCGTGGTGGTGAGCTTCGAGACCTCCCTGCCTTGCCTGGGGGTCGTGGAGTACGGCACCACCACCTCCCTGGGCACCGCCGCGGCGGGCGCTGACTTCGGCACGATGCACCACGTAGTGCTCGAAGACCTCGAGCCAGGCACCGACTACCACTACAAGCTCTGGGACGCCGCGGGGCGCAGCTCCCAGACCTACAGCTTCGCGACCGCCACACCGATGGTGAGCGAGCTGTCGTTCGTGGTCATGTCCGACATGCAGGACCACGGCGAGGACAATCGCTGGGGAGACGTGGCAGCGGAGATCCTGGCCAACCACCCCGAAGCGGCCTTCGCGCTCATACCCGGCGACATGCCCAACGAGATCACCCCGGGCCAGTGGTGGACCTTCTTCGATCGCGGTCGCGAACTGTTCCCTGGCCTGCCCATCCTCACGAACCTGGGAAACCACGACACCCCGGGCATCGGCTCCTCCACCGACACCACCGACTACGAGTACTACTTCGCGCTCCCCACCGACGCCGACGGAGTGGGCCTGTACTACAGCGTGGACTACGGCAAGGTCCACGTGGTGGCGCTGAACTCGGAGGACTCGAGCGCCTTCGCGCGGAACACCGGCGAGCAGTACCTCTGGGCCGAGGAAGACCTCAACGCCCTCTGGGACGGCGGCGTACGCCAACCCGACTGGGTCTTCGCCTTCTGGCACATCCCGCCGTACAACGTGGGCAGCCGCCATCAGTCCGAGCAGGACGACTTCCGCGACATGACCGAGCTGTTCGACGGCACGGTGGACTGGTTCTTCGCGGGCCACGAGCACCTGTACCAGCGCATGAAGCCGCTGCAGTACAGCGGCGTGCTCGCAGATTCCCTGGCATACGGCCTCGGCCCCGAGGATGGGGTCGGCTACATCGTCACGCCACCCGCGGGGAACAGCCCGCACACGCAAGTGATCGCCACGGACCACGAGGATGGCCGGCGCCGCGATCGCCTGGCGTTCCCGATCCTGGACGAAGACGTCTACGTGGAGTCCGAGGTCGGGTACGTCACCGTGGACCTCTGCTCCACCGACCTCACGCTGACGGTCTGGGGCATGGGTGACCTCTACGAGTCCGTGCCCGCCTGGGTCAGGGAAACGTACAGCTACACGCGCTAGATCGCTTCGTGGCGACCCTACGCCTCGGTGATCAAGAAAGGCTCTGCCACCACGCGCAGCAGGTCGCGGCAGTGGGTGCACAGCTCGGCCTGGCGCTCCCAGTGCACGTCGTGGGCGTAACGACTCCAGTCACCCTCGGTCTCCATGCGGGTCAGCACATCGCCAGGGCCCTCGGACGGCGCCGCGTCTGGCGCCACGTCCTGTTCCCCTTGGATGACGAGCCGCACGCAGTGGTACACGCTGCCGGGTGGGATGATGCTGCCACAGCCGCTGCAGACTCGGTAGTCGATGGTCATGAGGGGCTCCGGTGAGCATGTCCGATATCATGCCTCGGTCCGCGCCTCCCGGCGACGAGCAAGATTAGGGAACCAAATCCGATTGCTGCCTGTATCGAGGGGTGGTCCGAGGACTTCATGGCCGAAGAGCTGGACGCGGAGGCAGGGGACTGACGTTCCGTCACGATCCCACTAGTTGGATCCCTCGCCGCACGACGGCCGACACGTCCATGGTCAAGGCGACGCCGTAGTGAGCCAGGACCCCCAGCCAAAAGCTGCGGTGGTGCAGCGCCAGGAAGCCGAGCACCAGACCCGTCGCGATGGCCCCCAGGGTTTCCGGCAAGGGCTTGCCAAAGTGGGCCGTGACATAGGGGATGATCATGAACGCCAGGGCCAGCTTGCCGATGTCACGCTCGAGCCCAAACGCGATGAACCCGCGCCAGAAGCTCTCTCCAGAGACGAAGACCATGAGGTAGGCGAGTTGGTAGAGCAGGAAGTGCCACCAGAGGATCTCTCCCCGGACGATCATCGCCCGGCAGAGCGGGTACTTGCGCAGAAACGCTGGCTGCTGGGAGGCGTAGACCACCACGACCACACAGACGACCGCCGCCAACAGCAAGTAGAGCCACCACAGCCGCGACGTTCCCCGCAGCCGGTAGCCGAAGTCCACCGGACGCGCTCTCAACGGAGCCCACATCAGCACCAGGGGCACGACCAAGCGCAGCGTCACGCACCAGAAGGAGAACCAGAAGAACCCGTACAGGGGCGAGAACACCGTCTCGGGCACGTACTGGGCCACGTTCCGCCCAAAGAAGCCACCGCGGCCGAACCACCACAGCACCGTGATGAGGCCGAGAGAGGAGACCACCACCAACCGGCCCTGCCGGCTGACATCGCGCCACCGAAGGCCCTTGAACGCCCGCAACGTCCCGAAGAACAGCGCCGTCAGAACCACCATGACCAAGGGCTGCAGCCAGGTGCCCCGGAACGCCCAGCGTTTCCCGAAGGGGTGAAGCACCCACACCTCGCGATGCAGCTCAAGCGCATACCAGCCGAGAGACGTGAAGACCAGCAGCAGCGCCGTCACCAAGACCACCGCGAGCGTGCCTCGATCGAGGGACTTGGGCAGGCTGACCATCGGCTCCCTGGGGCTGCGCACCGTACTCGCCGAAAGACTAGCGGGTGCAGAGCGCCGATGCCACGACGGGAAGCCGGTCGTGCCCCCCAGGGGGATCTTTCTCGACGACCGCCTACTCGGTGGTCAACCCGCAGGCACGCTCGTCGCCGACACCGCCGTTGCAGGCGAGCTGAAACAGCCGCTCTGCACGCGTCTCGTCCTGCCTCACGCCTTCCCCGACCTTGTACAGGATACCGAGGTTCGTGCATGCGGACATGTCACCGCCAGCGCAGGAGCGCTGGAAGAGCTTGGAGGCGCGCTGGTAGTCCTGGGGCACTCCATCGCCGTGGGCGTGACGCTCACCAAGCTCGTTACAGGCGGTGTTGTCCCCCTCGGAACAAGAATCGACCAGGCTGCGCTCGACCTCGAACGCGGGCGCCACGGTGGCAGCCGGGGCCTCGGCCACCACTGCCGCGTGGCTCGCGGGGGCGCTGACGGGGACGCTCGCGGGAGCGCTCACGGGCGCGGTATCCAACACCATCGGTTCGGCGTCCGCGACCGCGGGGGTGGTGGACACGGGCGCAATGGCCGCACAAGCGTCGGCGTCGCCCTGATCGCAGCCCCGCTGGTAGAAGCCGTGAGCCAGGTCCATGTCCACGTCGCCCGCTTGGCCGCTGGCGACCATGCCTGCCAGGGCGGTGCAAGCCTCCGCATATCCACCTTCACAGGCCTTCTCGAAGTTTTCGGCCGCCGCCACCCACTCCGGTGGAGGCTCCGCCTCCTTGTCGGGCTCGGGGGGAGGAGATGCGAGCTCTGCCTGCACGCTACCGTTGAGCGGTGTCTCCTGGGTGGGCTCCAGCTCCGCGATGGGCTCGATGTCATCGGCGGACGCATGGCGCAGGAAGACCATCTCGGACGCCGGGACCTCGAGCAGAGGCTCGATAGGCTGCGTCGCGTAGGCCGCCGTCGGCACGGACGAAGCCAACACCGGGCTCGCCAGCAGGTCGGGTGCGGCACCCAGGGGCTCGTCGGTCAGGCCAGGCGCGGGTGCGGCGGACAGAGCCGGCCCACCCCAGGTCGGAGCGCGCACCTCGATGACATAGGGCTCGGCATCGGGTCCTGAATCCACGGGCGGCGCGAAGACCAGGCGGACGCCAGGCGTGCTGGCACCCAGGTGCACCTCGACGAGGTCCGCTCCCTGTGAGGGTGGGCTGGCTGAAGACTCAGCGGGCAGATCGGCCGGCGGAGCGGCCATCGAGACAGCCAGCGGGAGCAGGAGAGGGAGAAGGGCGTTCATGGCGAACCTCGTCGGGGTGCAGGAGGGGTGCGGGCCTACTCGCAGGGGTCGGCTTCGCCCGTGCCCCCGGCCTCGTTGCCAGAGCCCGCTGGCCAGATGGTGAGAATGTCCTCGGCCCAGACGGCATCGCCGCTCTCGAACTCGACCAACATATCGGCCGCGCCTTCGCCGTCCGCGTCCACCGCCAGCGAGATCAAGACCTCGTAGCTGCGCATGTCCGAGGCCAGCACGGTCACGTCTCCGTAGAGCGTGATGCTGGTGATGGCCGCGTAGCCGGGGGAGTCTTCGCCACCCATGGACAGCGACGCGATGAAGGTCTCGCCCTGCTCCGCGTCGGACGGGGTCAGCTCGAACTGGATGTCGGCCGCGGGGGGATCGTCCTGGGTGTCGGTGTCGGTGTCGGCATCCACGTCCGTGTCGGCGTCGGCTTCGGGATCGTCATCCGGCTTGTCGTCGTCACCCCAGGGATCGTCGCCCCAGTCGTCGTCGCAGTCATCTTCCCAGGGATCACAGTCGCGACCACAATCGGATCCACATTCGTAGTACTCGCATGCTCCGAGGGTGAGGGTGAGTCCCAGGGTGAGAAGGGTGAGGGTGGTTCGCATGGGGTTTGACCTCTTCGCGGGGGGGGAAGGGGCCGGCAACGGGCGAGGCTGCTCGAGCGGCCGGGTCTTTCCACACCCATCGACACCGCGGCCCAGTGGAGCTGTCACCCCACGGCCCGATTCGTCGAAACTCCATCCTCCCAACTCGGTGGGGGCTGGGGGCGTCTCGGAGCGCCCAGGTGTGCATGCAGAGCCTAGGTGAGCGTCACCCAGGGCCTTGGGTGCACACCTGGGCGGCTTGCGGTGGGGCTGGGGGCGTCTCGGAGCGCCCAGGTGTGCATGTAGCGCCTAGGTGAGCGTCACCCAGGGCCTGGGTGCACACCTGGGCGGCTTGCGGTGGCCTAGGCGGGCACCCGCGGCCTTCAGGTGTGCATGCAGAGCCTAGGTGAGCGTCACCCAGGGCCTGGGTGCCCGCCGTCGAGGTCAACACCCCGCTGCTCCGGTGCACCCATGGTGCAGACCCCGGTCGCGGGATCCGATTCCCCTCAAACCAACGGAGGTGTCGTGTGAGCAACGGCTTCGTGAGCCAGGTCACGCCCGACTAGGCGAAAGGCACGATGACGTCGTCGTCGTCCCAGGGATCGAAGAGGTCGGACCGGGTGTCGACCAGCCCGTCGGGGAGATCCTCGAGCAGGTAGGCGGTCCCCCCCGGCGCATGCTGGCCGCTGGAACCGCCCCAGAACACACGATGACCCCCGACGCGGTTGGAGCGGGTGAGGACCAGCGTGTCCATGGCGCGGGTCATGGCGACATACAGCACTCGACGCTCTTCTTCTTCTTGATCCAGATCGCCCAGGCTGCGCGCATGGGGGTACATGCCCGGTTCGACGCGCAGCAGATAACAAACCGGCGCCTCGGTACCTTTTGCCGAGTGGGCGGTGATGAGGGTGACGTGGTCGTCTTGTTCGACACGGGCGGCTTCGGTGACGGACACGGGGTCGAGGGCGTAGGCCTCGAGAAAGGCGGGCAGGCTGCGGTGGCGCTCGGCCAGCTTGGCCAGCAGGGCCAGGTCGCGCTTGCGGTCGCGCCAGTTGTCGTAGCGGGACTCGAGCACGGGCTCGAGGAAGCGCACGGCTTGATGGATGACATCCGCGGGCTGGCCGCGGGTCTGCCAGACCGTGCGCGGCCCCAGGGGGATCCTCTCGTCGCCTTTCCACGACGCGCGCAGGGAGTCGAGCGCGCTGGCGAGGTCGGCGTGCTGGGCCAGCTGATCGAGGGTGCGGGCGGCCCGCACGTCGCCGATGCGAGGCCAGAGCGTGAGGTACCGGACCCAAGCCAGCTCGTCGCGGTGGGACAGGCCGGAGCGCACGAGGGAGAGCAGGTCCTTGACATGGGCGGCCTGGAACAGCTGGACCCCACCGATGAAGCGGTAGGGGACGTCGCGCTGGACCAGCGCGGCCTCGAGGCTGCGGGCGGCCCAAGCGGTGCGGGTGATGATGGCGTGATCGCCCCAGCTCGCCCCGCGCTCGTGCCTCTCGATCAGGTCGATCGTTATCCAGTCGGCTTCGGCTTGTTCGTCGTCGAAGTCCCGAAGCACCGGGACCTGGCCCGGACCACGATGGGCGCTGAGTCGCTTGCCATACTCGAGCGAAGACCGGTCGAGCAGCCAGTTGGCGAGATCCAGGATGGACTGGGTGGAGCGATAGTTCCGATCGAGGCGCAGCACGGTGGAGCCGGACACACGTTTCTCGAAGGCGTGCACGTTTCGGAAGTCGGCGCCGCGGAAGGCATAGATGCTCTGGGCATCGTCGCCGACGCAGAACAGCCTGGCCTTGTGGCGCAGGGCGTCGAGGATGAGCCACTGCAGGGGATTGGTGTCCTGCATTTCGTCCACCAGGACGTGATCGAACTGGCCGGAGACCCTGTCCCGCGCGGGCTTGTCCTTGTGCAGGACGCTGGCAAACCGGTGGAGCAGGTCGTCGAAGTCGAGATAGCCGCGCTGCTGCTTGCGCTGGCGGTAGGTCTTGGCCACCCGCAGCACCCGCTGGCAGCTGTCTTCGTCCCAGTCGGTATGCCGGGCCAGGTAGTCGCCCAGGGGCGCGTTGGTGTTGCGGGCGAACGAGATGGCCGAGAGGATGCGGGACGCCTGGGGAAACTTTTCGCCCTTGCGTCGCACGCCCGCGCGCGCGAGACGCACCAGCTGCACCTGGTCGTCGCGATCGATGACCGTGGCGTCGCGGATCCCGAAGACTCCGGCCATGCGCCGCATGGTGAGCAGACAGAAGTGGTGGAAGGTGCCAGCGACCACACCCCGGGCGCCGGGCCCCACGTCACGTTCGAGACGCGCAACCATCTCGCGGGCGGCACGGCGAGTGAAGGTGAGGAGCAAGATGCGCCGCGGCTCGACACCCTGTTTCATCAGCCAGGCCGCCCGCCCGATGATGGTGGCGGTCTTGCCGGTGCCCGCGCCTGCGAGCACCAGGACATGCTGCCCATCGTGCTGTGCCGCCTCGAGTTGCTGGTCGTTCAACTCCATGGAGACTGGCTAACAGGGCACGCCCACCCCCGGCGGACAGCCCCTGACCGGTTCGCACGGGTTAAGGTGTTCTGGAAGTTCCTGCCTGGGAGAACACCATGGCCAAGCTCGGATGGAAGCTCGCTGCTCTTTGCACCGCCCTGCTGCTCGGCGGCTGTGGCGACGAAGAAGACACCGGCGACACCGAGAACGTCGACCAGCCCCTTGAGTACGGGGTGCAAGCCGTGCTCTGGCAGGCCGAACCCCTCGAGCCCGCCGAGACGACCTGGTCGAACTCCGACAGCGAGCACACCAAGGCCTGACCGTGGGCTCCATCGCCATGTTGGTGGGCATGGGCATCTTCTTCGGCGCCATCCTCGCCAGCCGCATCCTGAACGAACGCGCCATGGTCCAGCTCGAGGACGCCCAGAAGCTCGCGCTGTTCGATGCCTTCACGGGGCAGCGCAAGTACCAGCTCATCCCGCTGGTGGTGCTGGTCCTGCTCTACCTGGGTGTCAGCCAGGCCATGGCCGGCTCCACCGTGGTGGTCACCGCCGTCTTCTGGCTCGGGCTGGTGGCCTACGCCACCGTCGCCATGGTGCTCAACGTCTCCCGCATGCGCGGCCTGGACTTGCCCAGCTCCTATCTCCGCAGCTGGATCACCGGCCGCGCCTTGGTCACCACGGGCGTCATCGCCATGATCGCTGGCTTCTTCCTGGCCGGCGTCCGGTAGGGCGGTGAAATGGCCCGAACGCCCACCGTCCCCAAGGCCCGCCACGCGACCGCACGCTCGCGCATTCTCGACGCGCTCCAGGTCGGCGTGCCCTTCACCCTGAAAGAGCTCTCGGGGGAGGTCGGCCTGAGCGAACGCGACCTGCCGAGCCACCTCGAGCACCTGCAGCGCTCCCTGAAACAGCGAGGGCGCAAGCTCGCCATCGAGCCCGCTAGCTGCCTGGACTGCGGCTTCGTCTTCCGAGAGCGCACCCGCTTCACCAAGCCGGGAAAATGCCCCGCGTGTCGGGGGACCCACATCGAGGCGCCCAGGGTCGTGCTGGCGCAGTGCTAGGCCAACCAGCTCTCGAGCTGGGACTGCAGCTCTGGCAGCAGCGTGCGCTTCAGGAACCAACGGCCCATGAAGAGGTTGATGCCACCCACGATCAGGATGGCCGCGACCATGGCGAACCCGAAGCCCATGGGGCTGAGCGGCTCGCCCTGGTCGAGGTACAGGAAGGGCAACATGATGGCGGGCAACGCCGGATACATCACCAGCGGATAGGGAGCCCAGCGCAGCTCGGGGCTGCCGTCATGCCCGAAGCGGATGTTGCCCCCGACGTAGGCCTTGCGGCCCAGGCCCAGGCGACGCCGGAACACCATGGACGGCATCAGCGCGGGGCTCAGCTCGAACCAGAAGAAGAACTCGAGCGCCACGGCGACGACGCACGCTCCACCCAGCAGCCACGCAAACAAGGGTACGCTCTCCATACAACCTCCCGTGGGATGTCCCCTCTCCTAAAACGCCCGCCCACAGCGAGCGAACAAGCCACGAAGAGGCTAGCCTTCGAGGTGGAATCTCGATCCGCCGGAGCCCCCATGTGTAGCATCGCGAACACGGCGCTCGCCCTCACACTCGGCATGACCGCCTGCCTGCCCGATCTGAAGGACGACACGGCACCGTCGGAGACCGAGCCGATCGTCGACACCGCCCCTCCGGACCTGGACGGCGACGGCTACAGCGTCGGCGACGGTGACTGCGACGACAACGACGACACCGTCAACCCAGGCGCCGAAGACACCGTGGGGGACGGCAAAGACCAGAACTGCGACGGGCTCGACGGGGTCGATGCCGATGCAGACGGCTACGCCTCCACCGACAGCGACGGTGACGACTGCGACGACACCGACGCCACCATCAACCCCGACGGCTTCGACTGGAACGACGGCGACGACAACGACTGCGACGGCACGGCCGACTCGATCTCGACCAGCCTCGCCGACGGCCGCTGGGCAGGCGACATGAAGGGAGCCCTGGTCGGCGCCTCCATCGCGGGTGTGGGGGACACGAACGGCGACGGCAAGGACGACATCCTGCTGAGCGCGGTGGAAGATCCCGACGCATCCGGCGAGGGGGCGGCCTACCTGCTGCTGGGTCCTGCGGATGGCGAGCACGGTGTCGCGGCAGCCAACGCCCGCTTGCTCGGGGCGGCCAGTGCCAGCAACGCCTGGCCCGCGGTGGCGGGGGCGGGAGATCGGAACAGCGATGGCTACCACGACCTCCTGGTAGGTGCTTCGGGCAACAGCGGCGGTGCAGAAGCCTCCGGCGCGGTCTACCTGGTTCGCGGCCCCGTGGCGGGTGACCTCTACCTCACCGGTGCCAACGCCACGCTGCACGGTGTGACGAACAACGACAACGTGGGCCGCTCGGTGGACGGTGCCGGAGACGTGGACGGCGACGGCGTGGACGACATCATCGTCGGCGCCCCGGGCTGGGGGACCAGCATGAGCGGCCGTGGAGCGGCGTTCGTGGTCACCCAGGAGTTGTCGGGCACCGCCTCCATCGAGAGCGCGGCGGTGCGCCTGTACGGTGAGAGTTCGGGCGACACCGCCGGTTGGTCCGTCGCGGGGGTGGGCGACACCAACGGAGACGGCCTGGCCGACATGCTCGTTGGCGCCCCCTACCAAAGCACCGGTGTGACCCACAACGGCGCCGCCTACCTCCTCCTGGGCCCCGCCAGCACCGACGGCAGCCTGGCGAGCCAAGCCATCGAGCTGCGAGGTCCCAACGAGGAAGCCCAGGCTGGCTACAGCGTCGACGGAGCGGGCGACTTCGACGGCGACGGCCACGACGACTTGCTCATCGGCGCGCGCTGGGACGCCAGCGGTGGCGTGGCCTCGGGCACCGCCTTCGTGGTTCTGGGACCGGTCAGCGCGTCAGGCGCCCTGACGGACGCCGACCTCAAGGCCCTGGGTAGCAACGAAGACGACTACGCGGGCCACGCCGTGTCCGGTGCGGGAGATCTGAACGGCGACGGCAAGGGCGACATGCTGGTGGGTGCCTACGGGCACGATGTCTCGGGTGCGAACAGCGGCGCGGTCTACCTCGTCCTCGGTGGAGCTTCCGGCACCTTCCAACTCAACGACGCCGACGCCATCGTCGCCGGCGAACAAGCAGGTCAGCAAGCCGGCGTCTCGGTGGCGGGAGTCGGCGACCTGAACGAGGATGGCGCCGCCGACTTCGCCCTGGGTGCGTGGTACTACCAAGGCGACAACATCAGCAACGGCGCGGGCTTCGTGTTCCACGGCCCAGGAGCGGGACCCTGATCTCACTGCCTGCCGAAACCCCTGCCCTGCTGCTGGTCCTCCTCGCGGTCGGCTGCGAGACCCCCACGCCGGCACCGGCCACGGAGTCGGCGCCCAACCCGTCCGCCACGGTCGATTCCGTGGTCCTCCCCCTGGTCACCTTCCACCGAGACGCCTCTCCCTCCCTCGAGGCCGTGACCCTGGACGCCAACCCGGCTCCCGAGCCCCCCTGCCCCACCTTGCTCATCCAGCACGAGGACCTGCCGCAAGAGCAGCTGGTGCTGCGCGCTCCCGAGAACATCTGGCTGCTGCTGGGTCCAGAGAGCGAGCGACTCGTGCCCCACCACCATCAAGGCATGCACGAGCTCGAGGTCCGAACCGAACAGGGGGATGCCTACCTCGAGGCCACCTACCGCGCCGTACCCGCGGGCGAAGAGGTCGTCCCCATCGACCTGGGCATGGTCCTCACCCTCGCCCCCGCCCCGGACGGCTCGCTGGCTCTGGATCTCGCCATCACCAATCACTCAGGGCAGTCCATACACCAGGTAGAGCCTGTCTTCTGCCTGGGGCCATCACCGGTCACCGAAGACCAGGCCATCTTCTCCACTCCGGCGGGTGCGATCTCGAAGGTCCGGTCCTACGACCGCTGGCGCGGTCCCGACAGCCAGTGGGGTATCTTTCCGATCTTGGTGCGCGGGCCGGAAGGAACGCTCCCTCCGAGCGTCGGGCACCAAGCCTCCGTGGCGGACGAGGGGCTGATCGTCAAGGAAAACACGGCCGTGGGATGGGCGGTGGGCGTAGGCTGGGACCAGAGCTTCAGCCTGTCCACCCCCGGAGCGCGCTGTCTCCACGCCCACCCCTCGATCCTCGATCTGCCGCCAGCTGCGACGGAGCACCGCCGAGGCCGCATCGACCTGCGGGCCGGCGACGCGGACCAGCTGCTCGAACGATTCCGGCTCTGGACACCCTGATGGGGTTCGGATCGCGGCCATGAGCTCGCCCACCGAACGGCCCGGACCTCGGCGGTGGATACCACTTCTCACGCTGCTGCTGCTCCTCGGCGGATTCCACGGCAGCCTTGCCTCCAGCTGGCTCCACCGCTCCCCTGCCCCCATCGCGAGCCCTCACGCCAACGATCACGCCGCCCTTGTCCACGCCCTCACCCTCGCGGGACGCGCTGATCTCAACGCCCTCGAAGGGGGCATGTTCGGCCAGGAAGACTGCAGCACCCCACGCCCCGGGGGCTCCCGCTGGGCACAGCTCCGGGGCGCCCTCCGCAGCGATCCTGGTACCACCTACCGAAACAAGACACCCCTGGCCTACCTGCTCGGGGCAGTCTCCCCCCTGCTGCTAGGCTTCGGACCCACGACCGTACGCGCTGGCAGCCTGGTCCTACTGGCCCTCCTGGCGGCCGCCACCCTCGCCGCGACGCGCTCGATGGCGTCCCGCGGCACCGCCATGGCTGCGGCCTGCGCGGTCACCCTCCTACCCGTCTCCATAGGCGGCACGCAGACCCTCTTCCCCACCCTGGGATGCATGGCGGGCGCAGCGATCGGTCTGGCCCTGTTGCTGGCGAGCGACCGGTTCCGCCGACCGTGGGTGGCGCTCCTCGCCGGGGTGGCCGCGGTGGCGTGCATGCGTTGGGGGGAGTCCTTCAACGACGGCCTACGGACCGTCAGCGTGCTCGCGGGGCCTGCTCTCCTCCTGGCGTTCGCGGGCCTGGCCGACCGCGAGAGGCGGTGGCGCGCCGCCCTGGGCATCCTGGCGTTCGCACTGGTCGCGCTGCTGCTCTTCGACTGGGGCCTGGCCCGCGCCAGCGTGTCCGACCTGTTGAGCCAAGCGACAGGCGGCGGCGGTGACGGCCTCGCCCCCCTCGAGAACCTGGGCTCCGGCCTGGCCACCTACCTCTGGGTGATGCGCCACCGCCTGCTGGGGCTCTGCGGCTGCATCGTCGTGGCAGCGGGGTTGGTTCCGCTGCTGGCCCGCTCGCGGCCACGGGTGGAGAGCATCGCCCTCGTGCTCGCCATCGTCGGTCCCCTGCTGCTGCTGTCGCTGGCGGAAAAACGAGCCAGCTACTACCTGGCGGTCATCGCGGCTCCCACGGCCATGGCGGCCACGATCGGCCTGGCCGCCCTACCCCGAATCGGCAGCTGGATGCCTTGGGCCGTCGTGGTCATTCTGCTGCCAGGCGCCACCGCGTTGTACGTCACCGAGAGCCCGGACCCGGCCAACCCACCCCCCGCAAGAAGCTGGCATGCGTGGGCAGCGCTGGACACACTCGGTGGAAACGACGGCCTACCTGACAGGCTGAACCTCACACACAACCTGCCGGTGAGCTTCCCGCCGGTGGAACCCCTCCGCCCCGAGCGTCCCGCGACGGCGGACTGGCTCCAGAGCCCCGAAGTCGACGCCATCCTGAACGCCCTGCCTCGTGGCGCGGTCGTAGCGGTCCAAGGATGGGTCCACCCCCACTGCGACGTCGCGGCTTTCACCATCCAAGCCCGCCACCCACGCCTCGAGGTGGTCACGGTCAAGGTCCCCCAGCAACCCCTGGGTTGTGCCGAGCCCCCTGCTCTCTGGGTCTCGGTACGCTGGGGCCACGAGCCCTCGTCCCGCCCCCACTGGGCCTCGCGGTGGGAGCGCCTGGCGGGCGGGGAGTACGTGGAGTTGTACGCGCGGGGTCCGTAGCCCCGGGTAGCGCGCCCTCACCCCGGCATGAAGATCGGGCTGTCCGGCCCGATGGGCAGGCCCGTGAGGTACCAGAGGACCATCATGACGATCCAGCCCACCAACAGGAAGGCGGCGTAGGGCACCAGGTAGCTGAGCACCGTGCCGACGCGGGCGCGTTCTGGGTCGATGTCGGCGATCCAGCCGAGCAGCAGTGGGAAGAACGGGTACAGCGGGCTCACGCAGTTGGTGATGGAGTCGCCCAGGCGGTACAGCAGCTGCGTAAAGGCTGGGTGGAAGCCCAGCGAGATGAACATGGGCACGAAGATGGGGGCGAAGATGGCCCACTTGGCGCTGGCGCTGCCCATGAACAGGTTGGCCAGGGCGATGATGGCGATGAAGGCGACGAAGAAGGGCACCGGCCAGGACTCCATGCCCATGACCCGCAACAGCCGAGCCCCCTCGACCGCCACGAGCGCGTCGAGGCGAGCGAACTGGAACGCCCGGGTGAACTGCGAGATCGCGAGCACCAGCACGATGTAGGGGCCCATCTTCCGCATCGTCTCGGTCATGAAGCCCACGATGTCGTCGGCCTTTTGGATGGTACCGGCGGACTTTCCGTAGGCCACCCCGCCCACGACGAAGAGCGTGAAGAGGATGGGGATGAGCCCCTTGAAGAAGGGCGAGCGCCAGAACAGCGCCGGATCGGGCTCTCTGAGCGGACCTCCGGGCAGCAGCAGCAGCGAAAGCCAGACGGCCAGGGTGACCAGCACCGCCGCGACGGCCACGAAGATGGCACGCCGCTCGCGCGGGGTGAGCACCGAGACCACGCCGCCCCCCTCCCCCTCCGGCAGCCGCGGCAGGACGTAGCGGACCGTGACGAAGGTGCCGATGCCGGCGAGGAAGAAGACGCTGGCCACCATGAAGTACCAGTTGCAGAGGACGTTGACCTCGGGCTCCCCTCCGGTCGCGGCGTTGGTCAACGCCATGGCCAGCACGTCGGTGCCGGCGGGCAACAGGTTGGCCGTGAAGCCCGCCGTGGCGCCGACGTAGCCCACGAGCAGCCCCGCGATGGGGCTCTTGCCGAGCTGCTTGAAGATGGCCGCTGCGAGAGGCGGAATGACAACGATTCCAGCGTCACTGCCGATGTTGCCGCAGGCGCCCAGGGCGAACATCACCGGGATGACCAGCACCGCTGGCACCGAGGTGGCCACGCCCCGCATCACCGCCGGGATCAGGCCCGCCCCCTCGGCCACCGCGACGCCCATCAGCATGACGAGCACGAGACCCAGCGGCTCGAAGTGGCTGAAGTTCTCGACCATGCTCAGCACGAACCATCGCAACCCCTCGCCCGACAGCAGGGACCGCACCGGCTCGATGCTGCCGTCGGGGCGCTCGACCATCACCCCCATCGCCGCCAAAGCCGCCGAGAGCAGCACCACACCGACGATCAGCCAGCAGAACAGCCAGAACGGATGCGGCAGCTTGTTGCCCGCACGCTCGACGAAGCCGAGCACCACCATCATGGGAGAGCGGCGGGGAGGCTCGGCCGAGACGGATTCGGGTTGCGACACGGGGCCTCCAGCGAAGAGGGCAGCCTATCGCACACCGATGCGGCAGGACGAGGCCAGGCTTCCCCGAGTTTGACCGATACCACGCTCGCGTTTACGGAAACCGCCCGTCCGCAGGAGGTCCCGTGCCCAAGCAGCAGCAGTTCTCGTTCGTCGTGCCTGGCAGCCCGGAAGAGGTCTCCAAGCGCCTGAAGGAGCAGACGCGCTGGCGTCCCATCCCCGCCCAGGGCACGGTGCTCGTGCCCCAGGACAGGCCCCTGGCCGGACGTGTCGGCAAGGACAGCTTCGCGGTGGCGGTCAACAAGCGGGACTGGTGGACCCTCACCCAGGCCGTGGCCAAGGGGCAGCTCACCCAGGTTCCGGGGGGCACCCGCGTGGAAGGTCGGGCGGGCCTGCCGGATTGGATGACCTGGCTGCTCCGCTTCGCGACCATCCTGGCGGTCGTGATGGGGATCGTCGGTGCAGGCATCGTGGCCTTCGATTCCACAGGGGCCGGCGCGGCGGTCTGGGCCCCCTTGCTCCCGTGTTTCGTCCTCGTGGCGGCGGTGCTGGGCATCGGCCTGAACGTGAGCAACGCCGACAAGCAGCTTCCCGAGCTGATGTCCCGCCTCGAAGGCGTGGCCCTGGGTTCCGGCTCGGCCGAAGACGCCGTCACGGAAGCCGCACCGCAGGCCGACACGGACGCAGAGCGCAAGCGACGCGCCGCCGCGGCAACGCAGCAGGGGCAGGGGCAGGGCTAGCGCTCGTCGGCTAGCGCGCGGCGGTGGGCGTGGGGCGTGGGGCGTGGGCGTGTGGTCGTGGGACGTTGCCGATGGCGGGGCCCGTGGACCGGTGGACGTGGACGTGGGGCGTGGACGTGTGGTCGTGGGACGTTGCCGATGGCGGGGCCCGTGGACCGGTGGATGTGGACGACAGCCGCTCTACGCTCCTCGTCCCCCGTGACCGTCCCCCGTCCCCCGGCAAACGGCTCGCGCCATCGGCCTCGCCCACGGACCTCGTCCCCCGTGACCGTTCCTCGTCCACCGCGACCATCCCCGTCTCCCGACAAACGGCTCGCGCCATCGGCCACGGACCTCGTCCCCCGTGACCGTTCCTCGTCCATCGCGACCGTCCCCCGTCCCCCGACAAACGGCTCGCACCATCGGCCACGTCCGGGGCTCGGCTCGCCCTTGGCGACCGGCGCTGCCGCACCTGCCTTGCCCGCAACCGGCCCACCGGACTGTTCGCCCACGGACCTCGTCGTTCGCCCCCCGCCTCCAAACCCTCTCCTCGCTGGAGGGAGGGTGCCCGAAGTGCGCGAGAGGGGGCAGGGGTCGTCGGCCGTGCATCCGTGGGACGTGGACACGGATGGGTCTACGTGCGACCCTTCCCGAACGGAGCCGGACCATGAAGATCTTCCCTTTCGACGGCGAGCGCGTGTTGCTGGCCCGCTTGGACCGCGGCGACGACCTGCTGGCATCCTTGCAGGCGCTGTGTGAAACCGAGCGGGTCGAGGCGGGGGTCATCCAGGCCATCGGCGCAGTCGAGTGCGCGGTCGTGGGTTTCTACGATCAGGACGCCGGCCACTACCGGGAGCTGATCTTCGACGAGGGGCTCGAGATCGCCAACCTCGTCGCCAACGTCTCCTCCAAGGACGGTGCGCCCTTCGTGCACGCCCACGTCACCCTCGCATTCGGTGATGGCCGCTGCGTCGGAGGACACCTGATGCCCGGCACCCGCGTCTTCGCCTGCGAGATCCACCTGCGGGCCTTTGGTGGTGCACCCCCGGTGCGCGAACCCGATGGGGCGACGGGGCTGATGCTCTGGTAGGGGGTGGTTCGGTACGTCCGCCCCCGATCGCACACCGAAATCAATGTACAAGGGGAGGGGTTTGCCCATCCGCTACGGCTCCCGCCATCCCGGATCCCATGAGTCGTGGGACGTGCATCCGTGAGACGTTGCCGATGGCGGGGCCCGTGGACCGGCGGACGTGGGCGTGGGCGTGGGCGTGGGGCGTGGGCGTGTGGTCGTGCGACGTTGCCGATGGCGCGAGCGTCCTTGCACCAGCTGCGCATGAACTTCTCGGCCTTCTCCTTGGTTCCCTGCGACCAGAAGAGCCGGAGGTCCTCTTTCAGGGTCTTCCGGATCCCCGTGGGAGGGCATCGGGTGAGTTGAGCAGACCGTAGGG
>CAZVHW010000075.1:0-16522 GCA_964626835.1 uncultured Enterobacterales bacterium
CTCGCCGGGATGCACCTCGTCGGGGGCCTGGACCTCGATCCGCCCGGCCCGCTCGGGATCGGGCGTGTCGTACAGGCCACTGCGGGCCCAGGCGTGATCTTCTGCCTCGAGCAGCAGCTCGCTGCGGGCTCCACCTGCGGTGGCGACCACCAGGTAGCCCCAAGCCCGCTCGGCCGGCGTGAATGGGAAGTCCAGGGTGCCCCCTCGAGAGTCCAGCTCCAGGGTTTTCTCCTCGACGCGGCGGTACCAGCTGCCGTATCGAAAGTCCTGGGTAGCCTCGTCCCAGCTCGCTCCATACTCGCGCTCCACGCGCATCACGCGCACGACTACTCGCTCGGCGGCCTCGGCCAGGGGTTGGCCTTCCCAGTCCACCAGCAGGCCCTGCACGCGCACGGGAACACCGGCTCGGACCTGGGCTTGGTCTGCATCGAGGCCGATGTAGAAGCGCTCGGGATGAACTCGTACGGCCGCGCGAGCCCGGGTGGCGCGACCGCTGGCACCCTCGAACACCGCCACTCGAGCCGCCAGCCGTGCGGGGCCGATCAGATCACCGAGCAAGGCGGGCTCGGGGCAGCTCATCCGGAGGTGTCCGCGGTCGTCGAGCGTGCCTTCGCGGGTGGCCAGGTCGCCGGTGGCGGCCAGCCCTTCGGCGATGTCCGAGAGGCCGTAGTGCAGGTGTGGGTTGTGGAAAGGCGCGAAGGTTCCTGGCTGCAGGGTGCAGTCGAGCTCCACACGGCTGCCGGCTGCGGCGGCTCCGAAGAGCCAACGGGCGTCGAGGCCCAAGGCCACGGCTTGGTCTTCGAGGATGTCTTCGTCGTCGGGCTCGAGCGCGACCTCCATGCGCTCCGGGGCGATCTCCTCCACCAGGAAGCGGGCGCTTCCGATCTCGCGTTCGGCCACCTCCAGGCGCAGCTGGTACCGGCCCGTGCGTGCGTAGTCCCGCAGCGAGAGGTCGCCGGTGAGGAGGCCCGCCGCGTTGGTCTCGAGCACCCAGCGGCGGAGCTGTTGGCCTCGAGGGTCCTGGACGATCATGGTGACGGGCAGGCCCGCTGGTGGTGCCAGGTCGTCGATTCCGCGCAGGATCGCCGCCACGTGAACATCGTCCCCGGGTCGGTAGACGCCACGGTCCGTCCAGGCAGCCGCTCGCACCTGGCTTTCGGCCAGGAAGGGCTCGCCGTGTACGTCTCCATGGGGCTCGAGAGCCAGGTCCTCGAAGGTCAGGTAGCTGACATCGCTTCCTCGGCGGGCCACGATGGCGAAGGGGGGTTCGGGCTCCACGGCATCGCGGGCCACGTGGATGCGGCAGCCACCCCGGGAGTCGGTGGTGCAGCGGCCCATCGCGGTGCCGCTCGGGCGAACCAGCTCCATGTCGACGTCTTGGAGCAGCCCGGCCCCGTGGGTGTCCAGGGCCCAGACCATCAGCTCGGAGGCCCACGGGTCTCCCGGCACGGTGGCCATGCGCTTGGCCACCAGCTGCATGTCGGTCATCAGGACGCGGGCCGAGGCGCGGGCCTCGTGGAAGCGTCCTCCATACCACCAATGGTCGTGCTCGTTTGCCTCGTCTTCATCGGGATCCAGGGCGTGGAGGGTGATCTCGTACAGGCCGTTCTTGGCCGACGGCAGGCGCTGATCCAGGTCCAACCAGGTCGTGTGCTCTCGGTCTTGCTCGCCGTCCAGGTCGATGCGCTCCAGCAGCACGCGGTTGGAGCTGCGACGGTCCGTGGGCTCTCGTCCGCTCATCCAGAAGACCAGGTTTTCGGTGGGCACGTGCCTCACCTCGAGTCTGGCGCGCTGCACGTTTCGGTGGCGGATTCCCAGCCGCTCGAGGGCGCCTCGGGGCAGGTAGCGTCCCTGGGAGAGGAAGGAGAGCCGCGGCGTGAGCTCGGGAATCTCGAGCTCGATGCGCTCCTCGTGGACAAAGCGCCCTCCGTCCAGCGTGCGCGTGCCTGCTTCGATCACCAGGCCGAGGGGTCCGCGCTCGAAGTCGCCATAGATCAGGAACCCGCCTCGCGTCGCCGTGATCTGGAGCGGCGTGGGCGGTTCGACACGGATGCCGGCCAGGCCGGCCTCGAGGTCTGGCATGCAGCGCTGGGACAGGGTCCAGCGTCCACCTTCGCGGTAGGTGGACCAGGACTGCTCGAGCGAGTGGTCCTGGCAGAGCACCTGGAGGTAGTGGCCGTCGTCGCTCTCGTGCACCGAAGCCGTCCGCAGGGAGACGGGCGGGATCTTCGTGACGAGGTCGACCGACAGGTGGGCGCTGGGCGCCAGCAAGGCCGGATTCCCTGCGCACCGCGTCCCCTCGTCCAGGTGTACGGTCACCCGTGCGAGTGCGAGCCCCGTCCAGCCCTCGCCGTCGAGGGCGAAGCGGGCCTGGATGGTGGAGGGATCATCGGGGCGTGGAGACAGGGTGACCTCGACCGCGGTGCCTTCGAGCAGGACGTTGGTCGTGCCCAGCAGGCTCTCGGGGTCGGGCGGGCCGGTGAAGACCAGGTCCACCGCGGCGGCACCGCTCTGGGGCTCGAAGGGCGTGGGCTCCAGGCCCTGGAGCCGGAAGGGGATGGCGCAGGTCTGGTCGTTGGTCACCGAGGAGGGTGGTCGCGAGGAGCAGGAGGTGTGGAGGAAGACGAGGGACAGCAACAGCGGGAACAGCAGGGGCAGCGAGGGCACGGGACCTCCAGGGGTCCTTGAAGTGTGGAGGGGAGAAGGGCGAAGCGGGACGCAGCGATGGCCACCCGCGCCGGGAGGCGGGTGGGAAGGAGGGACCCCCGTGCCCGGGATTTCGGGAGGGCCCTGGGTGGAGATGTGGAGGAGAGGCGAGTTGCCCTGTCTACAAGTCTCCTTGGATCGTTTGACAGGTCAAGCGTGATCCATGGAGGGCTTCTCGGATCCCGTCCGTGACTGCCTGAAATGACGTCACGAATTGTCATCGTAGATGAGCTGTTGGGGTGTCGCGGGGCGGAGGGTGATCGGCCCCTCGGGGGCTGCGCGCGACCCCCCGGTTACGGTGCCTTCCCCTTCCTCGCTAGACCCCGGAGGCACCCATGGAGCTGCGCTTTTCCACCTGGCCAGAGGTCGAGCGATATCTCGAACGTCGCAACGACATCCTGGTGCCCATCGGCGCCACCGAGCAGCATGGGCCCTTCGGTCTCATCGGCACCGACGCTCTTTGTGCCGAGGGGGTCGCCATCCACGCCGGGGAACGTGCCGGAATCCTCGTGGCGCCGGTGTTGTCGGTGGGCATGTCGCTGCACCACCAGGCCTTTCCGGGCACCATGTCCCTTCGGCCCAGCACCATGATCGCGCTGTTGGGGGACTGGGTCGATTCCCTGGTGGGCCACGGCTTCCGGAGGTTCCACTTCGTCAACGGGCATGGCGGCAACATCGCCACGGTGCAAGCGGCCTTCGCCGAGATCTACCATCGCAACCCCGGGGTCTTCTGCCGGCTTTCCAACTGGTACGAGCTCCCGCCGGCGCGAGAGGTCACCCTGCGCCGGGTCGGCGACCGCGAGGGCGCCCACGCCACACCGTCCGAGCTGTCCCTCAGCTGGGCCCTGCACCCCGGCCACGTGCGCGAGACGGAGCCTCAGGCCGAGGCCACGTCCATGGTTGGATTCCACGGAGCCGAGGACTTCCGGGTGCGGTTCCCAGACGGGCGCGTGGGGGCCGACCAGCACCTGGCCAGCTTGGACCTGGGCCGCGAATTGCTCGAGGCCGCGGTCGGTGGGCTGCTGGCGCAGCACGGAGCGTGGTTGAAGCAGGGCTGACCGTCAGTCGGTGCGGCGGACGATCCCCGCCATACCCAGCAGCAGTGCCAGCAAGCCCAGACCGTCCGTAGGGCGGGGAGCGGTGGCGCAGCCGCCCAGCCAGCCGTCCACGGCGTCCCCTGCGAGGTCTTCTGGGCGGCTTGGCACGTCGGTGCCGGTGTCCCAGTCGGCGTCTGCGTCTGCGTCTGCGTCGGAATCGCTGTCCGTGTCCGAGTCGGAGTCCGCGTCGGTGTCGGCGTCGCTCTCGATGTCCACGTATTCCTCCACCCAGTAGAGGTAGTTGTCCACGCGGACCATGGCCAGGGCTCCATCGACGCAGGGCTGACCGCCGTTGGGGGCCCAGCCGAAGGAGATGACCCCCGCCAGCTCGAAGCTGTCGCCACCCAGGATCTCGAGACCGGCCCCACCGGAGTCGCCCGAGCAGGCGTTGCGGCCATCTTGTTCGTCGTAGGTGTAGACGAAGGCGTTGTCGTAGGTCCAGACCGGGACGTCGGCGTAGCGCTTGATGTCACCGTCGTTGCTGGTGTCGCGGGTGATGCCGAAGCCCACCAGGCGCATGTCGTCGCCCACCCAGCCGTTGTTGACGAGGTCGCCATTGACCGGCATCGGCTCCACGCTGCGGATTCCGAGTCCCGAGAGCTGGAGCAGACCGATGTCGCCTGCCATGCTGGACGGGTTCCAGGAGGGGAACTCGATGGCGCTCAAGACCAGCGCGTAGTCGTCGATCTCGCCCGCGGTCAGGTCGCCACCGATGACGAAGTAGGCGTTGTAGCGGCTGTAGTCTTCGTTGATCGCTTCCACGCAGTGAGCTGCGGTGATGACCCAGTTGTCGTGGACCAGGGTGCCCGAGCAGAAGGAACCATACATGTAGCCACCCTGCTCGGCCACGATGGCTCCCACGGCGGGGTAGTCGTCGGTGACGTAGCCGTTGACGATGGGCGGTGGCGGGAGATCGGCGTGCAGGGCGGGCTGGAGGAGCAGCCCGAAGAGCAGGGCGTGGTGCACGGGACCTCCAGAGCGGTGTGACAGCTTAGCGTCTGGGAGACTGGACCGCCTGGTCCCCCGGCCACGGACCTTTGTTGACCCTCATCGGTTTCCCCCGCGGGATAGGCTCGCTGCCAGGTGGAATCCCATGAAGTGCTCGCTTGTCCTGGTCCTGCTCGCCATCGTTGCCTGCAAGCGAGAACCCTTCCAGGGTGCCCGGCCCTTGGTGCCCTTTGGCCCTGACAGCGGCATCCGCGACACCGGCGAGGCCGATGCCGACACCGACGCGGATGGCGATGGCGACAGCGATGCGGACGCCGACGGGGACTGCGACTTCGACTACGACCAGGAGTTCGGCCTGGTACCCCCACCTGCTCCCATGGCTCATCGGCCTGAGTGGCAGCCCCAAGGGCTTGTCGGAGGCCCCGACGCCATCGCCTGGGTCGAGCCTCTGCCACCCGCGTACCACCGGCTCGCCCTCGATCGCCCCGACCAACCGCCCCCCATGCCCGACCTCACCATGCCGTCGTACAGCGACGACATGCCCCTGTTCGAGCGCGCAGAGGACTGGGGCGGCGAGACCCGCTGCTTCGAGACACCCCTGGGTGTCGAGTGGCTAGACGAGGGCGAAGCCTGGGACCTGTACATGGCCATCGCCGAGCAGACCACGGGCATCGCTGCGGATACCGCCAGTGGGCGGCGCACCTACCTGGGGCTGAGGGGCGCCTACCCGGGCACCTTTGGCTGGAACGGCAACAACCCCGATCTGTTCAACGACACCATCGTGTTGTTGTGGCAGGACGGCGAGGGCAAGCACGTCCGCGAGTACCCGGTGAACACGGACACCGGAGACTATGACTTTGGCACCAACAGCTCGTCGAGCCTGCGGCCCAACCGTCGCTACCACCACCAGAACGGCTGGCACCGCGGCTACAACGCCTTGTCCATGAACGAGAGTGGCTACCACAGCATCGACGACAGCAACCACAATGGCCACTGGGACTCCGATCGCAACGGCTGGCTGCCCCCCGACTCGGGCACCGACTACGAGCGGGTGGGCTCGGGTCACAACATCCACATGGCGTCGGTGGACGCCCCCCTGGGCACGGCCACGGTGCAGAACTGGTCGGCCGGCTGCCAGACCATCCCCGGTATGGACAACTGGACCGCGTTCGTTACCCAGGCCTGGGAGAGCGAGGGCACGGACGTCCAGTACTTCCTGGTGGACGTGCGCGACATCGATCCCGAGGTCTGGGAGCCTTGCGAAGCCCAGGACGGCAGCCACGCCTGTCCCTACCGCATCGACCGCTTTCCCTTCTCCGATACCCGCAGCACGACCGATGCCCAGGCCAACGACTTCGACGTCTACAATTGCTCGACGGCCGACGAGTCGGGCCCCGAGGTGGTCTACCTGTTCACCACCGACGAGTACGCCACCCTCGAGGTCGCCGTGGACAGCGACGAGCCGGTAGACATCGACATCCACCTGCTCGAGGGCGACGACCCCGACGCCTGCCTGCAGCGACACCACACCGACTTCGAGTACGACATCACCCCCGGGCGCTACCTGATCGTGGCGGACACCTGGGTGGATGATGGTGGCGACGAGCTCTCGGGGCAGTTCACCCTGTCCGTGGACCTTCGCTGAGCCATGAGGGTGGCGGGGCATCGATGAAGGGCGCGCGGCTGGAGCAGCGCATCCGAGCGCTGACCGGTGCGTCCTCGGCGACCAGGGGAGAGCGCATTCAGTCCGTGTGGAGTGGCTACGGCGAGGTCTTGCGCTTCCGGCTGACCGGAGCCGAGCAGGCGTCGGTGGTCGTGAAGCACGTGGTTCCGGGCCGTGGCCGCGGTCGCTCCCACGATCGCAAGCTTCGTTCGTACGAGGTGGAGCAAGCCTGGTATCGGGACTGGGCGGTACGCTGCGGCGATGTCTGCAGGGTTGCTCGCTGCCCGCAGGTCGAACGCAGCGATGGCGAGTGGGTTTTCGTCTTCGAGGATCTGGACGCGGCGGGCTTCTCCGCGCGGTGTGAATACCCATCGCGGGTCCAGCTGGACCGCTGCCTCGAGTGGCTGGCGGCCTTCCACGCCACGTTCTTGGGCGTGCGTCCACGGGGGCTGTGGAAGACCGGCACGTACTGGCACCTGAAGACCCGGCCCGACGAGCATCGCTCCATGGCGCGGGGTCCCCTGCGAGACGCTGCCGGGGTCATCGACGCGCGCTTGAACAGTGCGCGTTTCATGACCATCGTGCACGGCGACGCCAAGCCCGCCAACTTCCAGTTCTCGCCGGACGGCCGGCGGGTGGCCGCGGTCGACTTCCAGTATGTTGGTGGAGGCTGCGGGATGAAGGACGTGGCCTACCTGCTGACCGGGCAGGACCGAGGCGCCCAGCGCCGGGGGCTGGACGTCTACTTCCGTGCGCTGCGCGGTGCCGTGGAGGGTCACGACCTCGATGCCCTCGAGGTGGAGTGGCGAGCCCTCTTCCCCTGGGCGTGGGCCGACTTCCACCGCTTCCTGGTCGGCTGGGCGCCCGGCTGGCGGTACCAGCGGCACGAGCTGTCGATGACGGAGCAGGTGCTGCGGGAGTGCTCGCGCTAGCCCCCAAAGTCCTCGAAGCCCTCGCCCTTGGGCAGCCGGTCCTGGGTGGGGAACTTCTTCCAGAGCACCGCGGTCAGGCCGCCGGTGGCGAAGAACCAGCCCAGCGCGGCCAGCTTCCTGGAGATGAACATCCCCAGGAAGAAGATCGGCGAGCAGGCGGCGAGGGACAGCAGACCCAGCAGGGTGTGGCGCTTGCGACGCCTTCGGCTGTCCATCTCCTCGATGATCAGCCGGGTGTCCTCGTCGTGCAGATCCAGCAGCGGCTCCTCCGGACAATGGGAGCAGTCGCCGGGATCGGGATAGCGGCGCTGACAGATCTCGCAGAACCAGCGTCCGCCGGGGATGTCCTGTTGTTCGGTCATGGTCGTTCCTCCTCGAGGGTAGAGCTCGTCTAGTGCCACCAGGGCTCGCGTTTCTCGGACAGCGTCCGCCAGCGCCGCAACCAGTCCACGACGCTCTCGAGGGGCTGGGCTTCATGATGGATTGTCTATCCCCGGGGCTCGACGCGCCTGGGGTCACCCTGGGGTCCCTGCAGCGTCGGCTTGGGGTCAGACAGGCCTGGAGCCATGGCGGGGTCCGTCTGGCCGCGGGTATCCAGGTGGACGAGCGCGAGCTGATGGGAGCCTGGGTCGGCTACTTCACCGGCAGCCTGGCGGACGATGCCGCCCGGACGGCCGAAGTCGCAACCAGCCTCGAGTCCTGGAGCGCCGCTATCGTGGCGGAGCTTGGCGACGGCTTGCTCCGTTGGCGCGACGGCGCGGGAAACAAATTGTTTCGAATGATACGGAAACGAGCTGCCGGCGGGTGAGAAATAGGTGTTTTTCCTGGCGGTGTGTGGGGGTTTTTCTGTAGGATGGAAAGGTTGTAAGAAGCGCCCCGGATGTCGAGATGCACGTCGCCCTGAACATGGATCGAGGATGGCTGGACCAGCCGGGTGCGAGGGTCCGCATGGGCGCCACCGACCGAATCGTCTACCTGACCCTCTCGCGACTGTCCCTCGAACGGATGACCGAGGGCTTCCTGTCCCTGCGTGTCAGGCTCGATGGCGTCGAAGCACTGGCCGTCTCTCCGGTCGGGCCCGGGGCGGAAGACCGTGGACTCGAGTTCCTCTTGGTCATGCCACGGCCCGCGCGCCGGGCAACGCCCATCTGACATCGCGACTCGCGGTCGTCCGATCCTCGGCTTCCCGTAGGGCAGCCGCCTAGCCAGCCCACGGCTGGACTTTCGGTTGTGGAGGCGAGCAGAGGTGCTACCTTGTGGCGCTCCTCCGACCGGGTTTGCTCGTGCCCCACGCGCTCCGCTATCACCGGATCCTCCTCGCCTTGGCGCTGGTCGTGCTGCTACCCGCGTGCCCCTCGCCCAAACCCAGGGTGCAGAGCCCACCGTCCGGCTCGCGGCTGCGCGCTGACTGGTCGCCCGTCACGGTCTTGGTCCCCCGAAGCTGGAGGGGGGCCGAGGTCAGCATGGAGCTGGACGGCGCGCCGATTGTGGACCCCTTGGCCGTGTTCCGTCGTCGCAAGGGCAGCGATCGGGAAAAGGGTGCCCAGTACCTCGCCACGCTCGATCTCTCGGTGCTCGAACCCGGAGAGCACGAGATCGCGGTCACGTTTCGGCGCCCCTGGCGTCTCCCGCGAACCTTACGCTCCACCTTCGAGTGGAAGCCGCGACCCCATCGCGTGCGCTTCCACGTCACCGATGGTGAGGGCCGATCCGTGAACGCCCGCGTGGTACTCCGGGGCGCACAGGGGCCAGTGCGCACGACGGATCCCGGGGTGTGGGTCTCGGATCGCAAGCGCAGGGATGCGGATCTCGACGCCGTCTGGGTACTCGACGGCGAAGGGACCGTCACCCTGAATCCCGGTGCCTACCGCTTCGTGGCCGTAAGGGGAATCCGAGATGCCGTGGACGAGGTGGAGGTCGAGGTGAGTGGGGATCTCGACCTGGAGTTCCAGGTTCCGCGGGTCGTGCCTACCCCGGGGGTCCTGGCTGCCGATCTCCACGTGCACACGGCCACCAGCTACGACGGGTACACCCCCCATCGGGCTCGGCTGGCGTCCATCGTCACCTCGGGGCTCGATGTGGTGGCGATCACGGATCACAACCGCCTGGCACGAACGGAGACGTTCGAGGCGGAGCTCGGGGGGGACGCCGCCCGTCCGGTGTTGGTCCCGGGTGTCGAGGCCGACCTGCGGGGCCGCGAAGACAAGAACTGGGACTGGGGGCACCTGACCGCCTGGCCCATTGCCGGGCGCGAGGGGGCGCCGAGCCGCTGGCCCAAGAGCGTGGCTCAGGCCCTCGTGGCGTGGCGCAGGCGCCAGACCCGCAATCCGCACCCGGTCACCGGCGACGACCTCCTGCTCACCTTGGCGCATCCTCGAGGGATCTTCTTTCGACCCGGCAAGCGCTCCAAGGACCGGGCCTGGGCTCTGTTCAACAACCTGGGCTACGATCGTGACGTGGCGGTGGGGCAGGGGGACAACGCCTGGATGACCGAGGTCTGGCGGGACAGCGGGACCACGGCCATGGACTTCGACGCCGTCGAAGTGGTCAACCGCATGGGCCTGGCCAAGTACCGCGAAGTGAGGGAGGACTGGTATGCGTTGCTGAACCAGGGGTTCTTCCTCACGGGCATGGGCAACAGTGACTCCCACGCTACGGCCGTCGAGCTGGTGGGTTGGCCCCGCAACCTGGTGCACGGGGGGGCGTCCGGTGGAGAAGGGGTAGATCTGGCGGATCTGCTGCAGGCTTGCCGGCAAGGTCGTGTCAGCGTCAGTACGGGGCCGATCATCGACCTCGAGGTCGTCTCGGTGCACGGGCGGGCGGGCATGGGCGAGCTCCTGCGCACTGGCGGCCAGCCAGTGCAGGTCCGGGTGCTCGTCCGAGCGGCGCCTTGGGTGCCGGTACACGAGCTTCGGCTGGTTCAGGACGGACAGGTGGTCCACCGCGTGAATCTGGGGGGGCGCACGTCGACCGATGGGCCGGCGTACAGCCACACCAGCACCATCACCCTCACACCGACAGGGGACAGCTGGCTGCTGGCCGAAGCGGGCTGGCCCGACCGATTGGACGACTACAAGGTGGGGGGTACCTACGCGGTCGTGGCGGCTGACTACGTGCCCTTCTCGTTCACCAACCCCGTGAGGTTGGACGTGGACGGCGACGGTGCGTGGACTCCACCGGGCTTGGATGCCGCCCGGGAGGATGAAGATGGCCGATGATCGCAAGAGTGTGCCTCGTGGGCGCCTGCGGCGGCTGGCGCGCGTGGCTGCCCTGGGACCCCGGACCGGGGCGAGGCTAGCCAGCAGCGTGCTGCGGCGTGGAGGGAGTCAGGAACAGGTGGAGAAGATCGGCGAGACCGTCTTTGCCACGCTCGGGGAGCTGAAGGCCGGCTCGTTGAAGGTCGGCCAGATCTTCGCCCAGGTCTCCGACGGCCTGCCTGAACCCGTGCGTCTGCGTCTGGGCCGGCTGTTCTCCAAGGCGCCCACTCTCGACTGGGCCGCGGTGGCGGAGGTGCTGCGGGCCGAGCTCGAGGGCGAGCCGGAGATCCTGTTCGCCAGCATCGAGCGCGAGCCCTTCGCTGCCGCTTCGCTAGGCCAGGTACACCGCGCCACGCTGCACGACGGGTCTCTGGTGGCCGTGAAGGTCCAATACCCGGGCGTCGCCGAGGCCCTCGAGCACGACCTGGACCTGCTGGGGGCGCTGGCGGGCACCGTCGGCGGGGGCGGACTGATCTTCGATACGAGCACCTACTTCAGGACCTTTCGGCAGGAGACCATCGACGAGCTGGACTATCGGCTCGAAGCCCACAAGTTGTCCCGCGTGGCCAGCTTGGTGGCTCCCTGGCCCGATCTCGTCGTGCCGCGCCTGCACCCGGATCGTTGTGCCCACCGGGTGCTGACCATGGACCTGCTCGAGGGCCCCACCTTGTACGAGCGCTTCGACATCCCTGGCGATCCGAGCGCGCGCTTCGATCTCGGCTGCCGGGTGCTGCGGGCCGTGCTCGGTCCCCTCTTCGCCGGCGGTGTGGTCAACGCCGACGCGCACCCGGGCAACTTCGTCGTGTTGGATGAAGACCACTTGGGCTTGCTGGACTTCGGCGCCGTGTGCGAGATCGAACCCGAGCGGGTGCGCGGTGTGGGCGCCCTGATCCTCGGCCTGCTCGAGCCCGAGGGCCAGGACCTCGAGGCCCTGTTCGAGGGCGCCGGGTTGTGGATGGTGCGTCCGGACAGGCGCACGCGCAGGGTCCTGGTCGAGTTCGGCGATGCCATGGGTCGGCCGCTGCGGGCGAGCTGCCACTTCGGTCGCGACTCGGTGCTCGAGGAGCTGGGGCGAATCAAGCAGCGCCACCCCCTGCAGATGACCAAGTTCCGCTTCGATCCTGTGTTGATCGCACTGTTTCGGTCGATCCTGGGCGTCTACCACGCGCTCAAGCACCTCGAGGTCGAGGGGGACATCGGACCGGTGCTGCGAGAGCTGGTGGCGATGGAGCCCGAAGGGTAGGTGTCACGTCCTCTTGCGTGCCTGCAGCCCCTCGAACACCGCGAAGCATCCGATCTGCTCCCCCTGGCCCCGTAGCTTCGTGAGGATCGCTGCCAGCGATCCGTCCTTGATGCTCCCAGCGCTCGACCGCAGGAAGGGGCAGGCCTTCACCTGGCCTTGGGGGTCTACGTAGATGAACTGCTGGCCACCCACGCAGCCCCGGCGGAATTCCCACACCACGGCGGCGTAGGCCAAGGGTTGTTTGCCCCTCCGTGTGTTGCTCGCCTTCATCAGGGATTCGAGCCTGTGTACGGATTCTGCAGGCAGCGGGGGAAGGTCGTGGGTCTCCGCGCCGCCGCTGGGGTGGGGAGGGAAGAGGTTCAGGAAGTGGACCCCCAGCTCCGTGAGGTAGGCGAGGAAGGCGTCGTATGGCCCTTGCTCGAGCAACGGGCTGCCAGCCGGAACCATGGTGTCCACGCTGACCACCAGGCCGGCTTGTTGGGCCGCTCGGATGGCGCCGATGGCGTGGGCGAACGCCTCGGGGTGGCCCTTGGAGCGGATCGCGGCCTCTGGGTCGTGCGAGTCCAGGGAGACGACCACCCCGCGCAGTCCCAGGGGCTTCATCTTCTCGAGGAACGCCCGATCCACTCCCCAGCCCGTGGTCACGAGCCAGAACGCGACTTGCACGCCTTGGCAGCGCTCGAGCAGGGTGGGCAGCTCGTCCCTGCGCATCATGGGTTCGCCGCCGGTGAGGAAGACCGAGGGCACTCGCCACGTGTCGAGATCTTCGATCGCGTGGAACAGCTGGTCCAGGGAGAGGGCCTCGTCGCCGTCACACAGCTCGTTCTGGGCGTAGCAGTAGCGGCAGCGGTAGGGACAGCGCGACGAGACGGACAGCAGCGTGAACACCAGGGGGGCGATGCGCTTGCGGTTGAAGCTCTCGACCTCTTCGAGCAGGTAGTCCACGAAGCGCGGGCTGTTGATGGGGGGCAGGGCGGAGGCGGCGTAGACCTCGGAGCGGTCCATCAGCTCGACGTAGTGGGCGCCCGCGCCCACGAAGAGGTTGCGGTTGTCCCGGAGGTAGCGCCACAGCTCGCGCACCACGCCGACGATGCCCCAGCGCTCGGAGCCGGCCGCCAGGAGCCGGGCGATCATTCCCAGCTCCACCCGCAGCTTGTTCCAGCCGGTGACCAGGCGAACGCCCACGCTAGCCTTCCTGCTCCGCGGCCTTGTCGTGCACCCAGCGGGCCGCGTCGGGGTTGATGACGACCAGGTCGTCTTCGTGCTGTTGCAGGTAGTCGGAGAGGAACCGGGTGTCGGTGTAGTACAGGCAGTGCAGCTTGCCCTCACCCCGGGCCTTGCGTTCGTGGTGGAGCTGGCGCATAGCCGCGTACAGCGGGTCGTTCAGGAACAGCTCCCGCAGCGGTTTGTGACGGACGTTGCTGTCTCTGTGCCCGATGGGAATGGCTGCGCATGGGGCCACGGTGCCGTCGTGGTAGACCGTGATGGTCTGCAGCCCGGCGGGGCAGCTGGTGAGCTCTTGCTCCATGCCCAGCATGTCCATGACCACCAGCTTGCGTCGCCAACCGTTGAGGCGCAGGGAGCGCTCGAACAGCTCGGTGCGCTGCTCGTCGGAGAGCACCAGGTCGGCCTCGGCCTTGGCATCCACGGGGGTGTAGGGCAGATAGGCCAGCACCCAGGCGCCTCGATCCGCGAGGTGCTGGACATAGGCCTGGGAGGTGACGTGCTCGAAGTTGGCCGTGGAGACCATGGTGGTGACGAACCAGGGGATCCGCCGGGCTTCCAGGCGGTCCAGCAGTGCGCTCACAGTGGCCCATGCGCCATCACCCTTGCGGCGATTCGTGGCTTCCTCGAGCCCGTCGATGTTGAGCATGGGCACGATGTTGCCTGCGCGCTGGATGCGTTCGAGGTGGTGTTCCTCGATGCGCTGCCCTTCGGTGAAGAGGTAGAAGATCTGCCGGCGATGGGTGGCGAGCATGTCCAGGAGGGCGTCGGGGTCCGCGCGGTAGAAGGGGTCGGCGCCCATCAGGTAGACATGGCCGATGTCCATTCCCTCGGCCTGGGTCAGCAGGTCGTCCAGCTCTCTGCGGGTCAGGCCGGGGCCGCGGACGGAATAGGCGGAAAACAGGCAGTGGGTGCAGCGTGCACCGCAGCGGATGTCGTCCACGATCTGGAGCGTGACCGGCATGGCGATACCGTCGCGCAAGCGCCGGACTAGCCGCGGCAAGAGGCGCCAAGTCCGCCACGCCATGATGGCCGATACCGCCCCCAGTGCATGGCGGTTCAGGCTGAACAAGCCCCATAGGGTCAGGCGCACGAGGGATGGCCCCAGGTGCCAGAGGAAGCGCAGGCCGGCGCTGTAGGAATGGGTGAGCATCGTGGTCTCGGGCAGTCAGCTATCAGCTCTGGGTGTCAGCCGGCTTTCCCCTTGTCGAAAACTGTGGGTATATGGTGGGCCAGCCCGCGCCGCGGTGGGCTGCCGAGCCGCTGGCGGAAGCGATCCCATGGCCAACATCAAGCAGCGACGCGCGCGTCTCTTCGAGCTGCCTGGTGCGGAACGGGTGCTTGGCCCGTTGGTGGATCCTGCCGCTTCCGAGGCACCGGATCCCCGCGCCCTGCCCAGCGAGCCCACGGGTGCCGCCACGGTCAAGCTCTCCAAGGAAGACAGCGCCGTCATCAGTGACGAGATCTTCCCGGTGGTGCGTGTGGTGGCTGGGCCGGACATGTTCGCCTATGTCGTGCTGGACGACGACTCCGAGGCGGTCGTCGGGCGAGACGAGAAGGCCGACCTCGTGCTTCGGGATGCCAGCGTCAGCCGCATGCACGCTTCCTTCCGGACCGAAGGCGACGAGCGCTGCGTGATCTGCGATCTCGGCTCCACCAACGGGGTGAGCTTCGAGGGGCGCCAGGTGCGCACGCGGGTGCTCCTACCTGGGAGCAAGGTGCTCGTGGGCAGCGTGTCCCTGCGCTTCGAGGTGCTGGGTCTACAGGAATACGCGCACCTGCGGCGGGTCAACCGGCAGATCCGCATGGCCACCAATCGGGATCCTCTCACCAACCTCCACCTGCGCAACTACCTCGACGATGGCCTACCCCTGCTGATCTCGAACTGCGAGCGCTACGACTACGACTTTAGCCTGGCGTTCATCGACCTGGACCACTTCAAGCTGATCAACGACACCTACGGTCACGCCGTGGGCGATGCCGTGCTCGCGCAGGTCGCGCGCATCGGGCTGCACACCTGCCGGGAGACCGACGTGCTCGTCCGCTATGGCGGCGAAGAGCTGGTGCTGTTCATGCCCAACACCGACGAAAAGGGCGCCACGGTAGCTGCCGAGCGGCTCCGCATCGCCATCCGCGACAACGACTGGTCCAAGACCACCGACGGGCTGGAAGTCACCGCTTCCTTCGGTGTGGCCGAGCTCTTGGACGACGAAACGATCGAGGCCCTGTTGGAGCGCGCCGACAAGGCCATGTACCGGGCCAAGGACGACGGCCGCGACCGGGTGATCTTCGCTTCGTTGTTGTAGGGCGCGCTGGGCTCCCTGTCGTCAGTCGTCGAAGCCCGGCCGCCTGAACGCCCCGTGGTTCGGGAACCGTCGCTCGATGTGCTCCAGCAGGTCGGCCGTGTCTTGGAGCAGGCCCAGCGCACGCTGGTCGAGGGGGCTCCGCTCGAGGTGGCCGTTCAAGGCCGCGAGGCAGGCGTAGAGGCCCATCGACGCGGCCTTGGCTTGGCCCTTTGGGTCGTGGGAACGGAGGAACTCGGTCATCTTCCGCTCGCGGTAGTGTTCGCTGGCCACGGCCCAGTAGACCTTGCCGGGGACCAGCCAGCGGTGCCAGTCGAGCACCTCCAGGCGCCGGCCGTCCTCACTGTCCCTCGGCGTTGTGCCCAGGACCTCGAGCCAGGTGTCCACGCCTTCCCGCCATGCGCGGACCGCACCCATGAGCGGGTCGTCCTCGAACAGTGGAGCTGGCCTGGCCTCGAGCTCGGGCATGGGGCAGCCCTCCGCTTCACAGAGCTCGCGCAGCACCTCTTTCATCTGCAGGAAGCGCGCCTCGAGCACCTCGGGTGGCGGCTTGGGCACTGCGGCCGGGTCGAGGCTGCCGTTCAGCGGGGCTCCTGCCATCGCGCAGCGGGCGCGGTGCCGGCAGCGCTCGCACCAGCGGTCGCAGGTCTCGCTGACCTGCATCCATCGGTCGAGGGATGTGTCGGGTTTCCAGTGCTCGTGGGGGACGGTTGCGCTCATGGTCGCTCTCCGGGGGTTGGGGGTCACCATCCTCGGAGCACAGGTCGTGCCAGGCGACGACTCGCCGATTCACGGCGTTCGATGGTCGCGAGACGCCTGCGGATCGTCGAAAAGCGTCGAAAGTTCGACGATCCGGTTCGTCACTTCGACGTTTTTTGGCGGTCGGGCGACTCGACCTTGCATTCTTGCCGAGGGTGAGCGTCACCCTGGCCCTGAGCGGGACGCCGAGGGCCCCAGCGTTGCATTCTTGCCGAGGGTGAGCGTCACCCTGGCCCTGAGCGGGACGCCGAGGGCCCCAGCGTTGCAGATACCCCGAGGGTGACCGTCACCCTGGCCCTGAGCGGGACGCCGAGGGCCCCGGCGTTGCATTCTTGCCGAGGGTGACCGTCACCCTGGCCCCAAGCGGGACGCCGCACGCCTCGACGTTGC
>CAZVHW010000075.1:16622-18813 GCA_964626835.1 uncultured Enterobacterales bacterium
CGACGTTGCAGATACCCCGAGGGTGACCGTCACCCTGGCCCCAAGCGGGACGCCGAGGGCCCCAGCGTTGCATTCTTGCCGAGGGTGAGCGTCACCCTGGCCCCAAGCGGGACGCCGAGGGCCCGGTGTTGCATTCTTGCCGAGGGTGAGCGTCACCCTGGCCCTGAGCGGGACGTCTCGTCAGGCCAGGGCGCAGCGCGTCTGGTCCTCACAATCGAGGACCGCGGTCTTGCCGGCCTCGGGATCGAGCAGCTCGAGCTGCGCGTGGGCGAACCACCAGCCCGGCTTGGGGCTGGCCTCGAGGTTGTAGCGGTGATCGGCCTCGACGGCGAAGGTGGCGCGACAGTCACGCTCGGGGCGGGCCACCACCTCGACCTGTCCGGGTGGGACTTGGTGCAGGACGTAGCCGCGAGAGCGGATGGATCCCAGGTCCATGCCGTTGATCTCGATGCCGAGGGACACCGCGAAGCCCATCACGGTGGGGCGGACCACAACGACTTCCGCCTGGCCGTCCGTGCCCTCGGCCGCCAGGGAGTCGGTCGGAGCGGTCAGGTCGATGTCGGTCGGAGCCCTGGGGGAGCCGGTGGTCGTGAGCAAGGCGAGCAAGGCGATGGAGGGGGTTCGGAACATCGAGTTGCTCCCGACTCGGTGTGGGTCTATGCCAGCTCGGGGGGCCCCCCCGAGCTCTCTCACCACCAACCAGGCCTCGAGCTGCAGCGGTAGCGCCGCTGGCTTCTCGAACGCCCTCTCCCCACTAGAAGATGTTTGGGGGTACCCGCTTCATCACGTAGCGCCGGTAGTGGAGGTTGACCCCGAAGGCGAACAGGTGCAGCCCAGGCTGCTTGACGGCGGCTGGGTTGAGCAGGGTCCGCCGCAGGATGCTCTTCCAGGAGAACACCTGCCGGTTGAGCCACCAGTACAGCTCCGTGAGCTGCTCGGCTTCCAGGTGGGTGGGGGTGTGGACGGCCTGGGACCCGTCAAAACGTTCCCACTCCTCGGTCACCAGGCGACCCTCGGCCTTCAACTCGTTGTACAGGGCGGAGCCGGGGATCGGCGTGAGGATGTAGAAGCGGGGAATGGCGATGCGGGCGCGGTTCACGAACTCGAGGGTGGCCTGGATGCTCTCCGGCGTGTCGGAATCGAGCCCCACGATCATCTCGCTCGAGCCCATGATGCCGGCGCCCCGTAGGCGCCCGAGCAATTCCTCGTGTTCCCGGGCCTTGACCCAGGGCTTGCCCACACCGTCCAGACCTTCCTGGCTGATGCTCTCGAGGCCCAGGCTCAGCAGGTTGCAGCCCGATCGGGCGACCTTGTCGAGCAGCCTCGAGTTGCGGGCCAGGTTGAGGGAGCACTGCGAGGCCCAGGTCATGCCCAGGGGCGTGATGCGGTCGCAGAGCTCCGCCAGGAAGCTCGGGTTCGAGACGATGTTGTCGTCCAGCAGGTAGAAACCGGAGAAGCCGAGCTCCTTGACCCGCTCGATGTCCCTCATCACGTCGTCCACCGGTCGTGCCAGGTAGCGGCCTTCGTAGATGCACGCGACCGAGCAGAAGCTGCACTGGTGCGGGCAGCCGCGGCCCGCCTGGACCGGCAGCATGGTGCCCAGTGGTTTTTCGGTGAGCAGCTCGTAGCGGGGCAGGGGCAGGCCCGACAGATCGGTGACGGGCTGGTCGTAGATGCGGTCGAGCTTGCCGCCTCGCTCCCAGTCCGCGAGCAGCTTCGGGTAGCTGATCTCGGCGTCGCCGACGACCACCGAGTCAGCGTGCTCGAGGACCTTTTCGGCCACCATGCTGGCCATGTAGCCGCCGAAGAATACCGGAACATCGCGGGCTCTGAAGGCATCCGCGATTTCTACCCCTCGGTAGATGGCGTAGCCCATGGCACCGATGCCGACCAGATCCACGCCTCGTGTGATCTCGGCATCGACATCGACGTCGTCCACCACCTCGAGCAGCACCCGCACGTCCCAATGCTCCGGTGTGAGCGCCGCGAGGAGGGGGAAAACCAGCCCTGGCAGGTGGATCTTCTTCTGCTTGCACAGCGAGCCGTCGGGGCCGTACTGCGTGGGCTGGATGAACAGGACCGTGGGCACGCGCGCTCCCGCCAAGCTCGTTGTGGGGAGAGCTCGGTGTAGGGGCGGGGTTTATCCCCGCCCGCTCGGCATCGCCTACACCCCCGCGCGGCGGGCGGCGCG
>CAZVHW010000076.1:0-11184 GCA_964626835.1 uncultured Enterobacterales bacterium
GCACCAGCGCGCCGATGAGGGGTGGGACCCATGGGGGTACGGGCATTGCCTCGGGCGTTCCCGGATCCGTCTCGATGGCATCTGGGTCGGCGTGCACACCCTCCGGCTTGGCGTCGTCAACTGTGGCGATGGCGGCTTCGGCGCCAGTGTCGGGCGCCTTCGAAATCTGCGCGCTGAGGTCATCCAAGGAGTGCAGGACATCCCTGGCCACTGAGTGGCCGCCGCAGAGCGTCCCCAAGAGGCCGAATGTGAGCCGATCCAAGGCATTCAAGGGGATGGAAGGTGGTCGGGATCTGACATTCAGGAAACGTCCGAGTCGAACCTACCACGGCGCCCGCGAGCGGCGAGCGGGAGACCTTGATGCCACGGCCTAGGGTGCCGAACAGTTCGATTCGGCAGTCGGGTAGGTCCTGCCTCAGGTGCTCCGCTACCGTGTCGATGCTGACGCTGCGGGGTATTCGAGCGCGTGCGAGTCGCATGATGCCTGCCGAACACTCAGGAGGGCTGTTGAGTGTAGCGCGAATCCCTTGGTTGCCGGAACAGACCACGTGTGTTGGAGGGCAAGACGCTCGCCAGCCGGTGAGCTGCCGGCCGCACGTTCATCCGACTGACCGGGGCGAGCCTGGGCGTTGGTGCATCGCTCGGACTGACCAAGAGATCGCCCTCGGTGGAAGCTGCACCGCCCGACGATCCCCGTATGAGGGGAGATGGCATCCAGGACGAGGAGAGGGATCACCCCGAAGTGGAAGGTCGAGAGACAAGGCTGAACGAAATACGGATGCAGGAGGGCGGTGCAGCGGGGCCCGTGGCCTGTTGGTGGAGACCGTGGCCAGTTGGTGGAGATCGGTGGGACGGGCTGGGACGGTGGCGTGGGATGGAGAGGGGATCCGGAGCGAGGTGCGGTGGGCATGATGGGGCGCACTTCCCCGAGATTCGGGCGTCACCCTGCTCTTCCATTCGTATGGCGACGGTGTACGATGGTGGCGGAGCCCCCTCCGACAACTCTTCACCGCGAGGTTGCCATGCTGTTCGCCAGCGGCCTGTTGTCCCTGGCCTTGACCCTCTCCGGCCCCGCGGCTGCGGCCGGTGGCTGCCAGCTGCAGGGCACGCAGTGGCTGCAAGACGGCGCGCTGCTCGGCGCCTTGGACGGTCCGGGGGTCGCTCGAGCTCTGTTCAGCCCAGAGCTGGTGGCGGTGGAAGTCGAGATGACCCCGGGGGCCAGCGCCGCGTTCGTCAAGATCACGGACAGCGTGGCGCGGGTCGAAGCCTTCATGCCCTACGAGCAGCTTCGTGTGCAGATGACGCGCCCGATGGCCTTCGCGGACGACACCATCTACATCGGGTCGGCAGACCTGAAGGTGATGGCGGTCGAGGATGGCGGCGTGCGGGTGGCGCCCATGGACCTTCCTGACTGGATCAAGCCGGACAGTGCCTTGAGCTCTCCCGTCGGTTGTGGCGACCTCGACCTGGTCAACGCTTGGCGCGGCGACATGCGTGTCTTGGCGGTGGGCTCCGCGCCGCGGGGCAAGCGTGTGTACCTGCGGGCCGGCGAGATGATCCAGGTGTCTCGTATCTCCGGCTCCTCCTCCGCCGTCGAGCTCTGGCCCTCCAGCGCGGTTCCGGTCGAGGAGATCAAGCGCTCCGCGGGCTTCGTGCGCATCCTGCTGCGCTTTCCGGGTGGCCTGGTGGTGGGTTGGGTGGCCGAAGAATACCTCTCTGAACAGGGGGGAGGTTCCAGCGAGGACCCAGCCGCCGAGGCCGAGACTGCGGCGGTCGACCATGGCTCTGCCGTGGTGTGTTCCAAGGAAATGCCCCTCTGGGTCACGGCCGGGGGCCAGGACTTCATGCTCGGGGTCCTGAGCGCGGGCGCCAGCGCGGTGCTGGGCGAGAAGCAGGATGACCGGGTCCCGGTGCTGGCCGTTCCCGACGCGACGTCCTGGACAACGGTCGAGGGCGCGCAGTGGTGGCTGGACGCGAAGTCAGCGCGCAAGTGCAAGTAGTCCGGGCCCCCTAGCGGTCGTCGGGTCGAGCCGGTTCCGGCGCGTCGCGCTCGATCTGTCGAGGTCTCCATCGCGGTTCGGGCCCGGACGCGGTATTCTCCTCGCCGGAGGTTGCGCCGTGATCGGGCAGAGCATCGGCCACTATCGCCTGGAGGACAAGCTGGGCCGCGGAGGTTTTGGCACGGTCTACCGTGGCGTACACGCTCACCTGCCTTCCCTCCACGTGGCCGTCAAGGTGGTGCACGACAACCTCGCGGCGGACAGCGGCTTCCAGCGGCTGCTCGAAAAAGAGGTCGAGGTGCTCCACGGCTTGCAGCACCCCGGCATCGTGGCCTTCCGCGACCTGGTGGTCGAGCCGACGGGTATCGCCATCGTCCTCGAGCTGCTCGAGGGGCTCGATCTGCGCCACGCGCTCCAGCAGGGGGCGTTCAGCCCCGACGAAGTGGCGCGGGTGCTCTGGGAATTGCTCGACGCGTTGGCCTACGCCCACCGACGGGGGGTGGTGCACCGGGACATCAAGCCAGACAACATGTTCCTGTGTTCGGACGGCCGCATCAAGCTCATGGACTTTGGCATCGCCAAGGTGGCCCACAGCACCCTGGCCACCCAGTCCGGAATGGTCTCCGGCACCCTGGACTACATGGCCCCCGAGCGCTTCAGGCACGAATCTCCTCCCTCGTCGGACCTCTACTCGCTGGGCCTGGTCTGTTGGGAACTGCTGACGGGTCGGGTGGCCTGCCCCCTGGGCGACATCCCCTCCAAGATCGGCTGGCACATGGGCCGAGGCGCTCCGGACGTGCGCGGCGAGCTACCATCCTGCCCGGCCTGGCTCGCTGGCTTCCTGAACCGCCTGGCCGCGGTCGAGGTCGAGGATCGACCCCGAGATGCCGACGCGGCGTTGCAAGAGCTGACCGAGAACTGGCCCGTGCCGGGCCCTCAGCGCTCCACGCCGGTCCGGCCGCGGGGGTGTACCGCAGCCGAACCCGAAGCCCCTTCCATCTCTGGCTCCCGCCGTGGGCCTTCCAGCCCGACCCTGGCCCCAGGGCTGACCGGGTTCGACGGCGACCTGCCCCTGGTGCAGAAGTCCACACCCACCTGGTCGCCCTTCGGTGAGCCGCCCCCTCCCGAGCCGCTTCCTTCTCGCCCGCCGATCCCGTGCGAGAGCTACCCGTCCAGGCCCGGCGCCGGCCCCCCTCCCCCCGAGCCTCCCACGTTCGCAGACCAGATCGTTCCGCGGGGCGCTGCGCTGTTGCTGGCGGTGGTGGCCTGGCTCTCGGGGCTTGGCGGCTCCGTGCTCGCGCTGGCGGTGGCCAGCTCGGACCCGCCGGAATCCCAGATCGGCACGGGCCTGGGGGTTGTCGCCATCGGCGCCATGCCTGCCGCGTCGTTCTTCTTCTTCTTGGCGGCCATGGTCGATCGCCGTGCCCTGTCTCGTGCCCTGTGGTTTGGGCTGTCGACCCTCGCCATCCTGGGCACCGCCACCTTCATGCCCATCGCCATGCTCGCCGACAAGGAAGCGCTGGCCACCGCGGTCACGGGCGGTGTGTGCTGCGGGGGGCTTCCCTCGTTGCTTCCCGGGGCGTTGGCGCTAGTCTTCCTCGTCCGTGGGCTGCGGCAGCTGCGTGCGGGGCGGACGGACGCGGGCAGCCTCTGAACCCGAACGAAACGAAGCCCCGGGGAATGTCGCCTCCGGGGCTTCGAGTCGGGCGGGCTCGTTATTCCTGCATGGCACGACGCACGCGTCCGCGGCGCTCGTCGAGGTCGTCCATGCGGTCCAAGACGATGGCCCGCTGTTCGTCGTCGAGGATGCCCCAGAGCTCGAGGGCAGCGTCCGCGAAGCTGTGGGCCATCTCGACTCGGCGAGCCTGGCGGGAGTCGATCAGGGCGTGAACGGTGCGGGCATCGGCGGGCCTGGCCTGCAGAGCCTCCATCAGCCCTTCGAGGTCTTCACCCCGATCGCCCTTCTGGGCCGTCGCGATCTCGCGCACGTCGGCGCGGATCTGTTTGGCTCGAGCCTGCTGATCCTCGGTGAGGTCGAGCTCCTGGACCAGGGCGCCGAGGCGGCCCATGGGGCCTTGGGCCATGCGGGTGCGTTCCGCTTGCTGACTGGGTCCTCGACCTTGGCCTGCCTGGGCGATGGCCTGGGTTCCGATGACGGTGACCGCGCCGAGGGTCGCGAAGCCGAGGCCGAAGGCGATGGTGCGGAGGGTGGTGGACATGGTGTTCTCCTGGTGGTGGGGGCTGTGGGGGACGGACTCGATTCCACGTCTCCTTTGTACGGCCCGCGTGTTGCCCCTCCATGGACCTGTCCCAAAGGAAGGCCACGATTCGTGAAGGATTGTTGCGATGCCGTGCCAGTCGAGCCTTGGCCGGTCCATCCGAGGCTGGATACCGGGGGGCCGCCATGCTGGTTCACCATCTCAACTGCGGCACGCTCGTCCCCCAGGGCGGACGCTGGCTGGGCATCCCCGGCGGTAGTTGGGGGCCTCCCCGCCTGGTCTGCCACTGTCTGTTGGTGGAGCATGGTGGTCGCCTGTTGTTGGTAGACAGCGGAATCGGGCAGCAGGACCTGGTCGATCCGTTGCGGCGACTCGGTCCGGCGTTCCTCGGCTCGGTGCGGCCCGTCCTTGACGAAGTAGAGCCCGCGCTCCGACAAGTCCACGGCCTCGGCTTCGCCGCGGGGGACGTCACGGACGTCTTGCTCACCCACCTGGACCCGGATCACGCGGGTGGCCTCGCCGACTTCCCCCACGCTCGCGTGCACGTCTCCATGGACGAGTACCGCACGGCGGTGGCGCCACCCACACGGTTCGAGCGCAGGCGGTATCGGCCCTTGCAGTGGGCTCACGGTCCCTCGTGGGTCACCCACGGTGGCGACGGTGAGCCGTGGCTGGGGTTCGAGCGCGTGCGCCCGATGGACGGCTTGGGCCCCGACATCCTGCGGGTGCCGCTACCGGGGCACACCCGCGGTCACTGTGGCTACGCACTGCGCACGTCTGCGGGTTGGCTACTCCACGCCGGTGACGCCATCCTCGACCGCCGCGAGCTGGGCTTCTGGCGTCATCCCCCGATGGCCGTGCGCGCGTTCCATCGCGGCATGGCGGTGGACGTGCGACAGCGAAAGCGCAGCCACGACCAGCTGCGCCGCTGCCACCTCGATCACGGCCACGAGGTGGAGATCGTCTGCACCCACGACGCCGCCGCCATGGGGGAGCGAGACCGGAGCTAGCTGCGCTTTCGTCGGGTGAGCACCGCTGCACCGAGCGCCAGGACGGCGGCCAGGGCCGAGAGGGGGGCTCGCCCACCGGTGCTGCTGCAGCCCTCGGGTTGCTCGACGGCCCCGTTGGTCGCGAGGTACTCGTCCAGCTGCACGTAGACGTTCTGCATCTGGCTGATGAGCAGGAGCTTTGCGGTGTTTTCGGACACGGGGAGGCTGTCCCAGTAGGCTTCGACCCACATCGACTGCAGGGTGAGGGTGCCCTCGCCATGGGGGAGCAGGACGTTGAGGTAGTACTGGTCATCGATGTCGAACCAGTCCACATCGAGATCGGCGGGTTCGTTGAACCAGGTTCGCTGCACCCAGGCCAGCCCTGCTTCGGTCTCGATCCAGCGGTACTGGCCGTGGTTGTCGACGATGACCTCTCCGATGACCGGGTAGGTGTCCTCGATATGGTTGTCCACCTCGACGAACTCGCACGCGATGTCGACGAAGCAGTCGGTTTCCGACAGATAGGTTCGCTCGTAGTGGTCGTGGGAGTCGGGGAAGAGCTCTTCCTGGTCGGCGGTGACCTGGGGGATGCCCAGGGAGTACGGGGGGTAGGGGCTCTCGGTGCCTACGGCGGCGCCGATCATGGCGTCGGTGTCGCGGCCACGGTTGTCCAGGGCGTTGACGGTCTCCTCGGACAGGTTGGTGACCGAGTAGCCTTCCAGCGTCTCCTCGAGGTTGTCCAGCAGCCAGGCGTCGAGGTTGGCCAGGCCTTCCTCGAGGGCGTCCGGCTGCTCCTCGTCGAAGTGGCCAAAGAGGTAGCCGCAGAGCTCGTCCAGCTCGTCCGGAGCGGGTGGCACCTGGTGGCAGCCGGCGCCGAGCACCACGACGATGGGGAGGATGAGGGCGGCGCGCATGGCGGCCTCGCAGGCGGGGGTCGCCGACAGTCTACCTGGAACCCGGCTGGATGGTAAGGCGGGAAAGCTCGTTCCCCACGGCCAAAGCCACTGAGTGCCCGGCGCGAAGGGCGACGGGATCCAGGCTCACTCACCACCGCGCTGGCGCTGGACCAGCTGCTGGGACCACCAGGCCAGTCGGTCGGCGATGGTCTTCTCGGCGCCGTGGGGTGCGGGCCGGTAGTAGACGTCGTCGGCGACCTCTGGGGGCCGGTAGGCCTGGGGCGCGATGTGGTCGGGGAAGTCGTGGGGGTTGCGGTAGCCGCGGCCGTGGCCCGCCTGCTTGGCCAGCTGGGTGGGTGCGTTGCGCAGGTGCAGGGGCACCGGCAGGTTGCCGGTGGCCTTGACCCGGGCCATGGCGGCGTCGATGGCCTTGTAGGCGGCGTTGCTCTTGGGAGCCGAGGCGCACCAGGTGACCGCCTGGGCCAGGGGGATGCGGGCCTCGGGCATGCCGGTGAGCTGGACCGCCTGGGCCGCGGCCACCGCCAGCTGGAGGGCTCGGGGGTCGGCGTTGCCCACGTCTTCCGCCGCGAGGATGACCACCCGGCGCGCGATGGCTTCGGGGGGCTCGCCCCCCGCCAGCAGGCGTGCCAGCCAGTAGATCGCCGCGTCGGGATCGCTGCCCCGCATGGACTTGATGAAGGCCGAGAGCACGTCGTAGTGTGCGTCGCCGTCTCGGTCGTGGCGCAACGAAGCCTGCTCGACCAAGGTGGCGAGGCGGTCGAGGTCCACCCGTTCTCCGGGCTCTGTGCGTCGGGCCACGTCCTCGAGCAGGCTCAAGGCTCGTCGGGCGTCGCCGTCGGCTGCTTGGGCCAGGGCCTCGATGGCTGGGTCGTCCAGGGCGGGTGCGTGCCGGCCGAGCCCGCGGTCGGGGTCGTCGAGGGCGCGGCGCAGCAGGACGGCGACGTGCTGGGGCTCGAGCGGCTCGAGGCGCACCACGCGGCAGCGGGAACGCAGGGCGGGGATCACGTAGAAGCCCGGGTTCTCCGTGGTGGCCCCCAGCAGGGTGATGGTGCCCGCCTCGACATGGGGCAGCAGGGCGTCCTGCTGCGCCTTGTTCCAGCGGTGGATCTCGTCTACGAACAGCACCGTGGCTCGCTGTTCCAGACCTTCTCGCGTCAGCCTTGCGGCTGCCACCGCCTTGCGCAGGTCGGCGACGCCGGACAGCACCGCGGACAGCTGCTGGAAGCGGGCTTCGGTGGTGCCCGCAAACAGGCGGGCCAGGGTGGTCTTGCCTGTGCCAGGAGGGCCTTGGAAGATGATGGACGGGAGCGGTCCGTCGCCCAGCTGACGCAGCAGGCCACCGGGGCCGGCCAGGTGATCCTGACCCAGGACCTCGTCCAGGGAGCGGGGCCGCATGCGGTCGGCCAGGGGTGCCTCGGGTGCCACCATGGCGGCCCCGTAATGCGCGCCCGTTCCGCGGTCGATATGCAGGGACCCATGCGCGTGGTCCTGATCTCCGACGCCCACGTCGATGGCCTGGACGATCCCGTCCAGCAGCGGCTGTTGGGTTTCCTCGACCGGCTGGAGGCCGATCGGCTCGTGCTGTTGGGGGACGTCTTCCACCGCTTCTGGGCGCTGCCCGAGGTGTTTCCGGCCTACGTGCCGCTGATCGAGGGCCTGCGTCGGGTCGCACGGCGAGGCGTGGTGGTCGACTTCGTGCTGGGCAACCACGACTTCTCCTTCGAACCCGAGCTCGCCGCGCAGCTGGGCCTGCGGACCTGCGAGCGGCTCGAGACCGAGGTGGATGGTCTGCGCTTGTTCGCGTGCCACGGGGACCAGGCCACGAGTTCTCGGCGTTACCGCGCGTACCACGCGTTCCTCCGAGGGCGTCTCTTCGATCTCGGGTTGCGACTGGCTGGCCCGACCCACGCTTGGAACCTCCTGGGCCGCCTGGCGGGCGCCACGGAGCAGGATGGGACCTTTCCCGAGTCCCTGCTGCGGGCCCAGCGCGCGTTCGCTCGGGCTCGGCTCGGGGAGGGCTTCGACCTCGTGGTGATGGGCCACAGCCACCTACCTGAGTCGAACGACTGGCCCGAGGGGCGCTATGTCAACGCGGGTTCGTTCCGCGACCCTGGCAGTTGGGTCGAGATTATCGATGGCGAAGTCCGCCTGCATCGTGGGGGATGACCCACCCGTGCTATACCTCGCAGTCCCCCGCAGATGAGCGCAACCCTGCCCGATTCCGCCGCCAACCGTGCCTGGCTGGCCATCGCCCTGCTGGCGGTCCTGGCGGGCCTCGCGCAGATCCATCCTCTCTTCGAGCCCGATCTGTGGTGGCATCTCTGGGTGGGGGAGCAGATGGTGGAGCAGGGCTTCTGGGCCTTCCCGGACCACTCTTCCTTCACCCAGGACGGCCAGGTCTACGTCAACGCGGAGTGGATCGCCTCGATCCTGCTTCTTGGGGCCTGGTCCGTGGGTGGCGAGGCGGGCCCAACCTTGCTCACGGCCTTCTTCGCCCTGTCCAGCACCGCGCTGGTCGGGGTGCTGGCCTTGCGCCTGGCAGGAGGGCGCCCATGGCCTGCGGTGGCCGTGGCCGCGCTGGTCGCGGGGTTGACCTTCGAGCGCTTCACGCCGCGCCCTCAGCTGCTGTTCCTGACCTACCTGCCGTTGGCCCTGTTGATCCTCGAGCTACCCGCGGGGCGCCGCAGGCTGCTGCTGCTCGCGGGGCTTCAGCTGCTCTGGGCGCACAGCCACGGGAGCCACGTGCTCCTCCCCATGCTTGCGGGTGCCCGGGCGCTGGGCTGGTGGCGAAGAGACGGCCGTGAGGGGCTGCGTCAGGGCGTGATCACGGTGGGCATCCTGGGCGCCATCGCACTGCTGCTCGGGCCACAGGGCCTCGGGACCCTGGCCCACGTCCTGCACCACGCCTCTTCGGACTCCGTCGATCACATCGGTGAGATGCGAGCCCCAGCCTGGAGCGACTTGCTCCCGTCCCACATCGGGGCCGACGCCTGGCTGGCGGTGCTCGCCATGGCCGCCGTCTTCACCTTGGTCCGTCGGCGCGTGAGGCTGGACGACCTGTTGGTGGGCCTGGCGGGGGTCGCGTTGCTCTGCACCGCCGTGCGCTTCCATGCCGCCATGGGAATCCTGCTCGTTCCACTGTTGCTGCGGTCGGTCGACCATCAGCCTGCCCGCGTACCCGCGCTCGACTCCGTCGTAGCGCTGCTGTTGGTGGTGACCACCGTGCCTCTGGGCTGGCAGCGCATGGTGTCCGGAGCACCCTGGCGCACGCCGGGCCTGGGCGTCTGGCACGCCGGCGTGCCGAAGGACGCGGTCGATCTGCTCGAGGCCCAGGACACCCAGGGCCACCTCTGGAACTTCTACGATGACGGTGGCTACCTGATGTGGCGCTTGGCGCCTCGAGTCCGCATCGCCATGGACGGCCGCGCCCCCGCCTTCCATACCGTAGAACACCACGCCCTGTGGCGTCAGTCGTTGCGCAGCATGGCCACCTTCGAGGGCATGGACGAGCGCTGGGGCCTCGATCATGCGCTGGTGGACCGGGACCTCCCGCTCTGCCCGCGCCTCGAGGCGAGCCCCGCGTGGCGCCTGGTCCACCTCGACTCCCGGCGGTCGCTGTTCACCCGCGTGGACGGTTCGCTCCTGCCCGAAGTGGCCCTGGATTCCCTACCCGCCTGCGCCGCTTCCGCTGCGGCCCAGGGCTGCCCAGCCTCCCACGCCCTGGCCTCCGCCGCCTGGGACGAGACCAGCGTGTTGTTACGGCAGAGCCCGGACTCACACTACCCTTGGTTGCTGCGGCTCCGGCTGCTCTCGTGCAGCGAAGGCGTCGAGCCCGGGATGGCCTCCGGGGTCGTGGACCGCGCCCTGGCGGGTGAGATCTTCGCCGACGATCTGCTGCGCGCCGCCTCGCTGATGCTCCGTGTCGGAGACGCCGATCACGCCCTCGTCTTGGCGGACCGCGCCCTGGCGGCTGGAGGTGAGGCCGACGTGCAGCTCTTTCGGGGCCGGGTCCTCTTGGGACTGGGGCGCGACGCGCAAGCGGCGGGAGCGCTGCTCGAGGCGGCTCGTGTTCAGGACGACGGCATGAAGGTGGGCGACCGGCTGCTGGTGGCCCAGGCCTGTCACCGGGCCGGCCTGCTCGACCAAGCCACCGACCATGCCCTCCGGGTGGCGGCCACGGGAGACGCCCAGGCCTTGGCCATCCTGCGGGATCTGCTCCCCTCCATCGATGGGGAGCGAGCTGTCGACGCCAAGGGCTGGCTCGAAACCTGGGGCAGTGAGTAGCGTCGTCGCGGCTAGTGGATCAGGCTGCGGAGAAGCTCGGGATGCTCGAGCAGCAACTCAGCGCCGTGGACCGCCGTTCGCAGGGGCTGGTGGGCCATGACCACCGGTAGACCCGACGCCTGGCCGAGTACTTCCTCGAGGCCTGATAGCTGTGCCGCACCGCCGGTGAGCACCAGCCCGGCGTCCAAGATGTCTGCGGCCAGCTGGGGCGGGGTTCGCTCGAAGGTCTGCCGCAGGGCATCGAGGATGGCGCGGATGGGGCTCTGTAGTGCTTGACGGGCATCGGCGCTGGTGAGCGTGACGGGCTTTGGTAGCCCCGTGGCCTGCCGACCCTTGACCTGCAGCAGTCGAGGCTGGCCTTGGTCGAGGCCGCAGCCCAGCTCGATCTTGATCGCTTCGGCCGTGCGCTCGCCGATCTCGAGACCGTGGACCTTGGCCAGGTGCTGGACGATGGCCTGGTCCATGGCGTCGCCCGCCACGTCGAGGCTCTGGCTGGTGACCACCCCCCCAAGGGAGAGTATGGCGATCTCCGTGGTACCCGCACCGATGTCGCAGATCGCGGTGCCCAGCGGTTGGGCAGCGGGCAAGCCGGCCCCCAGAGCCGCGGCGACCGGGCTGTGCACCACCAGCACCTCTCGCGCTCCGGCCGCGCGCGTGCACTCACGGATTGCTCGGCGTTGTTCCTGGGTGATGCCGAGGGGTACGCAGACCAGGACGCGGGGCTTGACCAGGGCGCGCTTGCCCACCGACCGAGCGATGAAGTAGCGCAGCATGG
>CAZVHW010000076.1:11194-18759 GCA_964626835.1 uncultured Enterobacterales bacterium
GGCCACCGCTAGGCTCGGATTCGGACGGCGAGTCGGCGGGTGCGGAAGGCGAGGTGGGGCGCGGCTTCACGGATGCGGAGTCGGCGTGCGTGGCGAGCGCCAAACCACCGTCGCCGTGGTCGTCATACGAGGGCACGGACACGCCGGATGCGAACACGCCGCACGAGGACAAGGGCACGCCGCCGCGCAAGGGGCGCACGGCCCGGATCGAGTCGGGCGTCTTGCCCAGCATGTCGCGAGCGCCAGCGCCTACGGCGACGACGTCCTGCGCCTTGCCCCGATGGCGGATGGCCAGGACCGAGGGCTCGTCGAGCACGACACCTTGGCCCTTGACGGCCACGAGGGTGTTCGACGTGCCTAGATCGACCGCCAGGTCGTGGGTCAGTAGGGAGAGGGGGTTCTCGAAGCCCATGGGCCCCCCAGGGCGAGTCTGGCTGCTAGTCGTCGCGGGTGTATTTCTCGTCGAAGTCCTTCATGTTGCGAACCTCGACGACGGGCTTCTCCATGACGTGGGAGATGTGCTCGGCGTAGCCTTCGAGGGTGCCGTCGTTGGACGAGTTCAGGAGCTTCTGTTCACCGCCGATGGTGTTCGCGTAGACTTCCCAGGTGGCGCGCTTGCCGCCGATCACGAGCTCGATCTCGCGGATCTCGGCGAAGGGGAGCCGGTCGGTCTCGGTGCCCTGGCTGGAGGTGCGGGTCCAGACCACGGACGCGGTCTCCTGGTCGATGACCACGTTGCGCTTCACGGCCTGGTGGTTGACCACGTAGTACATGGCCGCCGCTCCGACGCAGAGCATGGCCGCGATGGTACCCAGCAGGAGCATGAGGCCGCTGGACTTCTTGCTGGTCTCGCCGGCTCCGAACTCGTGGAAGCAGTGCTTACAGCGGGTGGCGGCGGTTGGAACCATGGCGCCGCAGGAGGGGCAGGTCTTCTTGCTCACGGTGGTCCTCGTTAGCCCCATGGGGCAGCATGTCGCGAAGTGACATATGGGCGGGGGCTTCGCCGTGCAAGCGGGATGGGGCGGCCTGGAGGCAGCGAGGTGTGGGCCGTCAAGCCTTGGCCAGGTGCCGGCAGACGGCGTTCAGCAGACTCGGGAGCACGAGGGGCACCTGGCTGCGGGAGCGCTTGCGGTTGTACATGCGGTAGGTCTTGCGGCCGTTCCTGATGATGGAGTCCACGCTGTCGGACACGCCCAGACGTCCCGCGAGTGCTGCTCGCCAGCCCGCAGGCAGGTTCTCGAGGTCCTCCCTGTCGTAGTCGGACAGGGGCAGCCCCTCGCGGCCGGCCAGGTCCGCCAGGGAGACCACACAGAGTCCCAGCACGTCTCGGCGGTCGAATGCTTCACCCACTGGAATGTCGAGCTCGACGGCCAGGTCCACCAGATCCTCTTCGGGGAGGGCGGCGACCATGCGGTACTCTTCGTCGGTGAGGCGGAAGGCCATGGGGGCTCCGTTGGGTGACAGGGGCACGTGGCGTGAATACGTCTTCGGGGTCCCGGGCTCATAACCAGGCACCCTGTACAGGGCCGGGTGCCCTGTCGGGCTTACGCACCCCCGCCCGTCGGGGGCCGCTGGAGGTGGTATGGCGGGCCTGCTCCGCGCAGCGCTGGCTACTCTGGTGGCGCCGCCACCGTCCGTGGTCGACCTCGCCCGGCGGTTGCGGTTCCGCGATCGTGCGGTGGTCGATATCGACCTGGCGGCCCTGTCCGCGCGAGGCACGTCCGGCGCCGGAGATCGCGTCTTGCTCGCGCTCGAGTGGCTTCGAAACGACCCCATGGTCCGCGGAGTCCGGATCAGGCTGGACGGCGCCCGTGGCTCGTGGGCCACCCTGCAGGCCTGGCACGCGGGCATTCGCCGTCTCGTGAGTGGTGGTACCCCCGTCTTCGTAGAGGTCGGTGCCGTGGGCAACACGGAGCTGTTTCTCGCATCCGCGGCCTCCCGGATCTTCATGCTACCCGCGGGCTCGGTGGAGGCCACTGGGCTAGCCACCCGCATGCACTTCTTCGGCGACGTCCTCGAGCGACTCGGCGTACAGGTCGAGGTCTTCGCGGCGGGTGACTACAAGAGCGCGGGCGAGACCCTCTCCCGCTCCTGCCCCAGCGCGGCCAACCGAGAAGCGGTCCAGGCCCTGCTGGACGACCTCCAGGATCAGCTCGTGGGTGCGGTGGCCGCAGGGCGCGGGCTCGAGGTGCAGGCGGTCCGCGATGCCCTCGCCGCTGCGCCCTTCACCGCCGACCGGGCGCTGCAGCTCGGACTGGTGGACGATCTGGCGCACCATGACCAGGTCCGCGAGCGCCTCGAGGGGGATCTGCCCTGCGAGCCCGTCCACGTGTCGTTCGGCACCTGGTGGCGTTGGGTCCGTTTCCGGGATCTCTGGCGTCGGATGGCGGGCGCCGGCGCGCCGGTGGCCGTGGTTCGACTTCGGGGCCCGGTGGTGGAGCGGCGGGCCGAACCCGGTGGGCGAGACGTCATCGCGGCGGACCGCGTGGTCCGCCTGCTCGAGCGGGTGCGCGAGGCCGACGCGGTGCGCGGCGTTCTTCTCACCGTCGATAGCGGGGGAGGATCGGTGCTCGCATCCGAGCGTATCTGGCGTGCGGTGCAGCGCTTGCAGGAAGCCAAGCCCGTGGTGGCGCTGTTCCAGGGCGTGGCCGCCAGCGGCGGCTACTACCTGGCGGCGCCCATCCGCTCCATCTTCGTCCACCCGGGCACCGTCACGGGCTCCATCGGCGTCATCGGGGCTCGGTTCGTCTACGCCGCTGCTCTGGCTCGTTTGGGTGTGCACGGCGCCACCCTCGGCACCGGTCCCGGCTCGGACTCGAACCTCGGCGCTCGCGCTCTGCGCGCCCCCGAGCGGCGCCGGCTCGAGGCCCTGGTCTCCCACTACTACGACCTGTTCATCGACCGTGTGGCCGCGGGGCGACGCAAGCCGCGTCGAGCCATCGAGCCCTTGGCCCGCGGACGTGTTTGGTCGGGACGCGCTGCGCAGGAGCGCGGGCTCGTGGATCGCCTCGGGACCTACCACGACGCGCTGCGCCACCTGTACAAACAAGTCGGCGTGTACCCCAGGCCCTGGCTGATGCCGCGCTGGGACCACGCCCAGGCCGCTTCGTCACCCGGGCAGAGGTTGCTGCGTACGCTGTTGGCCGGCGCGCCCGACCTGCTGTCTGCGCAACGGCCGGGGCTCGCCACGGCGTTCGACGTCCTGGACAGGCTGCGGCTCCCACCAGCGGTGGAGCTGATGGTCGGTCAGGGTGGAGACGGTGTCGGCGAGCCACTGGCGTTGCTCGAGTGGGACGTGGATCCCAGCTAGGGGCTGACGGCTGATAGATCGTTGGGACAGGAGGGTGTCTCTTCGTCTATAATGTGCGTCTCTTGGGAGGTTTTTTATGCGTCTCACGCTCTTGGCTTTGATGCTGGTCGTCGGTTGTGTGGCTAATCCCGAGGAGCAGAAATCGGGCCTCGGCGTCGAAGATGCCGACGGGGACGGCTTTTACGCTGGGGACGACTGCGACGACGAAGATCCCGCGGTGAATCCCGAGGCCGACGAACGCTGCAACGGGGTCGACGACGACTGCGATGGCGTGGTGGACGAAGATGCCGTGGATGCCGCTCTCTGGTACCAGGACGAGGACCAGGACGGCTTCGGCTGGAACGACGCCGTCCTGGCATCCTGCGAGCAGCCCAGCGGCTACGTGGCGGACCCCAGCGACTGCGACGACGGCGACTCCCAGACCCATCCAGGTGCCGACGAGTGGTGCGATGGTGTGGACCGTGACTGCAACGGCGTGGTGGACGACGACTATGCGCTCGACGCGCTGACCTGGTTCGCGGACTCGGATGCCGATGGATTCGGCGACGCTTCGGTCTCCCAGCCCGCGTGCGAGCAGCCGTCTGGCTACCTGAACGACGGCACCGACTGTGACGACGGCGATGCGTCGATCCACCCGGGTGCGGACGAGTACTGCAACGGCGTGGACGACGACTGCGACGGTGAAGTGGACGAAGACGACGCGGTGGACGCGAGCACGCTCTGGGTGGATGCGGATGGGGACGGCTACGGCGATTCGGCTGCCGAGCCGATCACCTGCTGTGATTGCCCCGACGGGTACGCGACCGACAACACCGACTGCAACGACGCCGATTCGGCCATCTACACAGGGGCGAACGAATGGTGCGACGGCGTGGATAGTGACTGTGACGGCACCGTGGACAACGACGCCCAAGACGCCACGACCTGGTACGTGGACGCGGATGGGGATGGCTACGGCGATGCGGGCACCGCGGTGACCACCTGCGACCAGCCCACCGGATACGTCGCGGACGACACGGACTGCGACGATGGCGACGCTGCGTCACGTCCAGGCGGGGACGAGTGGTGCGACGGCGTGGACCGGGACTGCAACGGTACGGTCGACGACGACTACGCCATGGATGCAACCACCTGGTACGTAGACCGCGACGGTGATGGCCACGGAGATGCGGGCACCTACACGGTCTCCTGCTATGTACCGTCCGGCTACACGGCGGACAGCTCGGACTGCGACGACTTCGACTCGTCCACCAACCCGGGGGTAGACGAGTGGTGTGACGGCGTGGACCGTGACTGCAACGGAACCGTCGACGACGACTACGCGCTGGATGCGAGCACCTGGTCCATCGACGCCGACGGGGACGGTCATGGCGATGCGTCGGGTGGTACCGTCAGCTGCGATGGGCCCAGCGGCTACGTGGCCAACACCTCGGACTGCGACGACGGAGACGGGTCGGTCTACCTCGGTGCAGACGAGCACTGCGACGGCATCGACAACGACTGCGACGGTGACGTGGACGAAGACGACGCGGTGGATGCCCTCACGGCCTATGCGGACCTCGATGGCGATGGCTACGGCGACGCCAGCGATGCCGGGACGTCCATCTGCGTGCTCCCATCGGGCACCGTCACCGACAACACGGACTGCGACGACACCGATGCCGCCACCTTCCCCGGCGCCGAAGAGTGGTGTGACGGCGTGGACCGGGACTGCAACGGCGTGGTGGACGACGACTACGCCTCGGATGCCAGCACCTGGTACACCGATGGCGATGGCGATGGCTACGGCGATGGCGGTACGGGTACCACCACCTGCACCGCCCCCAGCGGCACGGTGTTGAACGGCACGGACTGCGATGACGGGGAAGTCTCGGTCAATCCCGGCGCGGACGAATACTGCGATGGCCTGGACAACGACTGCAACGGCGTGGTGGACGACGACTACGCGTTGGATGCCGTCTCGTGGTACTACGACGCCGACGGTGACTTCTACGGGGACGCCTCCGTCGTCCTCAGCAGCTGCGGGGTCTTCCTCAACTACGTCGCCGACAACACGGACTGTGACGACGGGGACGCCTTGGTCTACCCGGGAGCTGACGAATACTGCAGCGGTGTGGACGAGGACTGCAACGGCATTGCGGACGACGACTACGCGGTCGACATCCTCCACTGCCGCGTGGACGACGATGGCGATGGCCACGGCGACGTACACGACTCCGGCGTGGCGGCCTGTGCCTGTGCCAGCGGGTACGCCCCCAACAACGACGACTGTGTGGACTCCGATGCCTCCGTCTACACGGGTGCGGACGAGTATTGCGACAGCGTGGACAACGACTGCGATGGCGTCGTCGACGAAGACGACGCGGTCGACGCCATCTCCTGGCATCCCGACGCCGACGCCGACGGCTACGGGGATGCCGGCACGGTAGCGGCGGTGTCCTGTATGGCCGGTGGGATGGGGATCCCGGACGGTTCGGACTGCGACGACACGAATCCCGATGTCAACCCGGACGCCTTCGAGGTTTGCGACGGCCTGGACAACGACTGCGATGGCAACGTCGACAACGATGCCACGGATGGCGACGTCTATTACCCGGACCTCGATCTCGATGGCTACGGCGACTCCGGTGGGGCCTACACGGCCTGCAGCGTGCCCAGTGGGTATGTCTACGATGGCTCGGACTGCGACGACGCGGATCCCGACGTCAACCCCGGTGGCACCGAAGTGTGCGACAAGCTCGACAACGACTGTGATGGCACCGTCGACGATCCGGACGAGCTCATCGGGTCCGCGGATGGCTGTCCTGGCGAGAGCTGTGCGGACATCCTGGCCGTTCGAGCCATCACGGCGACGGATGGGACCTACTACGTCGATCCTGCGGACACGGGTGTGGGCTTGGAAGTGCTCTGCGAGATGGACATCGACGGGGGCGGCTGGACACAGGCTTGCGACCTGTACCTCGCCGAGCTGTCGGTCGAGTCCCGAGAGTACCTGTACACCTACGGGGGTGCCTGGTACCTCTCTCCTGTCACCGACCTCGTCTGGGATTGGACCAGCTATCAATCCGTCGTCGGTGACTGGTCCTGCTCCACCGGTTCCGATTGGGCCGAGGGTACCTTCTTTTGCTCCGACTTCGAGACGGGGAGCTTCGGGCTGGGGTGCAGTGACGGCATCACCGGCAGCTACAAGGTCTTGCCCAGCGGGACGGGGCAGGACGCCGACGCAGCCACCGGCCCGATCTGTCAGGACGTTCCTGACGCCTTCGGGGTTGGCTCTTGCGCCAGCGGCGTGTCCATCTGGGTCCGGTGAGACCAGGGTGCCGTACGAATACGCCTACCGAGGCCGAGGCCGCTACTCCCCATACGCCAGGTGGTACGCCCTTAGGTACCCCAACACCCTGCGGACGTAGCGGCGGGTCTCGCCGTAGGAGATGTCTTCGGACCAGGCGTCCAGCTCGAGGTCCTGGGGTGTCTCCGCATCGGCCTCCGAGAGCCAACGTTCCACGGCTTCTTGGCCACCGTTGTAGCCGGCGATGACCAGCGGGAGCGTCTGCTCGTGGCCCAAGGCCCTGAAGTGCTCGTGCAGCCGCCGGAGCTCGCTCGTGCCCAGCGAGGCGTTGTAGGCGCCCTGGTAGAGCAGGGAGGGGTCGTAAGGCCGGTCGGAGTATCGAACGGCGTGCAGGCGCTCGCCCAGGTCGGGCATCACCTGCATGAGGCCCCTGGCGCCCGCTCCCGACGTGACCCCCGGCTGCAGCGCGCTCTCGGCGGTCATGATGGCGAAGGGCAGGTAGGGATCGAGATCCGAACCGTCGAGGACTTCGTTGACCACGTCCACGTGGGGACGGGGGAGGCAGATCTCGCGCAGCTGGGGATCGGCAGCTGGGTTGTTGCAGCTGGTGTTCGCCAGGCGTCGGGCGCGGCGTGGCTCGCCCAGCTCGGCCAGCCGTCGGGCCACGGCCAGTCGGGATTCGTTGTTCGCGCCCTTGGCAGCGGCGGCCACGGGATCGATGGCGGCCAGGGCGAGGTCGGCGAGACCGACCTCGAGCAGCGCGTCCACCACCGCGGCCTGGGGATACGTCTGGACGAAGGCCTCCGGCAGGGCCGGGAGCGGGGGCGATGGGCTGACGTGAACCACGGCGAGCTCTCCCAGGTGTTCGAGCGCCAGCCAGGCTCTGCCGTTTTCGGGCCAGCGGCCCACCAGGTCGTGGAGCTGGCGGGTTTCCTGCTCGTCCTTGGCTGCCCGAGCCTTCCAGTA
>CAZVHW010000077.1:0-12476 GCA_964626835.1 uncultured Enterobacterales bacterium
TGGGCTTGGGCTTGGGCTTGGGCTTGGGCTTGGGCTTGGGCTTGGGCTTGGGCTTGGTCGCTTGCTCGGCGATGGGAGCTGGCGGGCGCTCGGCTGGTGCCACCTTGGCCGGGGGTACCGGGGGGGTGGGCCCGGCACCCGGCGGGGCGGGAGGGGGCGGCGGACCCGCGTCGGCGGCCTGGGGTGCGGGGGTGGTGCCACGGGCGGGACGACGTCGAGGCGGGAGACGCGCGGGCGCACGCTTGGGTTCGGCTGGCTCGGGGGGGGCGGGCTCGCTGGCCGCTGGTTCTGGAGGTGCTGCCGGCGGCGCTTCGTCCTGGGAGGAGGCCCTACGCGGTGGAGCACGACGCCTGCCCGGGGGCACGCGACGCCCCTGCCCAACGATGGAGTCCGCGAGGCTGGATGCTGCGCGGCGGGCGGCAGGTTCGGCAGGCGGTTCTTCGGCCGCCGCACCGACAAAGGCATCCAGCTTTTCGGGGGCGGCGGCATCGGGCGCCCGGCGCGGTGAACGACGAGCAGGGCGCTTCCACTTGGGGGCTTCGGTGGCCGCCGCAGGCTCTGCCGGAGCGGGGCTGGGCGTGGGCTCGGGCGTTGGGGTGGCTGGCGGCTCTGCCTCGGCACCTTTCGACCGAGGCGCCGTACGGCGCTTTCGGGTGGGAGGCTTCCAGGCGGAGCGCACGGGGCCGGCTTCTCCGTCTTGGGAGGACACCATGTCCTGTAGCGCCTCGCGCGTGACCATCATGGTGGCCCCGCCGTCCTGCAGCGGTGTGCCCACTCGCTGTGGTACGTCGCCAACACGCGCCATGACATCCATGAGGGATGGGCCCAAGATGTCGGTCCCGGACAGCGTGCTCTGTAGAGCATCCATGTAGGAATCGCCGTCGGAGAAGCGGTCTTCGACGTCGCGACGCAGGCAGACCTTGAGGAAGTCCTGGACGGACTTGGGCAGCTGATCGCGGAAGCGGAACAGACGTCGAGAGCCCTCGGCGCGGCTGGCCATCGCTCGGATGTCGTTGACCAGGCCGTCGTACACGGGCTTGCCGGTCATGAGCTCGAACGCGATGAGAGCCAAGCCGAACAGGTCGGCGGAGAGTTCCTCTGCCTCGGCCTCGAGGCGCTCCGGTGGGCAATAGCGGAAGCTGTCTTCCCTGGGGATGGTCTGTGGATCGGTATGGAATCGCAGGATCTCGACCTGCGGTAGAGCGTAGCCGATGATCTGTACCTGGCCGTCTGGCTTGATCATGACACGCCATGGTGTCAGCCCACCATGGGAGTAGACCCCATGACCTTCGCCGGTCTCCGCGGCCTCGACGAGGATCTCGCCCGCGGCGAACATGAGCTCGAGGCCGGCCCGGACTCCCGGTGCCTCGCCGAAGTCGGCAAAAGCGCGGTTGACCTCGGCCACGGACCACGCCTGGCCCGTTGGGTAGATGAAGGCACCTTCGCTGGTGTCGTGCTCTACCAGCTCGACCATACCGGTGACCATGGGGGACTCGAGGTAGCCCGCGACGACCGTCAACGCGCTGTTGATGGCAGGGTGGTCTCGGTACTCGGAGTGGAACACGATGCCCGTGTGGCGGTACCCCGATTCGTTCACCAACTCGACGAGATCGGAGGCCGGCCCATGGAGCCGCCTCCCCGTTGTGCTAAGGCCTGCGATAGGATTCATGAAACGCTCCCAAGATGGAACGACGAGATTACCAGACTGCGACTTCCCGCAGTCTCCCTGCCAATATCCGATTCCCACTGAACAGGTAGAACGTGCCTTCTGGAAAGGACCAGCACAGCGGAAAGGGCAAGCGCCGCCTCAGGCGGGAGGGCCAACGGACCCAGCAGCCTACCGAACACACCAAGCGCGAGATCAGGCGCCTGGATCAAGAGCAGCGCATTTCGCCCGAGCTCGCCGCTCGACTCCAAGCCCAATACGGCAACCATGCGGTAGCCCAGCTGCTGGACCTCTCCACCGCCGAAAAGCTGGCCGCTACGGCGTCCGAGCATCGTGGCCCCGGTTCCAGTCAGGAAGAGGAAGAGCTGCTGGAGACGATGCCTGACGAAGAGGTCCAGCAGGACAGCGACAAGGGCAAGGGCAAGGTCGACACGGCCACCATCGCGGGCGTCAAGGGGCTCCCCAACACGTCCGGCGCCGCCGTGACAACCGCCGACAAGCTGTTGGGCGGCAACGACGACGACGAGCCTCTGCCCGTCCCGGAAGAAGCCGCCCTCACCGGACTGGTCTTTCGCCGAAGAGGTCGGGGAAACCTGGCGCTGCTGCACGCCCTGCGCAAGCAGGGCCGGCTGCCTACCGAAACGCTCGAGGAGGTGGACCGTGTCCTGAGCACCGCAGCGAAGGCACTCTCCACTGGCGGCGGGCCCTCCACCCCGAGGGGTAGCGCACCCCGTGGGGACGCCTTGTTCCGGACTCCGATGGAGTCCTGGTATGACCCAAAGCTCATGGCCGGCCGAGGGTGTAGCCCAGAAGACCTCCAAGGCCTGGCCGGGCCCTTCGATCCCCTCGGCAGACCAATCGCCGTAGGCCACTTCGCCGCGCCACTTTGCGCCACGCCAATGGCTCGCAGCCTAGCCCGACTCTGCTCGTCGGCGCCTGGCACGCTCATGGCCCAGCGAGGGGGCTTGACAGCCGCCGCCGCTCGGCTGGCCACCCTAGCCAGCCTGGGCATGGCCGCCGACGGCCTCGGGGGAGGCACCGTCCGAGACAGGGCCCTCCGCATCGCGCTGTCGGATGCCGCCATGGAGCTCGCACTGCAAGTCTCGGGCTCCCACGCCGAGACCGTACCTCCGGCCCACACCGTCTACGGCAAGGCCACGGGCAGTGCCCCTCGCGGCAAGCCACCCGAGCCCCCTCCGGCTCCCCAGACCGCCCGCTGGGTCGGCGCTGCCCTGCGTCACGCTGGGCAAGTCGCCCCCCTTCCACCCGTGGCCGCCTGGATCGCCCCGCCGGCTCCCACCGGCCTTCCCCAAGACGATCCCATGTCCATCGTGGACGCGATCATCGCCCGAACCACCCCCGGCGATGGTTCTCTCCCCGCCGATCGCGCCGAGCTGCGGCCCCAGCTGGCAGGAATCGACACCCTCCTGGCTGCCGGGGGCCGCGCCCAACTCGAGCTGGCCGCAGCGGCCCTGGCCAGCCGGCGGCCAGCCTTCGATCCGCTCATCGCCTCGACACTGCGCAGGGCATACCGCGGCTTCCGAGACGTCGCCCGCCGCCTGGCAGCCCTCCGTGTGCAGCTCGACAACCTCCAAGGCGAGCCCCTGGCCCCCAACCGCTCGCAGATCGTGCGGGGCTCCCGGACGATCGGCCAAGCACGACAACAGATGGACCAGCTGCGCGACCGCGCGCTCTCCACCCTCGCCACACTCTGTGAGCGAGGCTGACGATGGCCCACACCCCCGACACCCGAACCATCCTCGAAGAGCTCGAGTCACTGCCTTTGATGGGCGACTCCCTGGCCAGGCACAAGGCACTGCGGGCCACCCTCACCCGCCGCCTCACGAGCAAGCCAGATCCCCAGGCACTGCTCCGCTCGCAGCTGCGCTTCGGCCGGCTACTCCTCGTATTCGAAGCCCCCGACACGAGCACCTACCTGGAGGAACTGGCCCGTAAAGCGGAGCATTCCCAGCTTGACGACTTGGCTTGCCAGACCTGGCTCGTGGCAGCCCGCGCCCACTGCCTCCAAGGCGACCTCCCGAGAGCGCAGAACATCGTCCTGCTGCAAGAACCGCGGGTCACCCGTGACCTCGAGGCTCGCTTCGACCTCATGCTGGCTCGAGCGTGGTCCAGCGCCACGGATGCCGAAGCCCTGCTGGTCCTGGCCCTCGACAAGCTCCCCCCCTACCGTGACCACGACCGCCTGGCGGCCTTGCTCGAGCTGGCCGACCGCTGCGAAAGCGGAGGCGATCCCTATCGAGCGCGCAGCTGCCTCGACAGAGCGCTCGCCCTGGCAGAGCGCCACCACGCCACTCGTCAGATCGGCCGAGCAGCCCTGCTGCTGGGCAGCCTGCAGCTGCGCGAGGGCGAGCTCGAGGGTGCCAAGGTGTCGCTCGCGCGGGCCCTCGCTTGCGCCGAGCAGGTCCAAGACACATTGACCACCGCCGCCGCCGGCACCCTGGTGGTGGGATTGATGCTGAACGACGAGGCGTGGGAGCCTCTGCTGACCAGCTCCGACCGCCTGCTCGCGGTGGCACGCCAGCGTGTCAACCCCGCCATGCTGACCAGCCTGACCCTGGACCGCGCCACGGCCTGGCGGGCACTGGATCGCCCCGACCGCTCGATCGGCGAGCTGCTGGGCGCCACTCTCGAGCTCGAGACGGCAGACGAGCAGCTTCCTCTCAACCTGATCAAGGCCCGCTTCGCGGAGATGCTGGCCGAGCTGGGACAAGAGCGCTTCGAGAAACTGGTAGAGGCAGAGCTGGCGAAGCTGGGGACCCCCTAGAGCTGGCGGCGGGAACACGACGCCGACAAACGATCGGCGCGCACCGCCTGGTCACTCCGAACCGAGCCCCAACCACCCTGCTCCAGCGATGGACTCCTCCAGCGCCTCGGCCACCCTGCGATTTCCTTCAACCGTCAGGTGGTTGTTGTCCAGAAACAGCTGGTCCAGCGGCACTCCTGCATCGCGCAGGGCGGCGCAGGCCGGCGCCACCAGGACCCCATCCGGCAGCTCGTGCTCTGGCGCAAGGCAGGTCACCTGCTGCCCGTCCCAGAAAGGGTAGTCCACGAACAGCAAGTCGAAGCCTTCGCTGCGGGCCAGCTCCACGATGAGTTCGTGGTTGCCAAAGCGTGCAGCGAGGTCCTGCGCCGAGGTCTCCATGGCGCCAGCCTGCATCGGACGCGCATGCTCGGGTCGCACCCGCTCCACCGCGAAACGAAGGGTCCAGGCCAGACGACTGTGGAAGGTGAGCCGGTCCAGGAGCCCCCCACCCATGCCACGGGCGGATTCATCGTCCCTCGGACTGTCGTGGGTACGGCAGTCCACGATGATGGCATCGGGATCCCAGTCCAGAAGCTTCACCTGGATGAGCCGGAGTGCTTGCAGCGACGTGTAGCCGGAGATGCCCGCGTTGATGAGCTCGACGTCGATGCCCTGTGGCGCTCGCCGCAGCAGCATGGCCTCGGCCTGGGATGGGTAGGCGTCGGGGGCGTCCACGCCAGCACCGTAGGTCTGACTGTCCCCGAGGGCGAAGGCACGCCAGCTTCCCGCAGGCTTGTCGCGGCTGACATCGGGGTGCCGGAATCCCTCCGCGTTGATCCCCAACCCCGGGTTCGGCAGGTCGTCTCGCACCCAGCCAAGCTCGTCGTGAAAGACCATGGCGTCTTTTTCGAGGTGGCGCCGCACCTGGTCTTCGGGGATGCTGGCCATTCCCACCTGGTGGGTGACCAGCCTGAGGCCGAGCTCGGCCACCACCAAGACCAGCAGGCAGATGATGGCAGCGAAGAGCAGCTTGCGACGAGTGGACAAGGCCATGTCTCGAGCCTAACCGACGCAGGACCAGGGATGGCGCGCCGCAACAGGGCGGGAGCCTGGCGGCCTAGTGGGCGACGGGCTCGTTGCAGATGGCGCAGATGCCGGGATCGCCCCTATATACGGAGACCCGCGCTTCGTAGCAGCCTACGTGGAACCAGCGGCCGCAGTGGTGGGGACATTCCTGCCTCACCTCGGGCCCGACTGGCATGCCGCAGACGGCGCACTGGACCGTGGCCACGGCCTGCGTCTCTTGGACGGCGGCATCGGCTTCCTGGACTTCGGGCAGGGGCTCGACAGCACCCCACCAAGCCAACCAGCCGACGAGCACACCCACCATGCCAGCCAAGATGCCGGGCAGGCCGGCAACGAACAGCTCACCCACCTCGAGACTAGCAAAGTAGACTGGACCCGCCAAGGCGAGCATGGCCACGAAGACAAAGAGCACCAAGCCGGTCATGGCCACGCGGAAGGAACCACCGCGGCCACCCCAGGCATGACGGGCCAGCGAAGTGGTGAGGAAGCCGAGCGCCAGGCCCGGCAGCAGCACCACCGCCAAGCTGCGGGAATAGGTGAGCGCTACGCCCCAGCCGACCGACCAGGCGCAGACGACGGCGATTGAACCCAGCAGGGCCAGGATGCCCTTGCCGGCGTAGTCGTGGGTCTTGGGGTAGTCGGGATTGTGTTCGTGGATGCCGGAGCCCGTGGGAGGTTCGGGCAGCAGATAGACCAGCTCACCGGGAACCACGCCCAAGGCCTCCAGGGTTTCCTGGTCCTGGAGCAGACGTCCCCGCGCGCGCAGCCAGTAGAGCCGCCGGCGACCGTCGTCCCAGTGCGACTCGAGGCCAGCGTCTCGCGCGATGCGAGCGGTAAGATCCCGCGCGGGTAGGTAGGTGGGCACGACCAAGTCGAGGGTGAAGGCGCGGAGATCCACGACCTGCACCCGCAGCTGAACGGTCTGGGCCTGAGGGGACTGTTCCATGCTGCGCTACCTAGGCGATGAGAGAGAGTGGACCTATCGCTGTGCTTCGACGGTCTTTTCGAGCTCGTCGACGATTCGACCGAGCGGCTGGAGCAGGCGCTCGAACTTCTCGAACCACTTGAGCCACACCTCGTCGGATTGGTCGGAAGACGGCACCGCCGCGTTGACCTGCCGGATGAAGCCCTTGTACTTCGAGATGCGGCTGGTGGTCTTTGGTAGCGGGTTGAAGAAGTCGTGACCGTGGTTGATGAGCAACCCCGCAGAGCGGTACAGCACGCGGTCGGGCGTACCCTCTTCGATGAGCAGCAGCTCCGAGCCCACCAGGGCGGAGTAGAAGCCGAGCGTGTCCAGACCCAGCTCCTTGACCAGGGCGGTGCGGTAGAGGGACTGGAGGATCTTCTTGTTGAGCCGGATGTACTCGACGACCCGTGGCTTGAGATAGCTCTCCGCCGCTCGGGACTGGCGCCCGGCGCGGGGCACCGGCAGCTGGACCTGCACCATGCGCCCCAGGCGAACGTTGATACGGCAGAGCGCCACGGCATCCTGCTGGTCGTCTTCCATGGCGTGCAGGCGCGGTGCCGAGCGCTCGACGGTGCGCGCCGGCTTGCTCTCGGACGTGTCGAACACCGGCCGAGAGGACTTGTCGTCGGGCGCTTCGACATGGAAGAGCCAGAGCATGTACTCGCCATCTTGCTTGGGCACCTCGAGAGGTACGGCCACGGCTTCGGCCAGCTGAACGCCTTGGCCCATGCGGGTGATGCCGAAGCCAGCCTGGATGATGGTGACGTACTTCTTCTTTCGCTGCTGCAGCTCGACCTGGAGGCCCTGGACGATGCCGTGCCCATGCAGGTACAGGTTGTGCCGCGCGAGGGTCTCGCGATTGTAGAGCTGCTCGTCGAGCAAGTCGGTGGCGGTGAGGCACAACCCCTCGAAAGGGTTGATGCGACGCAGATACTCGTCCTTCTTGGCCATGGAAAATCCTAGTCTTCTTCTTCGAAACGAATGGTGAACTGCACGTGGGCAGGCTTCTCGGTGGAGACCACCCGCGAGAGTCGCTTGAGTACGTCGGTGGCGCGCTCTCCGAAGCGCTGCTCGAAGCGGCTGCGGGTCTCGAGGAGCAGCACGAAGTAGCGGGTGACCGGTCGATGCCTTGGGTAGAGGAAGTGGGCGGGTGGTTCCTTCTTCAGGTAGCGCGCTGGGAGGGTGGCCCCACCCGAGAGGTAGCAGCCACCCAGCACGGCGGGGGGCGGCTTCTCGCACTCGATGATCTGCGCGGGCGCGGAGGTGAGTACCTTGACCATCTCCTCGACTCCCTCGCGGGTGCCGCGCATGCGGTACAGGCGAATCGCTCGACGCACGAGCTCGCGCTGCTCGTGGATGGTTAGCGCCCCATCGAACTCGAAGTTGACCCAGCTGGCGATCCAGGGGAGGAAGCGCGGATCCGCGTTGATGGGGTCGATGAGCGACGGCAGCGCATCGACCTTTTCGACCACCGTGGTCATGAGGTGCTGGAAGATGAACAGGAAGCGCCGGAACGTGTCAGCGCTCTGGGCGGAGGTGTCCTTCACCGCTGCCTGGTCTTTGGTGCCCCAGCGACGCGCCGACATCTCGTCAGCGCGCACCACGTCGCGACGCTGCGTCGGCGCCGCTCCCTGGAACACCGCAGGCAAGTAGCGGGTGTAGCCGCGGACAGGCACATGGAGCAGGATGGTGTCGTTGACGGTGAGAGAGAAAGGCCGCTGGCCCTGCGCCATCATCAGCTCAGGGACCAACCTCACCTGGTCGTCGGGCGTGTAGACCGTGGCGGGAGACCCGTCTTCCATGACGCGCTTGGCACACACCATCATGGACTCACCTCCACCGGCCGGGAGGATCTCGCCCATCCGCACGTGGCCGACACGCTCACCGCGTCGAGCTTCCACCAAACGGACCTTCACGATGTTTCCCATGTGACGCCGTAAATATGCCCGCGCCGACTGGATCGGGAAGTTGATACGGACCACGTCCTCGACGTACTGGAGGTCTCCGGGGACACGCAGTATGACCGCCGGCCCCTGAGTCGCCAGCTGGTTGCCGGTCATCTACCGATCTCCTCGCCCAGCACTCGGATGCGGCGCGCCCAGAACAGATCGTGCTGGACCTGCTGGAGCAGCTCGACGCCCTCGCCCTGTTCCCAACCGGGGCCCGCGCGGCGAGCCTTGGTGTTGCTCATGTCGTATAGTTGCACATCGGAGACATGCCGGATGTCAGGGATGTCGGCCACCAAGCGGGCCAGATCCTGCGCATACAAGGTGCCCCGGAAGGGCCAGCCCTTGCGATCGAGGCCACCACCATAAGGATCCAGGAACCGCTTGACCCAGCCGATCGCGCGCTCGCGCACCACCAGCAGGTTCGCGTTCGGGCGCAGCCGAACGGTCAACGACACGTCGATGGGGCGGAAGGTCGCCAAGCGCACCTTGGGCTTGACGTTGATGAGGCAGCGGCGCTTGATGTACTGCTGCACATGGTCGCGTAGCCCAACAGCGAGGAAAGGATCGGGGACCTCTTCACCCTCCCGACGCTGGGGCAAGATGACGACCTCGACGCTGCCATCCGGTGCCATTTCGCCAGAACAGGCAGCTCGCGCCACCTCGCCGGACGATTCCTGAGCGATGATTTCGAAGTCGCCTCGGGTGACCGCCCGATTGCGCGACGTGAGCAAGGACGGTGCCCGTCGGACGATCTGCTCGATGGTCTCGGCGTCCCGTCCACCCACCGAGGGGAGCAGGTTCAAGACCTTGACCTTGTCGGCATGTCCTTCGCAGATGCAGATGGCGCCCGCCGCGACGTTGCCCACCGCGCCTGGGATGGAGTGGTAGACGTCCACGATGACATTGTTGGCACCCACGGGCAGCATGCGACCGCGCACACCGTTGCCGAAGGTGAGCGTACCATCGACGGTGTCCACCACGAATACCCGGTCATCCTTGCCGGCCGTGAGGAGGTTGCCCTCTCGAGCCACGCGCCAAGTCTGCAAACGACCGCGACCCCGCTCGACCTGCACACGGATGTCGGGGAAGAGCTCGGGCCGTGGGAAAACCTGCCGCTCGGAATCACCGTGGTGTACGAAAACAGGCTTGCGCCGCAACCTGATGACCTGGTTGGGTACGCCGTACCCGTTGAAGCGCTCTCGCTTCACGGACGCGAGGTTCACCGCGTTGATGGTGTTCAAGAGTAGGTGCGTAATGGGTGGGAAGGCTGGGAAACGATCCGGTGAAAGGTCATCCGGCAGATCGAACCGAGCCCGCATCCAGAAGCCGTCTGGGGGCACAGGAGGCGGATCCGGGAACTCGAAGGACAGCTCCCCCGTGCCCGTGAAGTCGTACACCTGGTCCTTGTCGGCTTCGTCCACCGCATCGGACGAGGCGATCCGCTGCCAGGCGGTCTTGCCGTGGGCCTTCTTCTCGAGGACCTCCCAGTCCACCCGTGTGCCGGGGGGCAGAAAGGACTGGCCACGGCAGCGGAAGTTGATGGCGTGCCGCAGCCCCCTCGGGAGGGGCTTGTCGAAACGAAGGTAGAGGGCGAGATTCTCCTCGTCGAGGTCCATGAACGGGAAGAACGGGTGGAACTCCGATAGCCGACGAGCCGCGCGGGTGACCACACGTGTGAGGCGCCGATTCTGGGTGCGGTAGTCCAACTGAGCGGACTTGGGACCCGGCATCGGCTGCTCGTAGGTACCATCGCCCAGCGTCTTGTCCACTCCGAGCCGCACCGCGTGGATGCGCGGAACCACCGGGTGGCGGTTCTTGTCCTTGTCCTCCCGGGAGAGGTTGGACTTGATGAGCTCGAGGCGCAGCCAGGTGGACTCGCGATCGCCGACGGTATGTCGCGCCAAGCCCTTGAGCTGAGTCTTGGGGTTCAGCACGACACGAATGCGGCGTTTGCCGGGCTTCTTCGCATCGATGGTGCCAAACGTGAAGCTGGCGAATTCCTTTTTCTTGGACCAGACGACGCGCCAGTTGTCGCCCGCCCTGTAGGTAAGCTGCATGAGATAGTCGTCGACGGGCTCCTCGATGGGCTCGCCGTTACACTCGAAGCCCACCTCGATCTCGACGAGTACCGGCTTCTGGGCTCGGTTCTCGAACAGGTCGGAGCCGATGTACCACTTTCGCCCGATGGTGGGAGACAGCGCAGCGTTGATCTGGAAAGGAGACCAAGGAGCCTCGTCCGACAGCATGCGCTCCACACGCCGGGGATCATCTCCCACATACATGTCGACCTCGACCGGGCGCTTCCACTCGAGCTCCACGTCGAGGTCGGGACAGAGCCCGCGAAGGAAGACGGTCTCGATGCGCTCGGCCCGCAGGTTGAAGCCGTCGTTGGCCATGTCGGGCAGGGGGCCAGTGAGAATGACGGTAGTGCCACCCATGCGCACTTGATCGTCGGGGATGGGCTCCCAGGTTTCGCCACGGCGGAAGGACCATCGGTAGCCGGGGAGGTACCCGTTGCGCCCGCCGGGAAGCCCCCGGTCCACGAGCGCGAAGCGCAATGTCCAACCACCTCGAATAGGGGGTAGATCGGGCAGGGAGAAGAGCAGGGTGCGACCGGAGTCCTTGACTTCCCAGTTGTTGAGAGGCCGCTCGGCACCGCCACGGTCGTCCTTCCAATAGACCTCGAGATCCTCGTTCATGCGGCCGGCGAGCCAGCGCTCGTAGGCGAGCCGCCCCCGCACCCACCACTTTTCGCCAGAGACCGTCTTGGGGAAGACCAGTTTCTCGCGGGGAATCTCGAAGCTCTCGGCGCTCTTGATACCAGGCATGGCGGTGAGCAACACCTGGACGGGCATTCCGAGGACTTCGTCCGGTTCCTCGTCGGTGTGTACAGGCTGCCAGCCCTCCGCGCTCGGGTATTCCCAGTCGAAGAAGCTGACGATGGACAAACCGTCGGAGCCCGTATTCGAACGCGTGACGCCCAGACGGCCGACCGGGCGCTCTTCCTCAGCGGGATCCATGTCCATCAGCCGGAAGTCGTCGTGGGCAACATAGAGGAACTGATGGGGTGTATAGGAGTCCGGCCCGAACTCCACCGGGTCCATGTCAAAGACCTGCACGCCCTTGCCTAGACCGAACACGAGTGCGGAGCCGCTCTCGGCCAAGCGGTGGAAAGGCAGCTCGCGCACCAAGGGGCGACGCCCACCCCGAACGGCCACGACCCTGTCTACGGTACAGCCATGGACCGTTACTTGCTGGGCCGTGAGAAAATCGAGGGCAGGAGCTTCCTCGCGCTGGCGGGTGGCGCAGCGCGTGAACGGCTGCATCTCGACCACCGGGGCATCGGAACGGAGGGTGAAGGTGACCGGACCGACGGCCGGCAGTGCGGGCTTTCGTTCCTCACCGATGAAGTTGAGGAAGTGGATGTAGGTCTTGTCCGGCACTCGGTTGAGCCGGAAGACGATCATCTCGGTCATCCAGGCGAACAGCTGCACCAGCGTCATGCCCGGGTCTGAGTCGTTCAGATTGGTCCACTCAGGGCAGTACTGGGGGATGAGTAGGCGCGCTTCGGCCACCAGCTCACGGTACCGTCGGTCGTCCAGATTGGGGGGGCGAATGGGCATCAGCGATTACTCGAGTTGGAAAGCACGTGAACGAGATTCTGAGGGCTGTTGGTGGCCACGATTCTGTAGTCGACTTCTACGCATACCTCACCCGTTCGGCCGGTGCTGGCGCGAACCCCATCCACCTCGATCCGAGGTTCCCAGCGCTCGAGAGCACGCCGGACGTGGAACGCGATCATGCTGGCGGTCGCGTGGGTGTTGGGAGCGAACAAGAACTGGTGGATCTTGCAGCCAAAGGCCGGGAGCATGGGTCGCTCGCCCGGCTTGGTGCTGATGATCAACATGATGTTTTGTCGGATGTTCTCTTCGTACTCCGACATGGCGATGCCGCCAGTAGCTGGATTGAACTGGAATGGGAACGCCCAACCGCGTCCCAGCAAGTCCTTGCGGATGGTCATGGGCCTGCTTGCCTCCGCGGCAT
>CAZVHW010000077.1:12486-18608 GCA_964626835.1 uncultured Enterobacterales bacterium
TCTCGAGTGAGGCGGGATTGTACTACGAGTTCGAGAACTAGCTACCGAAGCTGTTGCTGCAGAAGGTGAACTCGGTTGTGTAACCCGTACGGGGGCTGATGATGTGCCGAGAAGCAAGTACGAAGTAGCTTCCATCAAACGGCGCGTGGACACCCGCGAGGGTGACCAGACTCCCTGCACGGACCGCATCGTTTCCCTGAATGGTCCCGGTGCCACGTGCGAACTGACGCGAGAGCCGCTCCATCTCGGCCAAGGCGATAGCGCTGGCCTGGGACTGGGAGCTGACCGGAACGTCGGTAATGTACGCGGTGCTCTCGCCGAACATGGTGTCGGACAGATCGGCCCCGATCTCCCCAGATCCTATCTGCATGATGTCGTCATAGGTGGCTTCACCCACCACTTCTTCCTTGGAGGAGATGTCCCAGCCGCGGACCGTAACTCCAGAGACCTGCTCGGCACTGTTGAAAGAGATCCGCATGGACCGCAGCTCCGTGCCCATCGTGACCGTGGTCTCGGCACCGGTGTACTGGTTGGGCTGGAAATCGAGCACGCCGTCGTTGACACGCAACGTATAGTTGTTGCGCGCAGCGAGACGCTTGAGGAAAGCGATGTTGGACTCGTTACGCTGCAGCACGTAGGGCATGCTCTCGCTGGTGGCCTCGATGTTGGTATCGAGGCCACACTCGCCTCCTACCTCGTCGATGATGTCGGAGTCGAGCACGTCCTCCCAATAGCGGGTGACACGACCGCGCCCGAGGATGTGCAAGGGATCGAGAGCCCGGATGGTGAACGTGGAGCCCCCGTCCATCGTGAACGCAGGCTCGATAGCCGTGATCTGGCCGGTGAAGAGAAGAACGCTACCCGCACCCACGCGGGCTTCGACATCGTCACCGATTTCGTAGTCCCAGCTAGGCTGGCTCTCGGCACCCCCAAGCCTGATGGTGAGCATGGACACCATGTCCACGTGATCTTCGATGATGATGGACAAGACCCCGTCACGTTCGGGCTGGGTCAGGGTCGTACCCGAACTAAAGGCGATCTCGTAGGCGGGTGCACTGGAGCCCTGGGAACTGCTGGAACTGTTGCTGGACATGTCGCTCCCTAGAACAGATCGCCGGCCGCATCAGTGGCCGTGTCCACGGCCAGGTCGACGAGGAAGTCCAGCCAATCGAAGTCATCGCCCCCTCCGCTGAGAGCGCCGGTGTCGGGGATCACGATGATGTCCTCGCCCGAGAACTCGAACAGCGGATCGTCGATGTTGTTGAGCACGCAGATCTGCTGGGCTGTGGTGTTGTTCTCGTTGGCGACGTCCTGAGGTGTCTGACCAGCGGTGGTGGTCACTACCTTGGGGGAGCTACCCTCCTGGTACGGCCTCGATTCCGTGTTGGTGGGATCGTAGAAGCCGGAGGACAGGTCGAGCTCGCCATACATGAATCCCGAGCGACTGCCAGACTCCTCGAATTTGAAGTCAGCAGGCTCCCATTCCTTCATCTTGACCTGACACTTGGCCCGGATGGGGTTTCCACCCGAAGAGAACATGGTGTACGTGGTGGTGATGGACTCGACCACGCCCGTCAACTCGAAGTTACCCCACTTGAAGGTGACCGACGCGGGACGCTTCTTGTCGCTGCTGCCACCATCGGACGCAGACGTGTTGACGTTGGTCATCGCCAGCAGGTGCTTCACCCAGGAGTCGTAGACGCTCGTAGGGCTCTCTTCGTGCGTCGTGTCGAAGAACAGCTCCATGGTGATGGTGCGAGGACTTCCCTTCTGGAACTCCAGGGGCGACTTGCCCTTTCCCTGTTCCTCTACCTCCTTCCAGGCGACCTTCTTGTCGACCTTGAACTCCTTGGGGTTGTACTGGACGTAGAAGGTCTTTCCACTGTAATCACCCTCGAGGATGTTGAAGAAGGCCTTGCTGGGATTGGTGGAGTCTTTGACTTGGCTAGAAGACGTCGATCCGGACATCAGGATCCTCCAGGCGACGGACGGTACGGGATTCTCGAATACTGCTTACGACCGAGAGGACCTCACGACGCAAGGCGTCAAGATCCACGGGGGGGGCGTCCCCAGCATCGCCTCCGCCGGGGCCGGCTGCGCCCTGGGCACGCGCCTGACCGCTATCCTCTGCCATGCGCACCTGGCGCTGGGCCTCGAGTTGACGGCGATCGACTTCGGCGATGTGAACGAGGTTCTGCAAACGCCTTATCAGGCGTTGGGAAGCGAGACTGACGACGGAGGCGCTACCACTGGCACCCACGACCTTGTCCAGCTGGCGCTGAGCTCGCTGCCGCGGCGCCGACGAACGCGACGACCCGGTCGATGTGACAGCAGCTCGGGGTGTCTCACTGGCTGACGCCTTGGCGGCTTGGCGAAGCTGCTCACCGATCTGTTGGACCACCTCGGCCAGAGGGCCGGGCAGGTCCTGCGCCTTGGCCAATTGGTCGGCATGGGACACCGCGATCTCGGCGGCGCGCTCCGGGCTGCCGGCCCGAGCGAGGGCCAGGATCACACCGCGAGAGGGGTGCTCGGACAAGGCACGAGCGAGCCGACCAACCGGAGCGACGTCGGGAAGCGATGACTCGATGACGATCCCGGACTCAGGCTGTTCGGACCCACTGACTGACAACGAGGCGACGGGGTAGGGCTGGCTGCGCCGATGGAGCGCGCGCAGGGCTGGACGCGCCGCTGCCCGATGCGGCTGCGACTCGAGGGGGGGCGAGTGCATCCCCGAAGTCGAACGCACCGATCTCGAGGCGTCAGATTGGGGAAGGCGTCGATCCGCTGGCGTCAGCGGGGAGCCTGCGCTGCCAGGTTCGCCTGAGCTGGGGTCTGTTTCGAAGACGGCCCCCGGCGCGAGGCGTGCGGGGCGTGGCCGAGCGGGAGTCGCACCGCGGCGTTGGCGCGGTCCCATGGGACTCTGTTCCGGAACGGAGGGAGACAAGATCCGTCCAGCCCAGTGTGAACGAAGCGGGACGGTGCCCTGCCCAACGGCTGCGCGAGACGCAGCGCGCGCGAACGCGGCATGGCGGGGGACCGGAGCCGCCCTGGTGCGCATGGGCGAGGGACGCCTCGGCTCGACTCCGGGTGCTCTGCCATTGAAAGTCGAAGCGGGCCCATGGTCGCCGGCGGGGCGGGGCCCGTGGACATTCTTCGCCGATTGGGGCGCAGAGCCGGTGTCACGGGAGAGCGGGGATACGGAGGGAGGCGAACGGAACGCGTGGCTGACTGAATCCGGCGAAGGGGAACCTGCAGGGGCCGGAGCAGGGACGCGCGCCCTGACGCGGCGCAGGCGTGACGCGAGCTCGCCATCTTGCGTGGGCTCGTCCACCGGCCACGCCAGAACGGTCTCGGGACCCAGGCGCCCCCAACGCACTGGGACGTCCGACCCGTGCACGGCACGAAACCAGGCCAACATAGGAGATGAGGACCACCGATCGATGCGGGCGTCCAACGCGGCTCCAATCCCGGTCGCCGAGGACGCGCGGCGAGCGAGGCGCGCCGAGAGACGCGTGGCGACGACCAAGCCTTCCGCCCGGCGCAGCCGAGTGGAAAGGCGGCCAGCCAACCGCTCTCCCGGTAATCGCTTGCCAGGCGTCATCCGCTTTCTCCCGTTGGTCCCACGCTACGCCGTGGCCTCGCTGGATGGATCAACGAGCTCGACGACAAGGCCGTGGTGGGCAATCTCCATCATCTCGATAGCGAGATCCGCACCGTTGGCATTGAAGGCAGGGCCTTCCCAGGCCACGGGCCAAGCCGCTTGAAAACTGTATCGACGCACGACGTAGCCACTGAGTCGTTTGATGACGATCTTGCCGGAACGCCGCGCGGAGAACTCGTCCTGCAGGACCTCGTCCGCCCACCACTGTAGCGTATCGTCTCCGGTGACACCGTAACGCAAAACGATGTTCTCCCACCGTGTCTGGCCTGGCAGCTTGTGGACGAACTCGTTCAAGCCGCCTTCCTGGATCTCGACCACCTCGGTGCTGCGCTTCAACCCACTGCACTCGATGAAGTTCGCCACCTCGATGCCGTCGATCTCGAGGGCGAAGATCATGTTCCCCTCGATGTCGTCCAGCACGTTCTTCGTGGCATCCTGCCTTCCGGCGTAGGAATTGTCGATCTCTGCCATGGGTTGCTCCAGGTAGGCTAGATTCCGCTCTCACCGAGCCGAATGTCGATGGTGACGTGCTCGGTCATGCCGATCGGACGGAGGCGTACGTGCACGTTCAGCTTACCGGCTTCGCGGTCGACCCGCGGGTTTGTTTGGCCGTTACAGCGCACTAGAAAGTCGCCCTTGGGCGCTTCGTTGGTGATGAGTCCCGCACGCCAGAACTGCTCGAGCCTGATGCGCGAGATTCGCTCCAAGACGGTCCAGGTCTTGTGGTCGTTCTGCTCGAAAACGGCCCATTCGTTGTCACGTCGTAGCTGCTCGGCCACCATGGACACGACACGCCGGCTGTTGATGTAGGTGAAGTTGGGGTCGTTCGACAGGGTACGCGCGCCCCAGACCACGACTCCCCGGGCGGACTGGATAACCAGCGGGTTGACGTTGTGGTCGGCCAGGTCGCCGGACTCCTGCCAGTCGAGGCGCACTTCGAGATCCGACACACCCTTGACGAGGGTATTGGCGGGCGGCCAGGCCACGCCAAACGGCCCGTTCTCCCTCTCGGACCGAGCATAGACGCCAGCCATGGCTCCTGACGGAGGATACAGATGGTCCCCGCTGCGGAGCCAAGGGTAGTAGAGAGCGCCGAAGCTCCGGGTCGCCGGGATGCGATCACTGTACCGTGACACCAGGTCGACGAGGTGTTCACCATGCAGCCCGCGTGGGCTGTCCATGATCAAAAACCGATTGCCCATCTCCGTGCAGTGCTGAAGCATGGCATCCCAGAGCACCTCGCCCTGGAAACTCACGCGGCCAAGATGGTCGACATCGCAGCGGAGAAACGCCGCATCAGGCACGGCCAGCAACGCGATGTCCTCTTCGACGCGGAGCCGCTGCAGGAGCGAAGAGAGGACGCCTTGCATGGTGGTTTCGACCGAAAGGTCGGAACGTGATTCGATGCAGACACCGAACAGGTGGACCTGATCGCCCCCGTTCTCGAAGAATGCGCCGACCGCACGGCTGGTCGCAGGGGAGAACAGGTTGCGCTTGGGATGCTCCCAGAACTCGTTGGCCCGTCGAAGCACAATCTCCACGAAGTCGCCCGCCGTGGCTCCTTCGGGCCACAGTTCGGACGTAATGAAGCCTATAATTCCCGCGACGTCGCAACGTACGAGACCCGCGAGCCGCTGAGGCAGTGTCTGGTGCTGGACGGTGATTCCTGGCCGCATGGCAATTCATCCGGCGCCCCGAATCCGCGGAAGCCCCTCACCCGAAAGTGAGGGGACGTTTCAGCGCGAGGCGTTGATCTTTTCGTTGATCGCGGAGATCTCCTTTACCCAGGCGTGCCGCTCTTTGTGCGACATGTCCAGGACGAGGTCTCGGTCCCAATGGAAGTGGTAGGCGACAAACGCTACCTCCTTGAAGATGTTCTCCAAGGGGTAGCTTACGATTCCCCCAGGCGTCCGAACTCCCTCTCGAAGACGGCGCCGCATTCGGGGCAAGTCACGCGTACGACCGCTTCATCTTCGTTGATGCGGTTGTACATCTCTTCCAGGAACCGTAGATCTCCTGCGAACAGGCTCTCGATGATGCCCGTATGGACCTCGGGGAGGTCGCCGAGCTTGGTAATGACGTTGGCGAGGAGGACGATGATCAAGTACGCCCGATTGCGCTGGACTCTTAGGTCGTTCAGGGGAACGATCTCGTCTCGGGCAGTTGCCAGGCGCATTACGCCCTCCCGATGGACTTGGCCGTCTTTACCGACGTAGCCCCTCGGGAGGACGAATTCGTACTCGGTCTTGAGCTCCATTAGGCGCGCTCGATCTTCTCGACTGCGATCTCGACCTTCTCGATGGCCATGGACGACTTGTCAGCATCCATGTCCGGGACGTACCACTTGCATGGCCACCCTTCGTAGAAGTTGTAACGGGCGACCTCGGTCTGACCGTCGTTGTCGAGAATGATGATGGAGCCGGAGCGGCGGTCGTCTTCGCCGTTGACGATCTTCTGGATC
>CAZVHW010000078.1:0-4717 GCA_964626835.1 uncultured Enterobacterales bacterium
ATGCCGGTGGTCGGTCGGTCTCCACCCTGGTGGTTCGGAGCGAGCTCGAGCTGGTGACCAGCGATGCCGGCGTCCTGCGCAGGGTCACGGTCTCGAGGCGGGGTCGGCCCGCACAGGGCGTTCAGGTCCGGGCGGTGGCTGGCGGCGAGGTGATCGCCGCGGTGACCGACGTGCGCGGTGCAGCCATGCTGCCCGCATACGCCCCCGCCCTGGCCTTCGATGGCGAACACTACGCCTTCTCCTCCCCCTCAGGTGGTGGCGCTGCGGTTCCTGGGTTTCGGGGCGGAGACGAGCTGATGCGGCGGCTCGACGAGCGGCTCGAGCAGCTGCGGAGCGAGATCTGGCAACCCCTCGGGTCCGTGGCGGGTGTGGGTCTCAGCGCCGAGTCGCTCTGATCGTGAACCACCGACAGTCGCTGATGTCGTTAGGGTGGGCAAGGAGCCGCCCATGTCGCCGCTGCGCCCCGTCCTCGTTGTCACGGTCCCCCTCTGCCTGCTGCTCGCTTGCCCCTCGGGTGCCCCCGAGGCGGAACCCGTCGAGCCCACCCAGATCGCCATCGTCACAGAACCGCCCGCGATTCCCCAAGACTTCGGTTCCCTGGCTGGGCACTTCGTGAGAGACGGCGCCGAGGTGGCGGCGCTCGAGGGGGAGCTGGAACGCGTGGCGTTGGATCTCGCGGAGCGGCTCGCCGCCCATGGGACCGCCGATCCCGATCGAGTGCGGGAGATCCTGGGCGAGCAGGTGAACAATCGTTTGTCTTCGTGGGTGGCCAAGGACCACGAGCAGGCGCTGCCTGCGGATGCCGAACGCATCCGGCGCCAGGCCATCGAGTGGGAGGCGTTCAGGCTCGAGAGCTACGTGTCCTCGGGGGTGTTCCCCAAGACCTACTTCGGCTTCTTCGACCAGGCCTGGGACACCGCGGAGCACGAGCGCACCCTGCGAGACACGACGGTCTGCACGCGAGAAGTGATCAACGCCTGGCAGGCCGAGCGGGATCTTCCTCTGCGCGTCACGGATGCCGAGATCGCCGTGACCTTCATCGCCGAGGGCGGGGCGCTGCTGCTCACCACGCAACAGCGCCGCATGGACGAGCTGCACCCAGTGATGGACGTGGGCTTGGACGACATCGCCAGCGGGCTGGGGGACTACCAGGGATTGCTCGACCAGCTGGACCAGGGCTGCGGTACGGACCTGCGCGGCACCGTGGTCTACACGAAATCGGAGGAGCCGCCGGCGGGAGCTACCGGTCGACTCGTCGCCCCCAAGGGCCAGTGGGCGTGGTTGGTGCGGGACGCGACCTTCCGCGAGGGCATCGTGGGGACCGCTCTGATGTGGATCTGGGAGAAGGAGATCGCCGCACGAAAGCTGACCGCCGAGGGCCGCGACCCCCTGCATCAGCGTGGCCTGGACGAGCAGTTCGTGGTCGGCTCCCTGGTCTACAACTCAGGCATCCTGCACGCCGAGAACACCACCCGGTCCTTGCTGCGTTTCCAGACCGGGCAGCGGGTCTACGACGACTCCGAGAAGAACGCCCATCGGCGACCTCGGCTGAACCTCTTGCCCCCGAGCGGCCTGCTGGGGGAGATGCTGGCCGACGGGCACTACCGCGGGCAGCCCACTTCCTGGCTGGCGGTCTACCACGTGCTGCAGCGCTACGGGGCGTGGGAAGGGCTGCGCAGGTTCAGCGACACCTTCGACGAGGCGGGGATGTTCCACGACGGGGGAGAAGACGGATAGTGGAGGTCGTCAGGTCCATGGAGATCTCATGCCTTCTGCCGACCCTGCGACGCCGTCCCTGATCGACCTCGCCCTCGCCCGCGGGGCGGCCCAAGCCAGCTGGGTCACGCCTGCCGACATCGTCGTGGCTCGCTGGGTGCGCATGAAGTGCGAGTTCGGCTGCGGTTGGTACGGCAAGTGCGCGGCCTGTCCACCGAACCTCCCGTCCATCGACGAGTGTCGGGAGCTGTTCGCGGAGTACGGCCGTGGCTTGCTGCTGCGGTTCTCTTCGAGCGTCGATGTACCCGAGGCTCGCCACGCCTGGACCCGCGAGATCAACGAGTCCCTGCTTGCTCTCGAGCGCGACGTCTTCCTGTCGGGGCATCCCAAGGCCCTGGTGTTCTTCGTGGATCCCTGCAATCTCTGTGACAGCTGCGCAAGCACGCGCCGGGGGTGTCACGACAAGGTGCGGGCGCGTCCCTCGCCCGAAGGCATGGGGGTGGACGTCTTCTCCACCGCCGAAGTAGCCGGCATGCCCCTGCGCGTGCTCACCGACTACGACCAGACCATGAACCGCTACTCGCTGCTGCTGGTGGACTAGCCGTCGAAGGCCCCTATGTCCTGGGTGTCCGCGCGTGGCTCACCGTCCTGGTGCTGGACGTACTGCATGCTCACGGGGTGTTCCGCGGTGTCCGCGCTGGGTTCGCCCGCCGCCTGGGGACCTATGCCTCCCTGTGCGGGACGGTCGCCGACCTATGTCGGTTGGAATGGGACACTCGCGTGTCCTGGAGGGCCGTTGTGGGCTCGGACACGGCCCTGATCGGTGTCAGGGGTGCCCTTGGAGGTGTCTTCGGCGGCCCGCCGTCCCGGTCTTGGTGACATAGGTCGAGGCGTGTCCCGCTGTCACCCACATAGGTCGTTACGGCGAGCCCTCCGCTTGTCCCAGAGGTAGCGCTGGTAGCGGTCCCAAGCTTCGGTGTCGCGGAGGTCCCCCCACCAGAGTGCGTCGAACCTGCCATCCCCGATGACCCTGTCCACCACTGACGTCAGCTCGTCCCAGTGGGCGTGCGTCCTGCCTACCTGGCTCTTCGACACTCCCAGCCGCCTTGCGATCTCGCGCACGGGGATGTCCGTCAGCGTCCGGAGGCACTGGATCATCTTGCGCCGCGGTCCGGGGCGGGTGCGCAGCCACTGCACGGGAGTTCGCGTGACCGCGCTGACCGCCGCTTCGACCTGCTCGTAGCTGGGGACGTCGATGTCGAGCCGGTGGGAGGGCAGGTCCGTCCCATCGGGTCGCACGCTGTGGTCGCGGGACACGTAGGCGTGAAAGTCCGCCGGGTCTGCCATGAGCTTGCGTGCCCTTGGCCACGTCAGACCGGTGGCGTCGCGGTGGGTCGACCATGGCCAGGCCAAGGGGTCGTCCACCAGACGCCCGCGGCACGGGTTGAGGAGCACGTAGCGCCGGGTTCGCTGGAGGTGCTCCGGGTTCGTGACCACAGCGGGCTGATCGTAGGGCAGCCAGAGCTTCAGGCTCGGCTCGTCGCGTCGGTGGGCTAGCCATCGGGCGTGCCCGCTCATTGCTCCCCGCAGTGCAAGTGTCGGGATCCGGCGCGTGAACCCATGCGCATGATCCGGCATCAGGCATAGGTGGTGGACGGCGGTCACGGCGACCAGGCGATCCCACAATGCGCGGGCTTCGACGTGGTCGTGAAAGAGCCAGAGACCGGGGCGGGCATGGATTGCGAAGTGGAGCATGCCCGCACAATGCCGCAAGGATCGGGCCAGGGCCTGCTCGTCTGCGTGCTCCCGGCCGTCCACTAGGAAGAAGGCCGAGCATGGGGCGATGCGCCATCCTCCCGGGTGCGGTTGAGGGTGTCGAAAAGCGTCGAAGATCGTCGAGAATTCGACGCATTTCGACGCCTCACCCCTTCCGCGTGACGTTCACCACGGTGCGGCGTGGGTTGACGTCCACGCCTGGCGGGATCTCGCCGGTGTCCTGGAAGTGCTTCAGGATGGCCTTGCGGTCGGGGCTCGAGCTGAGGAAGGGGGCGGGGACGGCCTGCTCGTCGAGGATCTTGACGGAGAAGGCCGGTGCGCTCGTGCGAATGGCGAAGGGGCCTACCCGGGTGCGCCGGTCGGGACCGAGCATGGCGGCCAGGAGCTGCCGCCGGGCGGTCAGGGAGCGGTCAATCTCCGAGGCTTGGCGCCGCAGCTGGTCGAGATCGTCCGCCAGGCGCTCGAGGGTGGCGGGATCGGCTGGTGTGCGGCCCAGCCACGCCTCGATCCGTGCGAGCATGGCCGTCATTCGTTCCCTGTGGGGCTCACCGGCGTCGGGGAGCCGGCCGTGCAGGAACAGCCAGGTTTCCGCCATTGTTTCAGGGTTTCGGTGCTCGGCGTACTGGTCGAGTGCCCCGGACCAGCGGTCACCTGGGGCGCGGAGGACCTCGCGGAGGGCTTCGAGATCGTGAGGCTGCATGGTCTACTCCCTGCCGTAGAGGTCGTTGAGTGGCACCGCGTCCCCGATGATGCTGCTCTGGCGGGCCAGCCAGGTCTGCTCGCCGTTGGCGTCGAGCAGCTGGAGCAGGCCGAGGTTGCCCCAGTGCACGAAGGTCTCGCCGCTGTCGAGGCGCTCGGCCCCGCCGAGCACCATGGCCAGCCAGCCGTCTTCACCGTCGAGCTGCCAGACCTGGCCGGCCACCTCGGCGATATCGTCCAGCGTGTACTCCAGCACGCGCGAGGCGGCGATGTCGTCGTCGTAGGCGTTGTCGAACACCAGCAGCGTGTCGTCGGGGGTCCAGGTTGCGCCGTGGGGTCCATAGCCGTCGCCCCAGTGCTCGAGGTCCGGCTCCAGGTCGTAGCCACCTTCTCCCACCGTGGTGAGGGGCTCACCCGTGACCGCGTCGATCTCCACGAGCCTGTTCACCCCGCCCATGGTGAGCCAGTAGGTGCCCCGCTCCGGCGCGTAGTGGAGGCCGTTGGTGTGGGTCCAGTCGGTACCCTG
>CAZVHW010000078.1:4727-14422 GCA_964626835.1 uncultured Enterobacterales bacterium
CGAGGTGATCCCATGTGGAGTAGAGCTCGGTGACCTCGTCGGTGGAGGCGTCCCAGAGCATGACCTTGTCGCCCACCAGGCTGCCCTGGTCTTTGTGTTCGCGGACGTCCAGGGCCAGCCAGGCCAGGCTGCCGTCGTCGTGGGCGACGAAGCTGTGGTGGCCCCGCTCCACCGCCACCGAGCCCTGGTCTTGACCGTCCAAGCCGATGGTGGACACGACGCTGGCGTCCAGGCTGTGGTCCTGGGAGACCTGCAGGTAGCGCAGCGCTGACTGGCCATGGACGGGGTCCAAGGCGAGAGTCACCTTGGCCAGGGGCAGCGCCTTGTACCAGACGACATCGGCGTCCGAGTCGATGATGTAGAGGTAGCTCTCGGCGGCCCAGGACACGCCCAGCACCCACCCTTCGAAGCTCCCATCGTCGTCGAGAAGTGTGTAGTCTGGGAGAGCCGCTGGGATGCCCACGGTCTCCGTGACGTGGTCGGCGCCAACCCGGGTTCGGCCTTCGCTCCTGGCGACGACGCGCCAGTGAACGTCCTGGAGGGGCTTGTTGCCCAGCAGGACCGTGTGGCTGGTGCCCTCGCCGTCTGGGACCGCCGGGGTGGTGAAGTCGTAGCTGTCGTCGGGGCCGTACTCCACCCAGGCCTCGCCCCTGCCCACGGGCTGCCAGGTCACCTCGATGACCGTGCCGATGTCCCCGTGGACCGAGCCCTCCTCGCCGAAGGTGGCGTTGCGGCAGTTCGGACCGAGCAGCGCCACCAGGACCACACCGAGGGGTGTGCCAGGTTGCTGCTTTCGGCTCGTCTTTGGAATGGGTGCACCTTCGGGAGGAGGCTCCCCAGCCTATCCGGCACGGAGCGGGGCACGCTATGCTCTGTGCACGGCTCGGTCCCGGAGGCATCGTTGCGGAACTTGCTCGTCCTGTCCCTTCTCCTGACCGCTTGCTCGGACTACGAGCTGTCGGGTGGCAAGGACGCAGGGGGCGACGACACCGGCTGTGCTCTCGCGGAGCTGTCCGGTGGCGAGGTCGAGGTGGACGAGAGCTGCGCCTTCGAGAGCGAGCCGGGAGGCTTCGAGCCCCAGGTGGAGTGGCAGTGGACCGGCTCTAGCGGAGCGCCCGGCTACGACGACGTGATGATGATGCCCGCCGTGGGTGACGTGGACGCGGACGGCATGCCCGAGATCGTCTTCACGGCCTATGCCTCGGATGCCTACACCTCGGGGGGCGCGTTGATCGTGCTGTCCGGCGATGGCAGCGGCGAAGAATCCGCCTGGACCAGCATCGGGGGCTACACCCCCTGCGCCAGCGGCGGCGTGGCGTTGGGGGACCTCGAGGCTGACGGTGTGCCCGAGATCGTGGTCGTCACCACCGACTACCGCCTGGTGGCCTTGCACGCCGATGGAAGCCTGGTGTGGGCCACCGAGCCGCGCAGCTCCGACTTCACCACGCTATCCTACCCCTCCATCGCGGACCTGGACGGCGACGGGCTGGCCGAGGTCATCTGTGGCCGGGCGATCTTCGATCACCGGGGAACCCTGGTCGGGGCGGGTGGCTACGGCATGGGAGGCGGCTACGGCATCTCCGCCGTGGCCGATCTCGATCTCGATGGTCAACAGGAAGTCGTCGTTGGCAATGCCGCCTACGCCAAGGACGGCTCCGCCTTGTGGACCAACACCCTCACGGACGGCTGGACCGCCGTGGGGGACTTCGATGGCGATGGCCTGGGGGAGGTCGTCAGCGTGCCCAGCGGCGAGGTCTACCTGGTGGACACAGACGGTTCGTTGATCTGGGGCCCCAACGCGGTGCCGGGTGGAGGCGGTGGCCCCCCGACGGTTGCGGACTTCGACGGGGATGGGGCCCCCGAAGTGGGGGTGGCCGGCTACTCCGGCTACGTCGTGTACGACACCGACGGCACCCAGCTCTGGCTCACCAGCACGCAAGACCACAGCTCGGCCCGCACGGGCTCGTCGGTCTTCGACTTCGAGGGCGACGGCAGCTGGGAGGTGGTCTACGCCGACGAGGTCACCCTGTGGGTGTACGACGGCGCCACCGGATCCGCGGTGCTCGAAGAGACGGGCCACAGCTCCTGGACGCTCTACGAGTACCCCGTGATCGTGGACGTGGATGCGGACGGTGAGTCCGAGATCGTGCTGGCCAGCAACGACTCCATCGCCAGCGGCTGGCAAGGGATCACGGTCATCGGCGACGCGTCGGGCACCTGGGCGCCCACCACCCAGGCCTGGAACCAGCACGCCTACCACATCACCAACGTCGAGGACGACCTGTCCATCCCGGCATCCCCCACCATGAACTGGCTGGTGGGCCACAACTCCTACCGGGCCGGCGGGCTGCGCGAACGGCCTGGCATTCCGGCCCCGGATCTCGAGCCTTCCGATCCCGAGACCTGCTGGCACTGCGACGAGCCCAGGATCGAGCTGGCGGTGCAGGTGGAGAACCGGGGCACGGCAGACGCCGTGGCCGGTGTGTCGGTCTCGCTGTACGCCCACCTGCTGGACGGTACGAGGTCGTTCCTGGGGTGCGAGACCGTGGACCATGCCATCCCGGCGGGCAGTTCGAGCGCGAGCGTGATCTTCGACGAAGAGCTGCTCGATCCGGCCCTGCTCCAGGGCGTGAGCGTGGAAGTGGACGACAACGGCACCTCCGGCAGCGAGGTCGACGAGTGCGACGAGGCGGACAACCAGGTGGACGTCGAGCTGCCCGACGGTTGCTGAGCGGGCCCCTAATGGACGTCTGGGCCTGTCAGCTGCCTGGGCTCGGTGGCCTCGATCTGATCGGGCCGGCGGCGGGAGTGGACGCGATCCACCACCTGTGTACCCAGGACGATGTCGGCGATGGTGAGCCCCTTGGGGTGCGCGACGGCCAGGCCGATGTCCGCCAGCAGGGGTACACCGCACCCTAGCACCCAGAGGAAGACGCGCAGGGCGTTGCGCGCTGCTCCGCGGGCGACGGTGCACTCCATTCCCCGGTGGTCCACCAGGACCTGATCGGTGATGCGGCGGCCCACGCTGGTACCACCGCCGAACGGGGCGTCCTGGAGAATGGCCACCGCCACGCCGATGGCGGTGAGCAGCCCGCCGGTGAAGAGGAGCCCGAGGGCTCCCGCCAGACCGATCCATACCCCCTCGTCCAGCACCGCTGCGCTCAGCCGCTTGAGGCGGTCGGCGGCGGGCAGGTCCAAGGTTTCGGGATGCTCGTACTCCGAGTTCATGTCGGTCAGCCTCCCTTCACGAGGCTCAGGACCTGCTTGAAGCGCGGGTGGTCCGCACTGCGCATCCACTCGTAGGTCAGGGCTTCCCAGGTGGTGACGACGGCCCCTGCGGCCTCGAGTCTGCGCAGGGCCCAGCGGTGATCGCGCTCGGAGCGAGCCGAGAGGCAGTCCGCCACGGCGACCACGTCCATGCCTCGCTCCAGGGCGGAGAGCGCCGTCTGCTGGATGCAGATGTGGGTCTCCGTGCCCACCAGGTACAGCGTGGGTCGACCGTGTTTCCGCACCGCCTGCACGAACCTTGGCTCGCCGAAGCAGCCGAACGAGGTCTTTGGGATGGGCTCGAGGTCCGACAGGACCTCGGCTACTGCCGCGAGGGTGGGGCCAAAGGCCTTGGGGTAGTGCTCCGTCCACGCGATCGGGACGTCGAGCAAGCGCGTGGCTGCGAGGAATCGAACCGTGCGGTCCAGGGTGGATGGAGCGTCGACCACCGTGTGGAAGTGGTTTTGCTGGATGTCGATCATGGCCACGAGCGCTTCGGCGGGGGGCAGGAGACCTGTCGCGGGCATGCTCACCTCCCCCTCGACGTCGACGTGACGGCGCGGCGGGGCATTCCTATATCCTTCGAGACGCGCTATCATCGCCGTTGGCGAGGTTTCCATGCGTCGGTTCAATCGAGCAGTCAGGTTCCTGTTTCCCGTGGTGCTTCTCGCGGGAGCTTGCTCGGGCCGTGTGGTCGACCGGCGGTCGTACAACGCCGAGGGAAAGCTCACCTGGTCCACGGTCATGCCCGGCAGCCGCAACACGGCGCTGTGGTTGGGCTACTCCCTGAGCGCGCCCGTGTTTCGTGAGGTTCCCGAGACCACCGGCAGCCCCGTCTACGACCTCTCCGGGAGGCTGGATGTCGCCGCAGATGGTCGGGGCATGTACGGTGGATCGGTCTTTCTGCGTCCGGAGGGCGTGTCCATCGACAAGATGTACAGCAAGGGCGAGCGCAAGGACGTGAACACCGAGTGCGGGTACTCCGTTTGTTTCGAGACGGGGCGGCTCAAGCTCATGTCCCTGCACGAGGTCGAGCCCGGCGTGATGTTGGAGATGAGCGCCTACCTTCCGCTGGAGCACGGAGGCGCCGAGCTCATCAGCGCCGAGCTCCTGCTGAGTCCGAACTAGGCCATGGGTCGGCCCCTCGTCCTCGCCTCGACGCTGTGGCTGTTTGCCTGTGGCGACCAGTCGGTGCAGCAGCGTGGGTTGACCTTCGAGCCGGTGAGGCAGGGCTCCAATCAGCTCTGGCTGGTGGACCTCGAGCAGGGGGGAAACACCGCGACCCTGCCTTTCTACTACCTGCCGGACGAGACGGCGGACGTGAGTCTCGCCCCTGGCCTGGTGGCATGGATGTTGGCACCCGAGCTGCGCCCTGAGCAGGTCTACGTGTCCATCGATCCAGACGCCCACCACTACACCTTCACCGCCGGCGCAGAGATCGGGCGCTTCGTCGAGGACCTGGGCCTCATGGGCGGTCCGAGGGTCGAGATGGCCTTCTCCAAGCCAAACGATCGTCCCGAGCGGCTGCCGGTGGTCGACTGCTCCCATGCCCAGCCGGGCACCCTGGTCATCGTGGTGGAGCAAGGCGGTGGCAACGGCGTCAAGCGGGAGGGCCGCTGCGTGCAGGCCACCTACCACGTGCCCCAGGACAGCCTGCGGGTCGCCGACCGGCTCTGCTACGGCCTGGCCGGAGTACTCTAGGCGTAGGTGGACAGGTAGACCGACACGTCTCCGCATGACTGGCGAAGGGTGTCCGAGAGGGCCTCGACGGTGGCTCCCATGGAGCCCAGCAGGCCGTCGCTGCTGTCCTGGAGGGAACCTATGAGCGCGTCTCGGATGTCGGCGCCGTCGGCGTTGCGCAGGTCCCGCTCGAAGGTATTGGACAGCAAATCCATCAGGTCGCCGGTATTTTCGGCGTCCAGGTCGAAGGCCAGCCCCGCCTCGTCGAGAGTCTCCGAGCTGTCCTCGAGTGCGGTGGTCATGGCCGACTCGACGCTCGAGATCACGTTGTCCAGCACGGTCTGGGAGCTGGAATCGCTCACTTCGCAGGTCTGGAGCTTCTCGAAAGCCCTCTCCACGTTGGCCAGGGCCCGGCTGGCCTTGCGGGCCGCGATCTTGCTCATGCGGGCCGAGGTACGCCCCTGGTAGGTACCCGGGTCGATCTCCACCTGTGACAGGAAGTTGGTACCGGTGTCCTCGAGGACCACCGTGCCGCCCGCGCCCTCGGCGGCGATGATGACGCGCTGGCTGTCGCCGTCGAAGCCGGCCACGACCCCGGCGTCCGAGGCGTTGATGGCATCCAGCACGTCCTGCAGGGAGTCGGTGCCAGGATCCAGCGCGATCGCCTGCTCGTTGACCGTGATGCTCCCGGCGACCGTCCCTGCGAGCGCGGCCACGTCCTCCATGATCACGCTCTGCTCGCCGGTGTCGCTGCCTAGCACCACCGTGGCCCCCGTCAGCTTCATGGCGTCCAGGAAGCCCGAGGTGTCGCCGCTCAGGGTGATGTCCAGCTCGCCCGTGTCGTCGCGCTCCATGTACACCAGCTCCGTGGACGAGTCGTGGTAGGCGGCCACGCCGGCGGCCGAGGCGCTGATGTTGCCCAAGACCTCGTCCGTGGTGTCCCCCGCGGAGACGGTGATCTCCTCGCCGTTGACGAAGAAGGAGCCGTCGGTGACGCTCTGCCCGGGCTCCAGGTTCGGATTCTCGTTGCGTACGCCATCGAGCGCCAGCGTTGCGTCGATATCCGAGTCCTGACTGGTGGAGACGTCCACGTAGAACTCGTCGTTCCTCTCGGTGTCGCCGGCGCTCAGGGAGATCGTCAGCCCGGTCTTCGAGGACGTCATGGGCGTGTCCGGGGGAGTGCCACTCGCCCAGTTGAGGTTTTCGAGCTTCGTCCCACCCGAGTCGTAGATCTTGATCCGGATGTTGCGGCTTCCGCCCACCGTTCTGTCGCGGGTCACCTGGAAGCGCAGGGTGTCGTCGCCGTAGTCACCGTTGTAGGTGCCCCCGACGGTCACTTCCGTCGACGAGGCGCCCGTCCAGTCCGGCCCGAAGGGCGTGAAGGAGGTTGGGGTGGTGTTGACTTCCTCGGTGGAGTCCAGCGTGGAGTTTCGCGCCGAGGGGTCGATGGCCAGGGCGTTCGCGGAGACGGCCATGCCAGGTCGGCCGGGGGCGGAGCCGGTCCGCAGCGAGTTGACCACGCCGTTGGCGTCCTCGATGGCGCGCTCGAGCTCCAGGACGCGCCTGTAGATGGTGTTCATGTCGCTGAACTGTGCGCTGCTGGCCGAGCTGGAGGACGAGGATGACGCCAGGCGTGTGCGCGCCGACTCCGGCGCTGCGAAGGTGATGGGCCCGGTGGACCCGAACATGTTGGCGATAGTGGACATGGAGCCTTGGGCGCCTCCGAGATGCTCGTCGGCTCATCCCGAGTGTCATTCCAGTTCCGTGTGCCGGTGACCTCCCTTGCCAATGGCAACCCGGGGGCTAGGTTGAGGCCCGCCCCCCCATCGGCACGGGAGAGTCCCATGGCCTGGAACTACAGCGAGAAGACCAAGGAACTGTTCATGGCAGCCGTTCAGGGCAAGCCGGGCTCTCACCTGGGCGAGGTCGCGGATGCCGACGGTCTGGGCGAGCATGGCTCCATCGCGTGCGGCGACGCCCTGCGCTTCACCTTTCGCGTGGTCCAGCACGACACCGATCCGCTTCGAGACGTGATCACCGAGGCGAAGTACCTCACCTTCGGCTGCACCTCGGCCATTGCGGCGTCCGAAGCCCTCTGCATCATCATCGAGGAGCGTGGCGTCACGCCGCTCGAGGCCCTCCAGATCACCAACGACGACATCGTGCAGTTCCTCGAAGGCCTGCCCGAGCAGAAGATCCACTGTTCCGTCATGGGCGCCGAGGCGCTGGCTGCCGCGGTGTTCAACTGGGCGCAGAAGCGAGGGGTCGACCTGGACGCCCTGGGCGTGGACATTCTGCCCGAAGAGACCGAAGAAGGCCGCCTTGTCTGCAAGTGCTTTGGACTGACCGAGCCCTACCTGCTTCGCAAGATCAAGGAGTTGGGGTGCAAGTCCATCGCCGAGCTCACCGCCGCCACCAAGGCTGGCGGTGCCTGCATGACCTGCCATCACCAGCCCGGCGGCCTGCAGGACCTACTCGACCAGGTCTGGGGTGGCGGGGTCTCCAGCACTGCTGCGTCTTCCGGCCTACCTTCCTTCCAAACCGACGTCGCTGCGTCCGCCCCCGCCAGTCTCTCGCCCTTCCAGTTCATGAAGAAGGTCGAGCAGGTGCTGGATGGCTACGTGCGGCCCATGCTGCAGCAGGACGGCGGAGATCTCGAGATCATCGACATCAAGGACCGCACGGTCTACGTCAGACTCGTGGGCGCCTGCTCCTCTTGCGTGGGCGCCTCCCAGACCATCAAGCTGCTCGTCGAACGTTCCCTGAAGGAGCAGGTCGACCAGGCTGCGCGCGTCATCGCGGTCTGACCCAGCGTCCTATCGGAGGGCTGCCATGAAGTCTGTCTACATGGACAACAACGCCACGACCGCCGTGGCCCCCGAGGTGGTGGAGGCCATGCTGCCCTACCTCACCACGGCGTTTCACAACCCCAGCTCCATGTACGAGCGGGCCCGGGGGCCGTCCCAGGCCATCAGCCATGCCCGCGGCGTGGTCTGCGAGATGCTGGGTGGCGTCGCACCCGAGGAAGTCGTCTTCACCTCCTGCGGATCGGAGTCCAACAACGCGGCGCTGCGAGGTGCGGCCCACGCCAACCCGGGCCGGCGGCACGTCATCACCACCGCGGTGGAGCACCCCGCCGTGCTCGAGGTGGCCAAGGCCATGCAGCGGCAGGGCTTCGAGGTGGACTTCCTGCCCGTGGACAAGCAGGGGCAGCTGTCCGTGTCCGACTTCGTGCGCGCCTTGCGCCCCGGTGCCACGCTGATCGTCTCCATCATGCACGCCAACAACGAGACCGGGGTGGTCTTCCCCGTCGAGCAGCTGGCTCGCATCGCCAAGGAGACCGACCCGGGCATCTTGTTCCACACGGATGCCACCCAGACCGCCGGTAAGCTGCCTGTCGATCTGACCGGCCCCTACCAGCATGTTGACCTGCTCTCCTTCTCTGGCCACAAGCTTCACGCCCCCAAGGGCGTGGGCGTGCTGTTCCAGCGCAAGGGCAGTCGCGTGGCCCCCTACCTCATCGGAGGCCACCAAGAGCGCGGCCTGCGCGCGGGAACCGAGAACGTGGCCGGTATCGCTGCCTTGGGCAGAGCGGTTGAGCTGGCCGTAGAGGCGTACGAAGACGAGGGGCGCGTGCAAGCCCTGCGCGACCGCATGGAGCAGGCGTTGCTCGAGCGCATCCCCTACACCCATGTCAATGGAGCAGGCGCACCTCGCTTGCCCAATACGCTCAACGTGGCCTTTCACTTCGTCGAGGGCGAGTCCATCCTCTTCGAGCTGGATCGCCTGGGTATCTGCGCCTCCAGCGGCTCGGCCTGCACCTCCGGATCCCTCGAACCTTCCCACGTGCTGATGGCCATGGAGGTGCCCCACACCGCCGCCCACGGCTCCGTGCGCCTGAGCTTGAGCCGGTACAACACCGAGGACGAGGTCGACTACGCCGTCGAGGTGCTTCCGGGCATCATCGAGCGCTTGCGACGTATCTCCCCCTATTGGGACAGCGAGAAGGGCGAGCCTCGGGCCGACGGGCCCCAGATATAGCGCCATGCGGGTCTTCCTAGCCGGCATCATCCAGGGGTCGCTGAAGGACCCCACCATCCACGAGCAGGACTGGCGCGGGCCGGTCGCCCGCATGCTCGCCGAGCATCTGCCCCATGCGGATGTCTACGATCACTTCGCCAAACACCCCGGCGGCATCGACTACGACCTGCCTCGCATCCGGGCCACCCTCGAGGAAGGCAACACGGCCTGCGCCAGCTCGGACGTGGTGATCTGCTGGCTGCCCGAAGCCAGCATGGGCACCGCAATCGAGATGTACCTGGCCCACCAGGCAGGCCGCCTCGTGCTGGCGATCACCCCCATGGCGCCCAACTGGATCGTGCGCGCCTTCTCCAACCGCATCTTCGAGGATCTGTCCGCCTTCGAGGGCTACCTGCGTGGCGGAGGGGTCCAGCGCGACCTGGCGCTCCGCGGGGACTAGTCCAGCCAGCCGCCCTCGAGCAAGGCATCGGCCAGCTCCGCACCGCGGACAGCCAGTACCTCCCGGGGAGGGTGCAGGTCGGTCTCCTCTTCGCTCAACCCTGGGCGATGCAGGGAGATCCAGTGTTCGCCGAAGGGGTAGATCTGCTCGCGCCAGCCGTCCGTCACATCGATGTTCTGGGGCCAGAGCACCCACACCACCGGGACGCCCGTGGACGCCGCTTCCTGCTCGAGCAGCGAGGCCTCTCGCCTGGCTCGCCGGGTCGCCC
>CAZVHW010000078.1:14432-18553 GCA_964626835.1 uncultured Enterobacterales bacterium
TCGGCGGACATGTGCGAAGGTCACGTAGCGGTACAGGGCAGAGAGGCGGAGCCCGACCCAGTGCAGCTGGTCGGTGCGCTCGTGGCTCAGGTGGGGCCAGGGACCTTCCGGGTAGAAGTTCTCCATCCAGAGGCTTGGGTCGCGCCTGAAATAGGCGTAGTAAGCCAGCTTCTGGTGGAGCGTCCCGTCCATGAAGGGCCTACGACCGGTGTTGGTAGGCAGCATGACCAGCAGGTCTACGTCGGGGATGTTTGCCAGCTCGAGTCGGCCTCGATGGGCCACCTGGGAACGGTTGTAGGCGCTGGTGCCGAAGTTCCAGACCTGGTGAGTCCAGCCAGGGCGTCGCTCGTCCAGAGCAAGCGCCAGGGTTGCGGGCAGGGCCTCGTCGTCACAGACCCCCGTGCCGTAGACGGTGGAAGCGCCGAGGAAGAGGATGCGGGTGGTCGTTTCCGTTTTCTGCAAGCCCCACTCCTGGCTGCGGGCGCCTTGGGAATTGACGGAGATAGGGCATTCCTCTTCCAGCATGGTCATCATCATGCCTTCGGCGCCGGGTATCAGCCGGAACATCAGATCCGGATCGTCCACCGCCTCGTGCAGGTCGGGACGTCCACCCTGGTAGTACAGCTGCTTGACCATCTGGTGCCCGTCCACGCGGGTCAGGCGGATGCCGACTTCCACCAGAAGCAGTCCCACCAACAAGGCTGCCAGGACCAGGAGCAGGCGATGAACGATGTGGCGCATGGTGCGGGCGGGTGACTCGGGGCTCGAGCTATAGGTACTCCGTTCGAGCAGGAGTACAAAGTCCGTGAACGAGCCCTCCCCCCGCCGCCGGGTCCTGCTGGTCCTGGGCCTGGTGATCCTGGGTGTTTGGGTCGCGGTAGATCTGGTCCCCGAGTGGGTTCCCATGGGGGCTGAGCGCGCCATGCTCGGCCAGGACCGATTGGACGATCGGCTGGGCTACGAGCTGCGCTACTCAGCGGGCTGGCTCACCCACCACTACCGCGAGCACGGCAGCCTGCCCGAAGCCATGCCCCTCAACCGCGCGGCGGCGGGAAATGGCGCCGTGGTGGATCTCTGCCCGTCCAGCCCCGAGCAGCTGGTGAGCGATCAGGCGGACTGGGCGCTGTGCTCCAAGGACCGAGCGGTGCGCGCGCTGTCCAGCCGCGTGGAGCTCATCGTGGGGATCGGCGTGCCCGAGAAGGTGGAGCTGTTTCCACGGTGATCACTTGTTCGTGGACCCCGGTGTTGGCGTGTCGTCGTACCCACAGCTATCGCCGCACTCGGGGAGCCTCGCGTACGAGTAGTCGGCGACCGTCTCTCTGTACTCCAAGCGCTCGAGCTGCAGGCCGTCCGGCCGCCGGGCGGTCAGTTGACCCCGTCTCTTGGCCAGCGAGAAGGTCAGGTGGATCGGGCCTTGCTCCGGCTGCATGTCGGCCCAGAGCAGCAGGAAGCCGTTCGCTGGCAGCTCCAGCCCAATTCCTTGTCGGGTGCTCGGGCGCGGCTGGCGCGCAGGCCAGGGACATCGATCCGAGCGCCACCACCACCACACCGCGCGTTCTCACCTTGTCCTCACGGCCCGAAGTTGCGGAAGGGGAGCTCGCTGTCTTCGTACGGCATGGTGCGCGGCAGAGGGGTGACCGCGTAGAAGGGTGGCGGAAGCAGGATCCGTGAGGGCTGAAACACACTGGGGAAGGTGTGATCCATGGGGGTGTGGACCGCCGAAGAGGCGATGCGGTCGTCGTGCCAGATCTGTTGGGGAGGGGGGGCCCACCATCCGGCGGCTACGGCCAGCCATCCGGTGCTCAGGATGATGGCGCTGGCTGCCAGGCCCACGCGGACCGGGTGTCGGAGCAGAGGGGGGAGCAGGCGGGTCCATACGACGGCCAGCACCACCACGGTGGGTAGCAGGGCCAGGGTGTAGCGGGACTCCTTGTTGGTGGACAGCGTGATCAGCAGGTAGGCGAAGAGCGTCGCGCCGACGAGGGGGCCTGCTTTCTGGCGTAGGTCGCGGTGGAGCAGGCATGCGCCCAAGCCCACCCAGAAGAGGTGGTACCAGCCGCGGGGCAGGGAGTGGCCCAGGACCCAAGCGTAGTAGGTCCAGCCCGCGAGGTTGCCTGCGGTGGGGTCGCCTTCGCCCGCGCCCCCTTCGGCGGTGAACCCGGCGACGCCCTTGATGACCCGCGGCAGGTGGGGCAGATACCAACAGCCCGCCAACCAGCTGGCGGCCAGCAAGGCGGCGGTGCCCGCCAGCAGAGCGCGTAGGGCGGGGTGCTCGGTGCGCCACGCCGCCCAGACCAGGCCCAGCGAAGCCACCCCCAACCCGTGCCACCACCAACCCAGCGTGAGCGGGACCGTGGAACGGGTGACCCACGCCAGGAAGGGTGGGTCCGCTTCGGGGAACTCGGTGAGCCACGTGGAGAGTTGAGCGTGCTGGAGGATCAAGGCCAGGCCCAACAGCAGTGCCGCGGCGCTTGCAGCCCATGCGGCCCGCTTGGGCCACCGGCGCGACGCATCCCAGACTGCTGGGAGCATGAGCCAGGCGAAAGCCCCCAACAGGTAGACCCCAGCGATGAACTTGGCCAACAGCGCCAGGCCGAAGGCGATGCCGGCGAGCCACGCCAGCATTGGGCGTTGCAGGCCTCGGCTGGCCAACAAGGCCCAGAGCGAGGCGGCCACCAGTGCGGCCAGGGGCAGATCGAGCAGGAACTTGTGCGACAGGCAGACGATCATGGGTGCGGAGGTGCCCATGACGGCGGCCACCAGCCCGGCCCCCGGCCCCGCGACACGGCGCGCCATGCCGTAGCAGGCCAGCGCCAGCAGCACGAGAAACGGGCCGTGGGAGAGCGTCGCCAGGTCTGTCGAGAAACCCCCACCCCACTCGTACCAGGGGACTGCCGCCAGGTGCACCAGGGGAGGGAAGGTGGTCTGGGTCAGGCGCATGCTGTATGCGAGACCCTCGAGGCCGCGATTGTGCCAGCCCACCCAGTAGCCGTAGGACTTGACCAGCTGGTGCCACTCGTCGGAGTCAGGTGGCCCTTGGTCCCAGTACACCCACGTCGCTTGCAAGCCCCAGGCGGCCAGGCCGATGCCCAGGACCAGGAGAATGGGGAGCCAACGGGTGAGGTGTTGTTTCATGACGCGGTTTGATGACAACGGAATCCTAATCCGCTGTCGGGGCGTGGACGCGCTCGCAGATCGTCGGTCTTAGTGGGCTACCGCTGGGCAACCTGTGAAGAATTATGATAATGGTCAGTTGCGTTGAACGCGGGAGCGATCCATGGGCCGTCCTGACCGTATGAGCCCCCAGCAGGCTGCGGAACTCTGCGGGGTGTCGCGTTCGACTTTGCTTCGTTGGCTCCATGAGGGTCAGATACCCCACACGGTCACCGGCGGCGGCTGGCGGCGCATCGACGTGCGGGACCTCGTATCGTTCATGCGTGCGCACAGTATCCCCGTACCGCTGGACATCGACCCCGGGCCACCGCGCATCTTGCTCGTGGACGACGAGCCTTCGGTCACGCGGGGCTTGCGCCGCATCTTGCGCCGGCGACTTCCCCAGGCCGAGGTGCACGAGGTCCACGACGGTTTCTCCGCCGGCTTGGCCGCCCTCGAGATCCTACCGCACGTCATGGTGCTCGATCTTCGCATGCCCGGTGCGGACGGGGTGGAAGTCTGCGTGCGCATGCGTCAGCAGTCCAGGTTGCGCGGTACCGCGGTGGTGGTGCTGTCCGGCTACCTCGACGAAGGCATGGTGGCCGAACTCCAGGCGCTGGGGGTCCACGCCTGCCTGCACAAGCCAGCACAGCCTGACGATCTGATGGCTGCCATCGAGCGTTGGATTCCAGAAGTCGGCTACCGAGGGAAGTAGTAGCGCTGTAGATTTATAGAATTCGACAGTATAGAATGTTTGGGGGTTTCGTGAAAAGCCACCGTCAAGGTGGTTGTTTCGTGTTTTTTCGGATTTGCGTTCACGTCTTTTGCGGAGTCCTCCGAAGAGACCCCTGCAAGGAGCCCGGTACTCTTCCGGCCCTCCGGCACCGAACGAAGCGTACCAGGAGGACGCACCATGGCCCTCACCGTCAACACCAACACCGCGTCTCTCAACGCGATCAACAACCTCA
>CAZVHW010000079.1:0-342 GCA_964626835.1 uncultured Enterobacterales bacterium
CTGCCCGACGAGCGCATCGAGATCAACATGCCCCTGGCCTCCGACCTGGCCAAGGACGGCGACAAGGAATGGTCCACCTACTACCTCTTCACCGCCGAAGTCACCGAGGACGTGAACTGGATGGCTGGCATCGTGCTGTTCTGGGTGGACACCATCACCACCGAGTATCGCCCTAGCTACGTCAACCAGGACCAGAGCGAGGCCATCTGGGGCCCCTGGTCCCAAGGCGCCCTGGACCCCGTCCAGACCCAGCTGCGCGTGAGCCACGACCTCGAGACCGATGCCTACAACTGGGACTTCGAGCGCTGGCCAAAGGACCAGACCGCCGAGCAGGGCGTGGCC
>CAZVHW010000079.1:352-18484 GCA_964626835.1 uncultured Enterobacterales bacterium
AGCCGGCGAAGTTGACCCCGGCGCCACCCGCGAGGCGAGCACGGGCCGCTTCGTGGTGGACTTCGACACCATCAACGAGATGGACCCCACCGAGGAAGCCACCGGCCAGTTCTCCGTGGACTACGACATCGCCGAGGATGGCGTCTCCGCCACCGCGGCCTTCGAGGACTTCGGCCCCGACAACATCGACGCGGCCTACGCCTACCAGCAGGCCCACGGCGGCGACGGCGCCATGGACCTCATCCTGCTGTCGGACCTGGACCCGACGACCGGCATGGGCCTGGACGAGACCCTGGCCGTCCACAGCCGCTGGAAGGCTGACGGCTCCGGGCGCGCCGACGTCATCGTCCGCGGCGGCGACCTGGGCGAGGTGGTCGGCTACGCTTCGGAGTGCTGGAGCAGCTCCTTCGAGGCGGTCTACTACGTCGAAGACCACACCGGCTACGAGGAGGGCGACGCCAGCCTCTGCGCCTTCGACAGCCCGAAATACCTGGCCGAGGAGGTCGAGGAAGACCTGGCCAAGTACATGAACCTCTAGCCAATCCGAGCCTCTCCACCCGCGCGTCCCACCGGGGCGCGCGGGTTCGTACGTCCAACGAGCATCTGGAGGTCGCGCCAGGTGTCCTTTCTTCACCCTGGGAAGCCCCTTTCACCCGACCGCTCGACTGTAGGCAACCGAGCGGCGTGCTCACCACGACCGTCGCCGACCTGGCCATCACCGGCACGGAGACAGGGGGCGGCCTGGGCCGCAGCTTGGTCTTCCTGGACTTCGACGGCGATGACTGCGACGACATCGCCGCCGGAGCCCCGGGCGAGGGGGCGGACGACGGCGCCGTGTACCTGATCTTCGGCGGAACGCTCTGAACAGAGGCGGCTCACACCGTCCTTGTGGTCTGCGCACAGCGATGCCTGTAGACTGTCCCCGATGTCGACCTGGCCTCGAGGCGGTGATGGACTGGCGTAAACGAACTCGAAGCGCGAGGAAAAGCAGCCGCCGCGGCAACTACACGCTGATGCTGGCGGTGGCCATCGTGGTGGTGCTCGGCTTCGGGGCCCTGGCGCTGGACACCGCCTACATGCTCATGGCCCACGCCCAGGCCCAGGATCTCGCCGACGCCACCTCCCAAGCCGCGCTGATCGTGCTGCGCCAGACGGGCGACCAGGCCATGGCCGAAGAAGCCGCCGGCCAGGTGCTCGACGCCAACCAGATCGCTGGCGAGGTCCCTGGCAGGATGGACATCAACTTCGGCACCTGGGGCGACACGGAGGTCACGCCCACCTTCCTCTCCGACCCCATCAATCCCAACGCCGTGCAGAGCTCCGTGGGCCGTGAAGGCGCCGACTCCATCCCCTTCCTCCTGGCACAGCTGTGGGGCATGGAGGACTTCGAGGCCTCGGCCACGGCAACCTCGGCCACCCGCAGCCTGCAGCTCGTGATCGTGCTGGACATCACCGGCTCCTGGGGGGAGAGCAAGTTCGCCGACGCCCGCGAAGCGGTCCTGGTCGCACTGGACATGCTCTCGGAGAGTGCCAGCGGCGTGGACGAGCTGGGCATGACCATCTTCACCAACCGCTACGCCTGGGAATACACGGCGTTCTCCGAGATCTCCGATTCCACGACGGCGGCCTCGGTCCGCGCGGACTGAGAGGTTCTCAACATCGCCTCCAAGGCCGGTACCGACAGCGATCCCTACGACGGCCGCAGTTGCCGACTGCACGGGGGCAGCCGACAGAACGACTTCTCCAGCCCGGCAGGCGGCTGCTACGCGGACATGCCGCGCGAATACCGAGACGAGCCTGGCACCGACCACTCCACCGGCATCCTGCAGGCCAAGGAGATGTTCGAGGAGGCGACCACGGGCGCCAACTACCGCGCCATGATCGTGCTCACCGACGGGAGGCCCAACGGCCTCGGCTCCGCATCCGGCACCCAGCGGGCAGCCGAGCCCTACACCGAGACGCGCTGGCGCGAGTACGAAGGCCCCGTAGCCCGCACCTCGAACGCCATCCGCGCCGCCAGCATCAACGCAACCGACGACCTCTGGGACGAACTGCGCGTCCACACCTGGGTGGTCTCCCTGGTGGCCCACGACTGGATGATGCCCAACATGGTTCAGGGCGACGGCTACTACGTGCTCACCAGCGACTCGAACGAACTCGCGGCCATCCTGGCCCAGATCGTCTCCGAGATGCCGCTGGCCATCGTGGAGTGACGGGAGCGATGCCAGCGTTCACTGGCCGCCGTCGTCGCGGGGGCAACGCCATCGAGTTCGCCCTCTGCCTGCCGATCTGGGTCCTGGTGATGTCCGCCATCATGGACTTTGGCTGGCTGTTCTTCCACCAGTCCATCCTCGACTCCGCGGCGAACATCGGCTGCCGCGACGGATCGCTGGTCGATCCGGGAGACAACGACGAGAACATCGAGGAGGTGGAGCTCCGGTCCACGGCCAGGATGCTCGCGGTGCTCGCCGCGTTTGGTGTCGAGGACTGCACGAGCTGCACGGTGGAAGCCTACACGGTGGGCGACGTGCCCCAGCGCACGCTGGTTTGCGAAGCCAGCCGCGAGGTGGATCCCCTCACCGGCATCTTCACCTCCACACGCACGCTCGGGTCCAACCAGGTGTCCCGCCTCGAGTGGCAACGGGAGGGAGCCCCGTGATCCCGCGCCATCTCTCCCGCCATGGGGCCTCGGCCGTCGAGTTCGCCCTCACCCTCCCCATCCTCCTCCTTGTCGTGATGGGCATCGTGGAGCTGTCCCTGCTCATGCATCGCTCCTACACCGTGACTCGGGTAGCGCGGGACAGCTGCCGCGTGGGCTCGGGTGTGCTCGAGGGGGTGGAACCCACCGGCGACCTGATCGAAACGAGCGCCGAGGAGCACGCCACGTTCGCCCTCGAAGCCGCCGACATCGACTGCGGCGCAGGGTGCGACGTCGAGGCCACCTGGTACGAGGCCGACGGGTGGATGATGCTGCGGGTCGACGTCGACGTGCCCTACGACCCTTTCACCGGCATGCTGCCCATGTTGCCCGACACCACCCACGGGGGGTTCGTCATGCTGACACAGCAGCAGATCTTCGAGTAGCGGGTCAGTTCCGCTCCGAGCCACCGAAGAAGCGGCGCCGGAGGATGTCGCGGATGGAATCCCGACCCCTGGGCGAGGGCGCGCCCGAGCCGGACCGCTCGGAGACGAGCACGTCGGGCTCGGCCCGAGAACCCGAAGACGACGAAACCCTCGCCTGCAGTTCGGTGGTGGGCAGCGACGAGGGCAGCTCCGCTGGCGCCGCGGACACATCGGAGACCTGTGCTGGATCGGACCCTGTCACTCCAGCTTGGTCCTCCAGCCACTCGCACAGCAGATCCCGGTCGGACCTACGCATCAGCTTGAGACCCATGACGTACCCCCGGCTGTCGTGGTCGGACCACGCCTCCTGCTGAACCCGGGCGGTGCCAAAGACGTCGATCCCAAAGCCAGGCACGCCAAACTGGAAAAAGACCTGGCTCTCGAGCGGGACCGGCCGGGGCAGATCCACCAGAAACTCCGAGCCGTGGAACCGCACCAAGGTGCCTTCGACAGCACCCACGTCGGTGCGCATGCCGATGGGCGCGCCTACCTCGATCGACACCTGAGGCAGGGGCCGCGCGCGGCGGGCTTCGTCCGGTTGGGGGTCCCCGCCGGGGCGCCGCTCGAGTGCCGTGGACGCGCCCCGACCGGCCACCATGCGCGAACCCATCTCGCCGCGCACCCAGGCGATCAGGGCTTGTTTGCTGCGCCCCGTGACGTCGGTGACCTGAAGGATGTAGCGTGCATAGGGTCCGGACCGCTCCCCTCCGTTGCGCACCCGCATGGAGCCCTCGACCAGCTGGCCATCGAGATCGATCTCGAAGCTGCCTTTTTCTCCCACCTTGAGCGGACCGGAGGTCTCCACGAGCAGGTCGAGACGGCTCCCGACACGCCGGACGACACCTGCCCACTTTCCGCTCGCGACGATGAGCCTGATGGGAGCGTTGACCTTGACGGCCATGGAAGGAGCCGGACCAGATGGGACGGCACTCGTAACCGATCACCCGCGCCAAGCCATCGAGGGCTGCGGAGCGCGGCGCCACTGGACTGGCGGGGTGTCCAGCGAAGTCGAGCGCGACCCACCCCCAACAAAATCAGCGTGGAAAGTGAGCACTGAGACAGCGCCCCACCGGACGACGCGATTGGGTCGCCGCCGCCAGGCGGACCTCGCTATACTCGCCTGGCACGACTTTTTGTTCTCTCTCGGAGTGGTGCACCCGCGGTCCGATGAAGGGCCGCCCCCCAGGCCCGGGTTCATCCGGAACCCACCAGGAGGCTTCATGCTCGTCAAGTTCATCCGCGAAGAGACCGGCGCCACTGCCATCGAATACGGTCTGATCGCCGCCCTCATCGCGGTCGCCATCATCGTGGCACTCACGGCGGTGGGCACCTCGCTGTCCGATCTCTTCACCGGCGTCGCCGACACCATCGACGCAGCTGCGCCCTAGGCCCTCCTAGCGGCCACAGCCAGCCAACCTAGCGGCCACAGCCAGCCAACCTAGCGGCCACAGCCAGCCAAGCCGCCCCGCGCGGCCCAGGACCACCCGGCCCAACGCTTGGAGACCATGGTCTCATGAGCCGGAGGTCAGCCCCGACCTCCGGCGCTGCCGTCCCAAAGCCGAGACAGTGCTGATAGGCTAGGGCGCCGCGAGGCCACGGACGTTCCTCTCGCCCGTGCGCCCACTGGAGGTGGAATGCAGCCACGCCAGCAGACCGGAGGTCGGTACAAGGCCCTCCTCATCTTCGGCATCTCCCTCGCAGCCGCGGTCGCAGCCGTCTTCCTCGTCCTCCGGGTGGTCCAGATCGCCCAGGACGAAGTCGCCAAGGCCCACGAGAGCGCCTCCACCGCCGAGGTGGTCGTCGCCACGCGCGCGCTCACGTGGGCATCCCGCTCACCTCCGGCGACGTCGCCCTCCGCGCCCTCGCCACCGAGATGGTCCCCACCGAGGGCGTGTTCCACACCATCCAGGAAGCCCTGCAGCGCGTACCCCGCGAGCGCATCGTCGCAAACGAGATCATCCGCGAAGAGCGCCTGGCCATGGCCGATGCCGGTATCGGCCTGAACGCCCTTGTAAGCGTGGCAGCCGCGCCATGTCCGTGGCCGTAGACGCGGAGACCGGGGTCGCTGGGTTCATCCAGCCCGGCAACTACGTGGACGTCATCGTCACCATCCGCCCCGACGACACCGAAGGGGCCGACAAACGATGGGTCTCGAAGGCCTTCCTGCAGGGCATCAAGGTGCTCGCCGTGGGAAGAAAGTTGGAGTCGGGTGAGCCCGTCGGCGCCGCCAAGCCCCTGAGCAAGCGCTCGTCCGTCCGGGACAAGCCCACCGTCACCCTCGAGCTCAGCCTCGAAGAAGCCCAAGAGCTGGCGCTCTCGGCCACTCGCGGCGACATTCACCTGGTCCTTCGCAACGACATCGACATCACCGAGCAGGACACCCAGGGGGTCGCCGCCTCGGGCCTGGTCGGCTTGTCTGCCAAGGGGACACCCAAAGCGCAAGCCGTCACCCAGGTGGCCGCGCCCCCCTCCGGTCCGGTCTCCGAGATCATCACCGGCGATCGCGTCGAGGAGGTCCAGTTCGACCAAGACGGCTCGAAGAGCGTGAAGGTTCGAACAGGCCGATAGCTGCCCCAAGGCCCTGCCCAGCTGCCGCGGAGAAAAGAACATGCTCGCAAAGACCCGGTTGGTACTCGCGATGCTCCTCGTGGCCTTGCTGCCAGCCCACCTGCTGGCGCAGGACAGCGGAGCCTGGACCACCACCCAGAGCCCACCTTCCCAGCAGGCCGCGCAGGAGCAAGAGCACTGGATCGACGTGCAAGCCGACCAGTCTCTGGTGTGGCGCGCCAAGAACCCCATCGCCCGGCTGCTGCTCTCCGACCCGTCGGTGGCAGAGGTCAAGCTGCTCGAGGAAGAGCAGTTCCAGGTACGAGGCCTCACCGTGGGGACCACCGACCTGTGGGTCTGGTAGCGCGATGGCAGCACCGATCCCGTCGAGTACCAGGTGAGCGTGCACCAGGACTTGAGCGAGATGATCCGACGCATCGACAGCGTGGTGGGAAACGCCGAGCCGCCCCGCGTCTACCCCATGGGTGGACGCCTGGTGCTCGATGGGCCGCTGGAAGACCTCGAGACCCTCGAGCGCGGCCATCGCCCGCATCTACGATCCCGACTTCGTCAACCTGATGTCGGTGCGCGGCGACCACCAGGTGCAGCTGAGCGTGGTTTTCGCCGAGGTCTCACGGTCGGGCCTGCGCGAGATGGGCTTCAACGGGCTGCTGAGCGCTGACGGCGCCACCGGCGGCTGGTTCGGGCCCAACCAGGGGGAACGGATCGTCATCCAGGGAGCCGATGGCCTCGAGACCACCTGGCCCATGCCCACAACCGGCGCCTTCCAGCTGCTCGGCGCCTTCGCCCTCGACCCGCTCACCATCGTGGGCCTCCTGGGCGCCCTCGAGGAAGCCATCGACATGCTCCAGGCCATGAACACGGGCCACGAAGGCTCCATCTCCACCATCCACTCGAACTCGGCGCGCGACGCGGTGGGCCGCCTCGAGTCCATGGTCAGCATGGGCATGCCCAACATGACCGACAAGAGCATCCGTCTCACCATCGCCCGCGCCCTCGACGTCATCGTCCACCTGGACCGCCTCATCGACGGCAAGCGTCGCCTCATCTCCCTGACCGAGGTCACCGGCATGGAGGGGCAGGTGGTGAGCATGCAGGACATCTTCCGCTTCGAGCAGAAGAACGTGGACATGCAAGGGAACGTCCACGGCACCTTCTTCGCCACCGGCACCCGCCCCCGCTTCTCGGAGCGCATCCGCTCCTACGGCCAGGATCTCCCCTCCGATCTGTTCCGCTTCCGCCTCGAGCTCTGACCGTGTCCCGACTGTCCCTGATAATCGTCCTCTCGTTCGTCTTCGTGGCGGTGATGGTCACGGTGCAGGGTATCTACTGGGGCTTTCGCATCCGCAGACTGGAGAAAGAGCAGGACCTGGCCCGCCGTCTGGGCGTCGTTGGGGCCGCCGGCGAGGAGCGATCCAAGCTCCTCAAGCAGGACGCCCGCGACAGCTTCTCCCGCAAGCTGGGGTCGGCCGGCGGCTGGTTGCAGGGGATCAACCTGCAGGCCGGGAAGCCCACCACGGTCAAGTCCTTGCTGACGCGGAGCATCGTGCTGGGCCTGCATGGAGAACCTCGTCCGCCGCAACCCGAGCAACTTCGATCTGCGGATCTTCGCGGGCGCGGTGCTGTTGCGGCGCGAGACCGGTGGCAACCTGATCGAGATCGTCTCCAACATCGCCCAGACCATCCGTTCCCGCTTCACGCTCAAGGCCAAGGTCCGCGCACTCACCTCGGAAGCCCGGCTGTCATCATGGATCCTGGGCAGCCTCCCCATCGGCGTCGCGCTGCTCATCGCCATGGTCAGGCCAGAGTACCTCCGGCCCCTGTTCAGCGACTCCCTCGGGCACGTCATGGTGGGCTACGCACTGTTCAGCTACGCACTGGGCATCTTGGTCATGCGCGCCCTGTCCGACGTGGAGACCTGAGACATGGGCTTCGTCATTCCCATCGCTGCGTTCTTGGCTGGCATGGCCTTCGTGGGTCTGGGTGTGGGCGCCTGGTTCCTCTCCCATCCCTACCGCACGCCCAAGGACCGCCTGCAGGCCATGGCTGGGCAAGAGACCGAGATCCGCCCAAAGTTCGCACCCGAAGATCCGCTGCTCCGCCGCAAACAACAGGTGCCCAGCCTGCTGCGCCGGGTCGCGGCCCTGGCAGAGCCCACCAAACCCGAAGACACCTCGCTGCTGCGCCAGACCATGCTCCAAGCGGGCTTCAAGAGCCCCAACGCTCTCGAGATCTACCTGGTGACGCGGGTCTTGCTTGCGCTGAGTCTGCCGCTGTTCACGGGCCTGTTGATGCCCGATGCCCAGCTGGCGGTCCTGGCCGTGGCCCTGCTCGTCGCCGCAGCTTCGGGCTACTACCTGCCCTGGCTGGTCGTGACCCAACGCAGCCAGAAGCGCAAGGAAAACATCAGCCGGGCGATCCCCGATGCGCTGGACCTCCTCGTCTCCTGCACGGAAGCCGGCTTGGCGCTGGACGCCTCCTTCGACCGCGTCGCCGACAACCTCGCCGATGCCGCCCCGGAGTTGGCGACCGAGCTCCACACGGTCACGGTCGAGGTGGCCGCGGGAATGACCCGCCCCCAAGCGCTTCGCAGACTCGAACAACGAACCGGCGTGCCCGAGCTCGGATCGCTGGTCAACGTGCTCATCCAGGCCGACCGCCTCGGCACGCCGGTCGCACAGGCGCTGCGTGTCTACGCGAGCACCACCCGCATCCGCAGGATGCTGAAAGCCGAAGAGAAGGCGGCGGCCATCTCCCCCAAGCTCACCGTAGCCATGGTCATCTTCCTGCTACCAGCCCTCTTCGTGGTCATTCTCGGGCCGGCCATCGTCAACATCGTTCGCGACGTCCTCCCCTCCCTGGCAGCGCCATGAGGACCGCGTCCTGGTTCACGCTGCTGGCCAGCATCTTGGTGGGCTGCACCGCTCGTACCACCGCCCAGGCACCGCAGAGCTCCGCCGAGCCCGGAGTGGACTGGAGCACGCCGAAGGGCCGCGAGGAGGCCAGGCTGGACATGGCGCGCACGCTGCTGGACATGGGGCGCGCACAGGAAGCCATGACGGTCCTGGCCGCCGCCCGCCAAGAATCGGGAAGTGAGCTCGCCGTGGACGTACTCCAGGCCCGGGCCTACCTGGGGGTGGGCATGGCGGGGGAAGCCGCTGCGCTGCTCGAGCCCTGGCTGCGGCGCTCACCCCGAGACGCCGAGCTGTACCGTACGCTCGGCTTGGTGCGCTTCGAACAACGCCGCCTCGAAGAAGCCGAACGAGCCTTCCTCGAGGCCGTCGAGATCGAGCCCGACAGCTTCGACTCCAGCAACAACCTCGGCTTCCTGCTCCTCACCGCCGGGAGGCCCGAAGAGGCGCTGGTCCACCTTCGTGCCGCGCTGGCGCTCAGGCCCACGGACCGCAGGGCCCGGAACAACATCGGCTTCGCCCTGGCAGCCCTCGAGCGCGACGAGGAAGCCCTGGATGTCTTCCGCGCCGCCGACATCGAACCATCCGCGCTGGCCAACATGGGCCTGGCCTGCGAGCGACGTGGCGACCCGAACCAAGCCCGGGCCTGGTACGATCAGGCCCTCGCCATCGATCCAGGACAACACCTGGCGCTGGAGGCGCTCCAGCGCCTGGACGAACCCGAAACCGGAGCAGCCCCATGAGGTTCACCCTCACCCTCGCCCTGCTCGCCGCCACCGGCTGCGGCAAGGGTCTACACGAGCAGTACGACCACGGCCGAGCCTACCGCGAAGCCTTCGAACAGCAGCCCGATCTCACCCGGCCCGAGGCGCAGGACGACGCCTATCCGCTGTCGGGCGAGGAAGGTGAAGCGCTCCGCGAGCGGGTCGAAGAGACCTCGACCGACGCGGAAGAGGACGAAGAGGTCGAGGAGTAGAGAACCTACCCGCCACCGCTCCACACGATGACCGCCATGATGAACGCCACGAGAAGGCAGGCCAACACCACCAGCCGGTAGCTCAGCAGTAGCTGCACCACCGATGGTCGCCCGACCACCTCACGCGGTTGGAAACGTGGAATCTCCGCGCTCTCGGGCTCGGGAAGGCGGCGGCCTTGGGACCAGAACGTGCGTGCGCGGGCCACCCGCGTGTCGCCGCCTTCGGTGGATATCTTGGGTGCGAGCGATGGGCGTACGGGCGAGGTGGACTGCCGCTCGGGACGGCGACCGAACCAGCGCGTTTGGCTGTCGGACGACAGATCGGGCACAGAGGCCTCTTCGAACTCGGCCTGGAGCTCCTCGAATCCCGGCTCGATGTCCATGGCGGACACCTCCTCCGGATCCTCCTCGTCACCGAACGCGCCGAGGTGCAGGGGATCGGGAGCATCGAGAGAGAGGGAGAAAGGAACCGAGAACTCCTCGGGTGCGAGGTCCGGCTCCGAAGCCTCCTCGGCGTCCAGCACCATCTCCGACTCTTCCTCTTCGGCGTCCAGATCTCCACGAGAGGCGAGTCCGAAGGGCAGCGCGTCCCGAGGGGTGGGCAGTCGGAGCTCGGCCACGAAGAAGTCGTCGGGCTCGGTGACGATAATCCCCTCAGCGGCGTCCCACTCGCCATCGTCGGTGAGGGACACGCCCCGAAGCCCCCTTCCGACGAAGAGCCGCGCGGGGCCCGTGCGCACTTCCTCCTCGGCCTCGGCCTCGAGGGTGGGAAGCCCGTGCTCGTCGAGCAGATCGTCGACTTCCTCCTCTTCCAGCGGGGTGTCCGGTGGCGGAGGGAGCGCGATGGACGGCACCCACTCGTCCACCAGGAGCCTGTCCGGGCGACCACGAAACAGCCGGGAACGCCGTCCGTAGGACAGCCGCGCTCCGTCCTGACCGCCGTCTCCCATGAGCCTCCGGGGAGGTGAGCGACCCTCTGTCACTCGAACCACATCCATGTTCCCTCGAGTGCCCCCAGCGCGCAAGCGCGGGCGATCCACACAGGCTCGCAGCGAACGCTTGAGAGAGCAGTCGTTTTCCGGCTACCCTGGGATCTGCCACGAAGACCCAGGTTCCCACGAGGCTCGATGCGCCGCCCTCTGCGACGAGGATCCACCCACACGGAGTACGTCCTCATCGCCGTCCTGATCTCCGTAGCCATCATCATGGGGGCCACGGCGATCGGTGGGAGCCTCTCCGACGTCCTCACGGCCATCGGGGACGCCCTGGCAGGATCCTAGGAGCCTGGCATCCACCGCCGCAGGTTAGAGCCAGCCCAGGAGGGCCGTATGTGCCCTTGGCTCCTCTTTCTTCTCGCCCTCGATCCGGCTGCGGCGGAGACGGCGCCGATCACCATCGACAGCGACGCCAGCTGGACCGAGGCGGGCAGCCCCTGGCAGGTCGCCGAGGACATGACGGTGACTTCGGGTGCCACCCTGACCATCGAACCCGGGGTCTCCGTCGAGTTGGACGAGGGCGTGTCGATGTTCGTCCAGGGCGCCTTGGTGGCCAGGGGCAGCGCAGAGTCTCCCATCGTCTTCACCAGGGCGGGCGACGCCGACGGCGAGGGAAGCTGGGGCTCCATCGTCTTCGAGCAGGGCGGCGAGGACACCGCATACGAGCAGGTGCACGGCTGGCTCTCCGGCTCGGTCCTCGAGCACTGCGAGCTTCGCCATGGCTCACAGGCCGTCCAGATCGACGGCGTCTCGCCCTTGGTGCAGAGCTGCTCCTTCGAGGACAACTCCTTCGAGCCCGAGGGGTCTTCCAGCGAAGGGGGCGCCGCCATCTCCGTCACGGGCGGCAGCCGCGCACGCATCCAGCACAACGACTTCGTGGACAACCTCGTCGGAGGCTGGGGCTACGGCGGCGCCATCAAGGTGGTCGAGGCCGATCCGATCATCCATGGCAACAGCTTCGAGGGCAACGTCTCGGTCTACGGCGGCGCGATCTGCACCATGAACTCCCAGAGCCCCATCGTCGGCAACCACTTCGAGGGCAACGAGGTCGACGGCGAAGGCGGGGCGGTCAGCCTGTACTCCACCGCCGGTGCCTTCCTCGACAACACCGTGATCGGGAACGAGTCGATCTTCGACGGCGGCGTCGTCCATGTCTGCGTGGACTGCAAGCCCCACGCCGCTCCCTGGGTCGCCGACAACGTCATCACCGACAACCTCGCCGTCGCCATCGGCGCCGGGGGCTTCGGTGCGGCCTGGGTACGCGGCTTTTCCTGGAACGACATCCACGACAACTACCGATCGGACGAGCCCACCGACATGGCGTGGACCAACGAGTGGACCGACGACTACCCGGCCTGGGTCCACAGCCCCTCCATTCCCCACAACTGGTGGGGCACCACCGACGCCGATGCCATCGAGGAGACCATCGTGGACGGGTTGGACGAGGACGAGCACGGCGTGGTGGACTGGGAACCGGCGGCCGAAGCGCCCGTGGCCACGCCCACGGTGCGGCCGGTGATCACCACGCCCCAGCTGCGCTACTCCTCCGCGAGCGACTCCATGCCGGCCAACCTCACCCTCTACAATCCCGGTGAGGCCAGGGATCTGGAGCTGCGGCTGTTCCTCCGCCTGGACGACGGCCCCATGGTGCCCTACCGCCAGGATCTGGGCATCACCGAGATCGAGCGCGATGATGATGTCTACCTGGTCTCCATGCCCGAGGACGCGGTCATCTTCGCCACCATCGCCTCGCCGGAGCGGGGCGAAGAGGACACGCCATCCACCATCACCTGGCACGCGCTGGTGCACGACGCGGCCACCGGCGAGCGCCTGGGGGACAGCCTCACGACCCCGGTGGCGCTGGTGGAAGGAGGTGAGGAATGAACGTCCAGGCCATCTCCCTCCTCCTCCTCGGTGTTGCCCTGACCGCCATGGGCTGCAAGGACGACGGTTGCGCCATGGAAGGCGACATCACCGCCGGCTGCGGCCTGATGGTCGATGGCGAGCCGTTGCGGCTAGGCGACACGCTGGACCTGCTCACCGAAGAGCACGGCGCACCCACCTTGCTGGACCTCGGCGCGTCGGGAACCCGCTTCGACCTATCCTCGGCGGGGATCGCAGGATTCTGCTCTCCCGACGACGACACGGTCACGTCTCTGATGGCTGCCGAAGAGTACGCCGGAACCACCGAGGATGGCCTGGGCGTCGGAAGCACGGCCCAGGACGTGACCGATTCGTTGGGCGCGGGCCAGGCGGCACCGTACCTCGAGGGTGCGTGGTACACATCCCTGGGCATCGGCTTCGAGATCACCGACGGCGCCGTGACGAAGGTCCACGTGTCCTCGACGCCCAGCGGGAGCTAACGACCAGCCTCGGCCTCGGCGACCAGCCGCTCGCGCTGGGTCTTGGCCACGTCCACCAGCGCCGTGCCCTTCTCCTCGGCCTGCTCTTCGAGCTTCTTGGCGGCACTCCTGGCCTGCTTCCGTAGCTGCTTGGCGGCTTCCTTCGCGGCGGCTTCGGCTATCGCGTTGCCTTCGGCCCTCTGGACCAGCTTCTCGCCCTGCTGCTTGGCTTCTTCCTTCAAGGCCTCGCCCTGGGCCTCCGCTGCGGCCACCAGCTGCTCGGCGCTCTTCTCGGCTTCCGCGACCAACTTGTCACCGGCGGCGCGGGCTTCGTCGACGAGGGCGTCGGTCACCTCCCCTACACGCTCCTTCACCTCGTCGCTGACGGCGTCACGCACGGCATCCGCCAAGCCAGGGGCGCCGACGAGGACGGTGGGCTGATCGTAGCTCCCGCCCACGCGCACCTGCAGATCCAGAGAACCACCGCTGCCCGCCCCGAGCTGGATCAGTAGGTCCTGGGCCTTGACGGCCCGGACGGGCACCGTCAGGTCGAGCACGAGATCGAGCGACCGGTCCAAGACGCCCGTGTTGCCGCTCAGGGTGGCATCGTTACCACCGACCGACACCGTCACGGGATCGATGCGGGCCTTGCCGTTCTCGATCCGGAAGCCCACCTCTCCCTTCGAAAAATCGAGCGTCGTGTAGCGGCTGTTCCCGAGCTTTCCCCCCAGCTTCTCCATGAACCGAGGCCGCATGACGAGAGACCTGCTCCGGAGGAGTCCTGCCGAGATCAGGGTGGGAAGATCGGGGGTCAGGTCAGGACCCAGGGTGGTGGTGAGCTCGAAGTCCGTGCTGAACCGACCCGCCGCGTTGTCGACCACCGGTGCGATGCGGCGCACGGTCTCGAAGGCCGCGGCGATCTCGCCCACTTCGACATCGGCGATGTCCACCTTCAGGGCCACGTCGGCTCGCTGGTCGGTAGGCGCCACGTAGGACCCGTTCAGGCCGATCCGACCGCCCAGCATGGAGAAGTCCAGATCCTGGATGCGAGCGGCGCCGTCGCTCAGCCGCAGGCTACCCTCGAGGTCCGTGAGCTCGAGATCACCGTACAGCACGCTGTCGAAGAGGACATCCACGCCGATGTCCAGGTCGGTGGGGACCGCCAGCAGGCTCGAGCCAACATCCGTATCCTCCGTCTCCTCGGGCTCGCCTTCGCCCTCGAGCCAGGGGTTGGTGTCGAAGCGTGAAGAGCGCACCGAGATCTGCCCTTCGAGGGGCTGGTCCGAGAAGAACCACGGGACGAGGTTGTCCAGGCTGCCGGTGCCCGACAGATCGGAGTCGCCCATGGTCATGGACAGCACGGACAATTCGGCTGAGCGCGGGGTCAGGCTGCCGCTCATGTGGGACACCTTCACCGGCACGGGCAGCTCGGGATCCCGGTACAGCGCGTCCTGCAACTGGAAGCGCCCGCTGGCAGTGACCTTGTTCACGCGCTGGCTCTCGAAGTCGGACACTCGGCCGGCGACCACGACGTCCAGGTCGAGCACTCCGGCGTAGTCCACCCCGTCGAGGGGCAGGGCCTGACCGAGCTTGGCCAGGTCCAGGCGGCCCTGGAGCGAGGCGTCCACGTCGGGGTCACTCACGGGGTTTCGCAGCTTCAGGCTGCCTGCCAGGGGGCTACCCGCCACGGACATCCGAAAGCTGTTCAGGTCCAGCCGGACCCCGTCCGGGTCGCCCCCAGGGTGGGCAAGGGCCAGGTCGAGCTGAATGTCGGTGACGGCCGTGGGCAGATCCGGCATCTGGAAGCTGGCGTCGGTGACCGTGGCCTGGATGTCGAAGCTCGGCAGGTCGTCGCCTTCGGCTGGGAGGACGCCCTTGACCTTGCCCTCCAGGGCCAGCGCGCCTGCGGTCTGCAGATCCGCGAAGTCGGCCGTGTAGACCCCAGGGACCAACGACAGGATGGCGCCGAACGCGGTCTCGAGGGCCTGGACGGACAGGTCGAGGGCGAGGTCGTCGCCCTGGGGCTCGACGGTGCCGGCGAAGCCGAGCCGAAGCTCGTTCAGGGCCAGGTTGCTCTGCTCGAGATCGATGCGACCGGTCGCCTGGTTGTAGGCAACGGGGATGTCGGCCTCGACCCGGACGTCCTTCAGCCAGGTGACGGCGCCGTCGCGGACCGTCAACGACGCGATGCTCGTGTGGTTGTCCAGGGTGAGCAGATCGCCGGAGACCGAGCCACTCCCGCGGTGGTCGAGGCCGTCGAGGTCCACGGCAAGGTAGCCCTGGCTGTCATCGTAGCGCAGGGCGAGATCGTCGATCCGCAGGTCGCGGAGATCGAGCCCGAAGCTGGACGCTTCGTCCGGGGTGGCGGCTTCGTCGTCACTATCGCTGGGCGCGATGTCCCAGTTGGCGCGGCCCTCGGGATCTACCCGCAGGTCGAAGCGGGCGCCCTCGAGCCCGAGCTTGCGGATCTCGTAGGCCTCGCCTCCCAGCAGGCTGCCCAAGCCCACCACCACGCGCAGCTCGTCCACCGCTACCAGCTCCACGCCCTCGAAGGGTTCGTGGCCCACCACCTTCACGCCCCGCAGCGCCAGATCCGGGTTCGGGAAGGACCGCAGCAGGGACAGGCTGACACCTTCGATGGACACGGTGGCGTCCGAGTCCTCGTTAGCGGTCTCGAGCGCGCTGGCGAGGATGCGGTCCTGGAAGAACACGGGGACCACGACCAAGGTGACGACCAGCAGGACGAGCAGAACGGCGAGTGCGAGGGCGAGCTTGCGCATGGAGGGAGCCGCCAGCAAGAGTTGAGCGGGAACCCCTAGCGCGTCGTGGGTCGTGCGTCGGCCCCCACGAAGCTACCTGGTTGCCATGACCGCCACCCTCGAGCTCTTCGTCCCCGGCCGCGTCTGCCTGCTCGGTGAACACACCGACTGGGCCGGTGGCTGGCGGCGCGACAACCCCGCGCTGCTGCCGGGCCGCGCACTGCTGGTCGGGACGAACCAGGGTTTGTACGCCAAGGTCCGCGCCTGCCCTGAACGTCTGCGCCTACGAGCCACACACCCAGATGGCAGGCGCACGCCCTGGTACGACATCCCCTTGCAGGCAGACGCGCTACTGGCCGAAGCGCGGGGCGGCGGCTTCGCCAGCTACGTGGCGGGCACGGCCTACCGCGTACTCGAGCGCTTTCCAGGGATCGGCGGGCTCGAGATCGACAACCACCACACCGACCTACCCGTCAAGAAGGGCTTGAGCTCGAGCGCGGCCGTCTGCGTGCTGACCGCCCGAGCACTGGGCCGGTTGTACGACCTGCGCCTGACACGACGGGACGAGATGGAGCTCGCCTATCAGGGCGAGATCACCACTCCGTCCCAGTGCGGCCGGCTGGACCAGGGCTGCGCCTACGGCCGGCAGCCCGTGCTCATGCACTTCGACGGCGACGATCTCGAGGTGGAGCCACTCGAGCTAGGAGCCGACCTGCACCTGGTGCTGGTGGACCTGCGAGCGAAGAAGGACACCCGCAGGATCCTGGCGGACCTCAACGCCTGCTATCCCCAGGCGAGCGGCGACATCGCGCGGGGCGTGCAGCACGCCTTGGGGCCAGAGAACCACCGGCTGATCGGGGCGGCGGTCAGGGCCATCCATCGCGGGGACGCCGCTGGCCTGGGCGCGCTGATGGTCGAGGCCCAGGCAGTCTTCGACCGACTGGTGGCGCCAGCGTGCCCGGCCGAGCTCACCGCACCGGCGCTACATCGACTGCTCGGGCATCCCACCCTGCAGCCAAGGATCCTCGGGGGCAAGGGAGTGGGCAGCCAGGGAGACGGGACGGGTCAGTTGCTGTGCCGGGATGGCGATGCCCAGGCCGCAGTGATGGAGATCGTGGAGCGGGAGCTGGAGATGGGCGCACTCGAGCTGACGATCCCTAGCACCCGTCGTTGACGCTCCCCGGCGTGCCGTTGTCGCCGTCGCCGTAGTTGGTGCTGCCGCTGCACCAGTTGTCGTAGTCGTCGTTGTCCACCGAGTTCAGGAATGCGGGATCGAGGCTGATGCTCGATCCCGACGGATCGGGCCAACCCGAGCCATCCAGGTAGGCCACCTCGTCGATCTCGGTGCCGTCGTGCACCAAGACGATCTCGTCTGCACCGTTGCCCAGGTCCATGCCGGTGGCGTAGCCGTAGTCCACGTCGGCCCCCCCGTTGCTGGCCGTGTCCTCGGTGCGGCCCAGGACGGCGTAGTCGCCGGCCGGAACGAGCACCGTGTACCCCGCCGGCAGGGAGAAGCTGTCGCCGTCCCGGTCCTCGAACAGCCAGCCCAGGCCGATGGTGATGTCCACCGACGTGGTGTTGTAGACCTCGAACCACTCGCCCGCGCTGTCGTAGACCTCGGTGGGATCCTTCATGATCTCGCTGACGATCAGATCGCCCACCACGATGAGCCCTTCGTCGTAGGAATCGTCGCAGTTGTTGTCCAGGCCGTCCCGGACTTCCGGCGTCAGCAGGTTCACCGTGGCCTCGCCGTCGTCGCAGTCCGTGCCGCCGTAGGCGTCCGAGTCGTAGCCGTCACCGTCCGCGTCGTAGTCAGAAGCGCCGTCGCAGTCTTGGTCGTCGCCGTCGTAGTAGATCTCGGTGGCCGCGGGGCTGACCGAGCTGTCGCCATCGTCGCAGTCCGTGCCGCCGTAGGCGTCCGAGTCGTAGCCGTCGCTGTCCGCGTCGTAGTCGCTGGCGCCATCACAGTCGCCGTCCACACCGTCGTAGAAGGTCTCGGTGTTGGCGGGGTTGATGGACGCGTCCGTGTCGTCGCAGTCTGTACCGCCGTAGCTGTCCAGCAGGTAACCGTCGCCGTCCTGATCGTAGTCGCTGGCCCCGTCGCAGTCACTGTCCACGCCGTCGTACCAGACCTCGGTGGCGGCCGGGTTGACCGAAGCATCCGTGTCGTCGCAGTCCACGCCGCCGGCGCTGGTGGGCCAGTACAGGTCCCCGTCCTGGTCGTAGTCGCTGGCCCCGTCGCAGTCGCCGTCCACGCCGTCGTACCAGACCTCGGTGGCCGAGGGGCTGATGGAAGCATCGCCGTCGTCGCAGTCGTCGCCACCGTAGGCGTCCGAGTCGTGCCCATCTCCGTCGGCGTCGTAGTCGCTGGCGCCATCGCAGTCGCCGTCCACGCCGTCGTAGAAGGTCTCGGTGCCCGCGGGGCTGACGGAGGCGTCCGTGTCGTCGCAGTCGGCG
>CAZVHW010000080.1:0-18415 GCA_964626835.1 uncultured Enterobacterales bacterium
ACGAGCTGCGCGCCCTCAAGCATGCCTCTCCCGCCTATCTCGCCAACATGGAGCGCATGCGCCGCCGCCTGCACGGACTGCGAACCTACCGCCTGCTCCTGCGCTCTCTGGGACGCGACCGCCTCGAGCCCATCGACCTCGGCCAGGGCACGACACCCCCGGTCCACGAACTCCCCACCGTGGCCGACGAGAACGACCGTGCCCTGGCCCGCCAGCTCTACCGCGAAAACCTCGAGCGCATGGTGGCCGTTGCCAAGGAAGCCGGGATCCCGATCCTGCTCTCCACCGTGGCCGACAACCGCGCCGGCTGGCACGACCAGCCCCCACAGACCCACATGACCCAGGAAGAAGAGCACATCCTGGCAGAGCTGGACACACTGCGGATGCAACGGGACCGGGCTGGCCTCGAGGCGCTGGCTGCCGAGAGCTGGTCTAGCCTCGTAGACGAGCGCGCGTTCTATCGCACGGGCCGGGCACTGCTCGAGCTGGGCGCCACCGACCCCGCCCGCCGCTTCCTGGACCAGGCCGAGCTGGTGATGGCTCGGCCCAACCGCTCCAACAACGAGCTGAGAGAGGTGGTGCGCGAAGTCGCCGCCGATCACGGCGTACCCCTCTGCGACCTGGCAGCGCAGCTGGACCGATACGCCGAGCACGGGATCGCAGGCAACGACCTGTTCGCCGATGCCTGCCACCCCAACGCCCTCGGCCACGCGCTCATGGCGCAGATCCTGGCCGGTTGCGCCCAGCAAGCCGGGCTCTTTCCCGACGGCCTACCCGCCGACCCGCGCTGGGAAGAGCCGCTCCCCGTCGATCCCCTGCGCCTCGACCACGATGCGCGCCGGCTCGACGCCGAGCCCCTCGGCGCTGTCGACACGGCACCCGAGCTGGCGGACGCGATCCAGGCGGGGCACCAAGCCTTCTCTGCCCAGCGATACGACCAGGCATGGGCCCACTACGCCCGAGCCCTCGACGCGGGCGGGGCACCCGGCGCGCTGCTCTCGAACCAGGCGCTGGTGCGCTGGCACCAGGGGCGCATGGACGATGTCGAGACCATCCTGGAGCAAGCCCTCGAGGCGGCGCCCGAAGATGAAGAGCTGAGGAACTGGTCTGGACTGCTCACGCGTTGATGGCAGGTGCCCCCCCACGGAACCCCCGGCCTGTTACTACGCCGGTCTCGAGCCCCCCCCAGAGGGATCCTTGCCCGCTCCAGCCCCCTCCTCTGCCCACGTCATCCGCAGCGCCGCCGCCCTGGGTCTCGCCGCGGGAAGCTTGGAAGTGGGCCTGCGCGCGGCACCCCGCCTGGGCATGGACGGAGGTGAGCTGCTCGCATGGCTGGGCGTCTCGGCCCTGCTCTCCCTCACCGTGGCCCTCGGTGCCACGACCGGTCTGCTGCTGGTCCGACGCCTCTTCGACCGGCTTCCCGCCATGGGCCTGGTGGCGGCCGCCTTGTTCTGGATCCACGCCGCTCTCTTCTGGCGCCTCGAGCTACACGTCAACGCGTTCAGCCGCGAGCCCGTCGTCTGGGGCGGCCTGCTGGCCATCACCGCCTTCAGCCTCCTGTTGGGCTGGTTGCTCGAACACCCGTTGCGGAGAGCCGGCGGATGGATGGATGCTGGCCTGGTGGCCGTCGCCTTGCTCGGCGCAGCCACCACCCTGTTCCGGGGCCAGACGCCGGGCCCGTCCGACCAGGGCGTGCTGGACGGTCCCAACGTCCTCCTCATCACGCTGGACACGGTGCGATACGACGCCCTCGAGCCCTTCGGCGGGCCCGTGGACACACCCACCATCGCCGACCTCACGCGACAGGGCGCGGCCTTCGACCAGGCGGTGGCCTGCGCACCGCTCACCGAAGCCAGCCACCTCGCCATGCTCACGGGGCTCGAGCCCACGCGCTCGGGGGTGGTCTCGAACGGCACCGACTTCGGTGAGCAGCCCGCCCTGGTGTCCCACGCCTTCCAACGAGCGGGCTGGGCCACCGGCGGCTTCGTAGCTGGCTTCCCCCTGCACGGTCGGTGGGGGTGGACACAGGGCTTCGATGTCTACGACGACGACTTCGGCGTCATGCCGGGCCTGCACCGCTTGAGCATCGTCAAGGCGTGGGACCAGGTCTTCCTACCCGGCCGCACGCTGCGGGAGCGACGAGGAGATGCGGTCGTCGCCCGCACCCTACACTGGCTCGACGCGGTCGACGAAGGTCCCTGGTTCGCCTGGGTGCACCTGTTCGATCCCCACGGCCCCTACGAAGCCCCCGCGCCCTTCGACATGACCGAGCCCCCCCCCCGCAAGGGCGCGCCCCTGGATCTCCCCGGCTACTGGCCCCCTGCCCTGCGGAGCATCACCTCCACCGAGTGGCTCGACGCGGCCTACCACCAAGAGATCCGCTACGCGGACCATCAGCTGGGGCTGCTGCTGGCGAGCGTCGCCGAGCGCGCCGCGCAAGAAGACACCCTCGTGCTGCTCACGGCCGACCACGGCGAGAGCCTCACCGAACACGACTACCTCTTCGATCACGGTGACAACCTCTTCGATCCTTCGCTGCGGGTGCCCTTCGTGGTGCAGTGGCCTGGGCACGTGCCAGCGAACCAGCGCGTTCCATGCCAGGTCTCCACGGTGGACGTCGCCCCCACGCTGCTGGATGCCGCCGGCCTGGATCCCAGCGCCATCGAGCGGGATGGGCGCTCTCTGCTTCCTGTCCTGCTGGGCCACCAGGACTGCGAGGATGGCGATGCCTTCGCCACGACGGTGGCGGGCAGGCTCATGGCCGATCCGCCGCTGGACCATGCCCTGCGCGGCCGCGGCCGAAAGCTGGTGGCTCACGAGGACGGTACGGCGGAGCTGTACGATCTCGAGCGCGATCCAGGCGAACTCCTCGACGTGGCTCCCCTTCGCAAGGACGAAGCCGCGGCCCTGCAGGCGGTCCTCGCCACCCACCTCGAGGGCGGGACCGAGATCCACGCACCCTCGATGGGCGAGGCCACCCAAGAAGCCCTACGCGCGCTGGGCTACATCGAATGAACGAGCGAGGCCGACGATGAGCAACACCGCCCCCGAGCGCAGCTGGCTGAAGGTCCCCCTGATGGCCTTGGGTCTGGGTCTACTGGCCGGTGGGTTGGAAGGCCTGGCCATCGCCAGCACCATCCGCCTGCAGCTCGACTTCGGCGAAGCCTTCGCGCTCATGCTCTGCTCCCTGGCCGCTGGGGCGCTCATCGGGCTCGGCCTGGGCATCCCCGCGGGAATCCTCGCGAGCCTGCCCAGGACAAGGCAGACTCCCGCCCACCGCCAGTCCTTCGGGCTGGGCCTGGTCGCTTTCGGTCTGGCCTGCTGGTATTTCTGGCCCATGGGCTGGGGGTTGGTGCAACAGGAACGCTGGGCCGGCGGGCTGGCGGGTTTTGCAGTACCCTTCGGCTTCTTCGGCACCGTGCTGTTCAACGCCCGCCACTGGCTGCGCAAGGTGGAGATCGGCTGGGAGTCCAAGGTGGGTTGGCTGTCCCTCTCCACCGGCGTCGCGCTGCTGCTGGCGCTCGCGAACGCGGGTTGGCTGGTCTCCAACACCGGTACCGCCAGCGGCATGGCCCTCGAAGGCGACCAGAACGTCCTGCTGGTCACCATCGACACCCTGCGCCGAGACCACGTCTCGGCCTACGGTGAACCCGAGGCCGTGCCGACACCCCGCTTCGACGCCTTGGCCGCGGAAGGCGTGCTCTACACGGACGCGATCACTCCGCTTCCCGAGACCGGCCCCTCCCACGCCTCCATGTTCACGGCCCTGCACCCCACAACCCACGGGGTCATCTCGAACGGTCACACGCTGCATCGGGGCTTCACCACCCTCGCAGAGCGCCTCGAAGACGAAGGCTACACGACCGCTGCCTTCGTCAGCTCTTTCGCGGTCGACTCGCGGACCGGGCTGGACCAGGGCTTCGGCATCTATGATGACGACTTCTTTCCCGGCGTACACGGGATCTCCGAGATCCGCCTGGTGGGCTTCGCCCAGCGGCTGGTCATGCGGTTTGCCGACCCGCTGCTCTTCCCCTTCATGCTCGAGCGCTCGGCCCAGGCCACCAACCAACGGGCCGTCCCGTGGCTCGCACAACGCGGGGATCGCCCGTTCTTCTGCTGGGTGCACTACTTCGAACCCCACGCGCCCTACGAGGCCCACGCAGACCAGCTGGTCGACGGTGAGCCGCCACCCGACGTGGACCATCGCTGGATCCTGGCCCACGAACAAGGCTTCGAATACACCCCGGAAGTCATCGAGAAGTTGGCCTCGCTGTACGGTCACGAGGTCAGCTGGGTGGACGCGCGACTCGGAGACCTGCTGGACGCCCTCGAGGACATGGGGCACGCCGAGGACACCCTGGTCATCGTCACCGCCGACCACGGCGAGATGCTGGGAGAACACGGCTACCTCTTCAACCACCACTCCATCTTCGACGAGGCCATTCGCATCCCGCTGGCCATCCGCGCGCCGGGCCTGCGAGCCGGCACCCAGGTCGTCGACGCGCAGGTGCGGGTCATCGACATCCCCGTGACCGTGCTCGACTATCTGCGCCTCGACCCCATGGAGCCGAGCCAAGGCGTCGAGCTGCTGGGCTACGCCGAGAAGGTCCGCAACGCCTCGCTGCTCACCACGCTGTATGGCCGCAAGACGGGCGCGTTGGACCGCGGCACGCTGCTGGGGCTGCGGGCAGGCCGTCCCCACGAAGAGGAAGGCCGACCCTTCAAGTACGTCTGGGACATCGACGAGGAAGAAGAGCGGCTCTTCGACCTCGCCAACGACCCCGACGAGAGCGCGGACATCTCCGCGGATCAGCCCGACCTGGTCGAGAAGGGCCGCCGCATCGTGGCGGGCGACGCCCAGCGGGTGCAGACCAAGGGAGAGGACCTCGACGAAGCGACGCGTTCGGCTCTCGAGGCGCTCGGCTACATGGAATGAAGGCCCTCCTCGCCGCTCGCTGGGGCTCGCTGCTGGACAGAGGTTCGCCAACCCTGCGAGCGGCCGTGGCCTTCGCCCTCCTCGTGGCGCTCTGGGCCCCCGACGCCCTGCTGGGGCTCACCACCTACTGGCATCACGACCTGAGGACCCACCACTACCCGTGGCGCGTCTGGGCGGCGGCGACCTGGATGCAGGGCGAGCTTCCGGCTTGGTGCGCCGGCGCAGCCAACGGCTACCCGCTGCTGGCGGATGGCCAGACGGGTGTGCTCTACCCACCCACCATGCTCTTGTTCGCCCTGCTACCCGGCCCACTGGCCATGGCCTGGTCCGTCCTCCTGCACCACTGGTGGGCCGGCCTCGGAGCCTACTTGCTGGCCCGCGCCCTGGGCCGATCCGGCCCCGCGGCGCTGTTAGCCGGCGTGGCCTGGACATTCGGCGGCTTCCTGGTCACGCACACGCTGTACCTGGGCATGCAGAACGCCCTGGCGTGGCTCCCCATTACGCTCTTCGCGGTCGTGCGGGCCACCCAGGGACTCCAAGGCGAGACGGGCGCGAACGGGCGCCGCTGGTGGGTGGCCGTCGGTCTCGGAATGAGCCTCATGGCGCTGGCGGGGCACGTTCAGGCCGCGGTCTTCTCGTGGCTGCTGGTTGGCTTGGTGGTGCTCTGGAGGCTGGCGCCTGCCTGGCGCACCCCACTGGCGGCGCTGCGCCCGCTGGGCGCATTCACCGCCGCGGCCTTGGGTGCCATCGCCATCGCGTCGCCACAGCTCGCAGCCTCGATGGAGCTGTCCCGCTTCTCCATGCGGCAAGGGGGGGTGGCCTCGGCCTTCGCCGGCATCGGTAGCTTGCCTCCTTGGGAGCTGATCAACGGTGTGCTGCCGCGCTTCTTCGGCATCGACCGTCCGGCGGACATCGCCCTGTCCTACCACCACCGCGGCCTGGGCTACTGGGGCATGGGTGAAAATCACTGGGAGATGGCCTTCTACCTCGGCATCCCCGTGGTCTTCCTCGCCAGCTGGGCGCTGTGGTCGCGCCGAGAACGTTTCTGGTGGGCCGTCGCCATCGCCGCCACGCTGCTCATGCTGGGGCGCTTCACTCCAGCCTGGGGGCTGTTCCGTATGTTGCCGGGCATGGGCTTCTTCCGGTTCCCCGTGCGCTTCGCCATCTGGCTCTGCCTCGCGATGTCCATGCTCGCCGCCGCAGGCCTGGACGACCTGGTCCAAGCGGCCAGCCGGGACCGCTGGCCACCGGTGCGCCGCTGGATGAAGGTCCTGCTCGCCCTCACGCTGCTCGGCGTGCTGGGGATGGGCTCGCTGCGAGCCGGCCTCGAGCTGGGCGAGCCTGTCGTGCGGGCCAAGCTCACCGGCCACTTCATGGCCCAGACCGAGCTGCCACCACCGCCACCCGACCTGGGCCCTCTCGAGCGGGCGGCCATGCCCGCTGGCGAGATCGAAGATCCCGCCCAGGTGCCGGCCAAGGTCGACCGCATCGTCCGCAGCCTCTCCCAAAGCACCTCGCCCAGCTCGACGCAGCTGCTCTGGCCCACCCTGCTGGTCTTGCTACTGGCGGGGGGCGTAACCTTGATGCGCCGCCGCCGGCTCACGGGCTACGGCTTCGCCATGGGCGCGGTGGCGCTGATGCTGCTAGACCTGCACGCCTTCGGCGGACACTACCACCCGCGGGTCTCGACAGACTTCGCTGAAGCCAGCCCGAGCGCTCTGCACCAGCTGGACGCAGACCGGGACCGGTACCGCGTGACAGCGCTGGACCGCAAGGTGGACACCAGCCTCGACACCGAAATGGCCAGCGCCAGCCTCGGTCTGATCTGGGATCTGCAGGACGTCATCATCACCAGCCCCCTGCTGGTGGTCCGCAACGAAGCCGTCCTGGGCTTGGTGGGACTGGACCTCGGGGTAGACAGCGGCCGGACCAAGGTGGATGCCCTGCTGGCCCACCTCCCGCTGGCCAGCTTCCTGGGCGTCCGGTACCTGCTCACGACACACCGCATCGAGGATTCCCGGCTGCTGCCGCAGCGCCTCGGCACCGTCAAGCTCTACCGCAACCTCACCGTCCAACCTCTGGCTACCGTCGTCGGCTGCGTGCGCCAGGCCGAGGACCCCGAGGATGCCTGGGAGCGCCTGCAGGATCTGCGCCCCGGCTATGAGGCGGTGGTCGAGGTAGACGCCGGGGAGAGCCTCCTGCCTGACCTGACCGCCTGCAGCAATCCAGGGCGCCCAGGGAGCGTGGAGATTCTCGAACACCATGGCGACCGCTGGCGGCTGCTGGCGAAAGTCGACGCACCCGCTCTGCTGACGCTGGCCGAGACCGACTACCCCGGCTGGCGGGCCTCGGTGGACGGAGCGCCCGCTCCCATCCACACCACCAACCTTGCCTTCCGGGGGGTTCAGCTCGAACCCGGTGAGCACGAGATCGTCTTCGAATACCATCCAGCGTGGCTCCGCCCCACCGCGATCGCGGCCTTCATGGCGCTCCTGCTCGGGCTGGCCGTGCTGGTCTGGCCTCGCCGCCGCTCCACGGCGGTCTAGCTGCGACGTTTGTCCCGGGATCGTGCGACGCTGGCCCCACCCTCACGGCTGCGCCCAGCGGCCTGGCGCAGGGTCGTACGGTCCGTTTCGTCCAGGACCAGCGCGAGCCCGAGCCCCGTGGGCATGACCGCAGCCACGCTGCCCGAGCAGGTCACCAACCCGCCCCCGGGAAGCACCAGACGCAAGCTGACCTCGGCCCCCACGGCGAGATCGGCGTCCCAACAGCGGACCTGCAGCCCGTCTCCGCGAAGGTTGTCCCAGTAGTGCTCGCGATAGCGCCGGGGATCGTTGTACCGGACCATCACCAGCGGCGGCTTCGCAGTCCGAGCGATGCGAACCTCCACCCGGCGTAGCTTGCGACCCGGAGACCGCGATCCGTCGCTCGGTGTCTTGCTACCCACGCTCGTGGAATCTCGCCGGCCCTCGGAAGAACGCGAGGTCTGCGAGCCCTCGGAAGAGCGCGAGGTCTGCGAGCCCTCGGAAGAGAGCGAGGTCCGACGGCCCTCGGAAGAGTCCCCTGGCTCACCGCCGTCATCGTAGCTCGCCAACGCGTCGCGGAGCGCCTCGCGGCCGACCCCACCACGAGGCACCTCGAAAGACGAGACATTCGAGGAGCAGACGGAGTTGCTGCCTGGACGAGAGCGCGACCGGTCGAGGGCACGCAGGCGGCGTTCTCCGTCCACGAGGCGCTTGGAGCCAGCCGAGGTCGTGCTGGAGATCACCGAGTCGAGGTGGGCGTGGGGCCTGCGCGGGGTACCGCCGCCCTGGCTCATCTCGTACAGCCACTCCCGAAAGAGCGACCGGCGGCGGCGCTCGATCTCCACGATGGTCAGAAAACAGCGGCCACGGCCAAACTCGGAGTCCTTCACCCGATCCACCACCGCCTCGCCGTACAGTGTCGAATGAAATCCCTGGAGCTCGAACTGGAACTCGACCCGCTGTCCGGGCTTGCGGCCGGTTTCCCCTTCAACCTCCAGAAGCTTGTCGGAGACCTGGAGAAGCCGACAGACCGTCACGCCCGCATCGTCGCGCAACGAGATGGAGTTCTGCACCGGAATGGCCATCGTCCCCCTCCGAAAGGGCTGCGGTCGGTTGCGCCAGTGTACACGCTGGAAACACCACCCACACCCTCCACGGCCATCTCGGCGCATTCCGCCCGTTGTTTCGAACGAACCCAATACGGAATCCCGAAAAACGCGAAGAACGGATACGGCCGGTGGGCTGTTAGCGCCGCTCGAGCGCCCTCCGGGGGAGGCCGAGCCAAACCAGAACCCCTGCCGCGAAGACCGAGACGGGCACCGCCACCGCCACGGCAAAGATGGCGACCAAGAAGGCGAGGATGTTCTCGATGAGATCCCACGGAACCTGCCAGCCCGTTTCCCCCCGCTGCAGCGCATATCCCCGCAACTCCTGAACTTCCTGCACGGCAGCCTGGTACCCAGCGACTTCGTCGGGCGTGACCCGGTCGCGGAGCACCCGTAGGCGGTAGGTGAGGTCGACGCTTCCCTCTTCGAGCACCGTGCTGGCCTCGAAGACAAACCACGGATTCTCCACCTTCGCGTCGATACTCTCGAGGTCCCAGGAGGGATCGGTACGCACGCTGATTTGCTCGTGCTCGTCCAACCCAATGGGCAGTGAGAGCGGATAGCGGCGCGGCCCACTGGGAACAGGCAACCAATCGAAGATGGACGCGGGTGGCAGCCAGAGCTCTTCGACGCCGGGCTTCAGGATCTGCCAGGCATCGCCCATGCTGTAGTGTTCCCGTAGCTCGAGCAGGTTGGCGTCCCGATCGTCGCGGATGGACAGCTGGGCCGACGGGCGGACGAGCACACCCAGCTGAGCGTAGTGATCGAGGAAGTCTTCCTGCAGACGGGTCAGACGGATGTCGGCGAGCATGCGCCGCATCTCCTCGGCGCGGTGTCCCTCGAAGCTGGTCTCCACCATGAGGTCGGGCTGATCGGGGTCGTCTTGGAGATCGTAGACATGGCGCACCGTGGCGCGCCCCATGGGGAGCGTGGGGAGCGGAACGTCACTCAACCCTCGGATGCCAGGCGCCACCACCAAGGCCTTGCCGAAGGCCGGGATCCAGCCGTCCTCCAGCGATCCTCCCTGGTCGTTCTCGGTGGCATCCAGCCACAGCTCCCGCTCGCCCACCCGGGCTACGACCACGACGTGGTCGAAGACCGTGGGGGATGGCAGCATGGTGCCGATGCTCTCCTGGTGCTGCCGGCTGACCAGGGCCGGCCAGGCCTCGAGCCCCCGGGCACGAAGCAGGGCGATGAGCAGCAAGGACTTGTCCTTGCAGTCACCGTAGCGGCGCTGCAGGACCAGGGGAGGTGAGTGGGGCACGTGGGAGGCATCGCCCACCTCCATGCCGAAGTACCGCACCTCGTCCTGAACCCAGCGGGTCACCGCCAGCAGGAAAGCGCCAGTCTCGCCGGTCTGCGCCCAGAGCTGGTCGGCGAGGGCCTGGACCTGCGGGTGAGCCGGCCCTGGCAGGGCGTAGACACGCTCGGACCAGTCCACGACGTCGGCCCAGTCTTCGAAGTCGCTGGCCTGCACCCAGGCGTATGGGTTGTAGCCCAGGGGGAGCTCGTATTCCTCCACCACCGGCAACCTGTGGGACAGATCCCAGCGGGCTTCACTCCAACCATCGTCCAGGGCCCCCGTCGAGGGCGACTCGACACCGAAGCCGCGCAGCTGCAAGCTGCGCTCCGGCGACCAAGCCAGACGCAGCTGCCTTCGCTCGGTGGGAACGCCCCATGCCATGGGCCAACCCTCGCCGTAGTGTTGGTCGAAGACGGGATCGAGCCCGTCGACGGACCAGGCGACGTCCACGATGTCGCCAACGCGCACGTCCGGCATCACCACCACGAGCTTGCGGGTGCCGTCGAAGATGTGCTGCCACAGCGAAGATTCTTCCCGGATGACCGTGGCGTGCGTGCCCTCGAGGCGATCGTGCCAGGCCTGGTCTCGCCAGACGCGCAGGTGGTGAACCCTCACCACGGCCCAAGCGGGGTCGAAGCCGACCTCGAGACGGGACAAACCGTCGAGCCCTTCCCGGGTGACGATGCGGTAGGTGGTGTGGGCGTAGCGCTGCGCCTGGTCGGTTCCGATGCGCACCTGATCGTCCACCAGCAGGTATTGGGCGGACTCGAGGGCCATGCCAACGGGCGCGGGCGTGCCCACTGGAGGCTCCAGGGGCTCGACCCAGTCTGGAGGAGGCCCCACGCTGACGTGGGGATCGTCCAGGTCCCAGGCCAGGACCGGGGCCGCCAGTGCAAACGCCATGGGCAGGAACATTGCCATGGCAGCCTCCTATCCCCGCGGAGGAGTGCGAGTCACGGCCCGGACGACTCGAGCCAGCTACGCACCGCCGGGAGCAGGGTGGAGACGACGTGGTGGTGACCCTCGAGATTGGCGTGGACGGGGTCGCTCGGCTCCTTTCGAAAACGGTCGATGGGCGGCGGCAGCGGAACCGGCTGAATGGGCACGCCCGCTCGCTCGCTGACGTGGGCCACGCGCTTCTCCAGGTCCTCGCGCCCCTCGTCCTCGAGGGTGGGCAGGAAGTAGACGCCCAAGTGGGGGGCGCCCGCCTCGATGCGACGCAGCGCCTCGTCCACGCCGAAGGCATCGCGCAGTTCCACCTCTATCTTCGAGGTACGCGCGGGGTCGTTCAACGCGAGACGCCAGTGGACAAATCGATAGGCCTCCGAGCGCACGTAGAGTGGAAACCAGAACAAAGGCTCGTAGACCAGACGATGGGGAAGCGCCCGGTAGAAGACGAGCGCGTTGTCCTCCCGCACGCCGACCCGGGGAGACAGCTCCGCCAGATCGTTCTCGCAGAGCAGCACCAAGACGATGGCGGGCTCGAGGCGGTGACCGAGGCCCTCGAGCAGGCGCAGGTGGTCGCGGGGGTGGTAGCCGTTCTCGGCCGCCACACAGACCTGCACGCCGTGGCCGAGCTCTTCCTGCAGCAACGCCGGCCAGGTGTGGCGGGCAAGATCGCCGTACTTGACGCCCTCTTCTACCGCCATGGACTGGCGGGTGGTGCTATCGCCGAGGACCAGGACCGAGGGCCCCTCGAAGGCGAAGTCGCAGAAGCCCCAGTGGCTGTGGAAGCCGCCATCTTCGAGGCGAAACTCCCGCGGCAGGTAGTCCACGCCCAGCTCCTCGACCGTCTCGAGCCAGGACTCGTGCGTCTCGTCGAGCCAGGTCTCCCCCAGCCCCATGCCCGCGGACACCGCGATGGCCTCGTGCTGCCGATTGTCGAGGCTCATGGTACGCGCCGACAGCTCGAAAGCCGCGAGCGTGGCCACGAGCGTCAGGGGAGGGAGGATGAGGGTCCGTCGTCGCACGCCGGAATCCTATCAGCCGATGGCCACGGCGGGATCCACCATCAGCACGGCCGCTCCCTCGAAGCGGCCTGCCCTGAGGTCGTCCAACGCGCGGTTGGCCTGCTCGAGGGGGTAGCCGTGCACCTGGGAACGGACGGGCACCCGTGGCGCCAGGGCCAGGAACTCCTCGCCATCGTGCCTGGTCAGGTTTGCCACGGAGCGCAGCACGCGCGTTCCCAAGGGAGGGCCCACGACACCTGGACCCAGCGAATCGACCAGGCCGACGACCTCGTGCCCAGGCACCAAGGGCAACACGGGCTCGGTCAGCTCGCCGTCCACGACGTGAAGATCGGTGCGGCACACCGCACAGGCCCGGACCTTGACCCGCAGCTGTCCGGGGCAGGGCGCCGGCACGGGAAGATCCTCGAGGACCAGGGGGGTGCCGGGGGCGTGCAGCACCATGGCGCGCATGGGGACTCCGTTGAAAGGCCGCGAGCTTCGCGGCGTTGGGCGCTGGGCCGTGGGGCGGTGCGCAGCACTTCGGGCTTCGGAGGGACCACTCGAGACAACCGCCGCCGCCCTGTAATCGGCGCTCCCAGGCAAGGCTCGCCACCGCGGGGGGGAGATGGCGCGTCTGGGCCCGTGGTGGCGTGGGTAGGCGCGGTTGAGGCGGCGAGCCACGCCACCGCGGGGGGGAGATGGCTCGTCTGGGCCCGTGGTGGCGTGGGTAGGGCTCGCCAAGGCCGCAGGCCACGCCACCGCAGGGGGGAGATGGCGCATCTGGGCCCGTGGTGGCGTGGGTAGGGGGGGTTTAGGCGGCCCGCCACGCCACCAAGGGGGGGAGATGGCTCGTCTGGGCCCGTGGTGGCGTGGGTAGGGCTCGCCAAGGCCGCAAGCCACGCCACCGCGGGGGGGAGATGGCTCGTCTGGGCCCGTGGTGGCGTGGGTGGAATGAGGGCATCCGCCGACGCGGACGCGGACGGGCCGGAGAGTACTGTTTCTTGATACGTGCAGGCCATGCCCTCACCCATCCTCACCGTCACGCAGATCACTCGCGCGCTGTCCGACATCATGGAGCGGCAGTTCGGCACGGTCCGCGTGCAGGGAGAAGTGGGCCGCATCACCGTGGCCCGCTCGGGGCATTGGTACCTCAGCCTCAAGGACGATGGCGCGGTGCTCGATGCAGCCGTCTTCAGAGGCACCAACCGCCGCATGTCGTGGGAGCCTCGCCAGGGCGACCTGGTGGTCGCCACGGGCGAGCTGTCCGTTTATCCACCGCGGGGCAGCTACAGCCTGGTGGTCCGTCGCCTCGAGCGCGCGGGAGCGGGCGACCTGCAAGCGAGGCTCGAGGCGCTGAAGCGCAAGCTGGCGGCGGAGGGGCTGTTCGACCCCGATCGCAAGCAGGCCCTGCCCCCGGTCCCCAGGGCCGTGGGCATCGCCACTTCGGCCACCGGCGCAGCCTTGCGCGACATCCTGCGCGTGCTGGAAGAGCGCTGGCCCGGCCTACCCGTCTACCTCGCCCCCTGTCTCGTCCAGGGGCGCGGTGCCGCAGACCAGATCGTCGCGGCGGTTCGCCTGCTCGAGACCCACGGGCTCTCCGACGTGGTCATCGTGGGGCGCGGTGGTGGATCCCTCGAGGACCTGTGGGCCTTCAACGAAGAGCCGGTCGTGCGGGCGGTGGCAACCTGCAGCATCCCCATCGTGTCGGCCGTGGGCCACGAAACCGACGTCACCCTCTGCGACCTGGCCGCCGACCAGCGCGCGGCCACCCCGTCGCACGCCGCCGAGATCGTGGTCCCCGAGCGTGCCGGGCTCCAGACCTGGGTGGACGAGCTCCACCAGCGGCTCTCGGCCGCGGCCTCGAGGCTCGTCCAACGAAAACGGGACAGGGTTCGAGGGTTGCGCCTTCGCGACCCCCGTCGGCGGGTCACCGAAGCCCGCCTGCGCTGCGACGAGCTCGACGCCAGGCTCCAGCGGGCAGCCAGCCTCGTGGTCGAGCGCGGGCGCACGCGTGTCGACCTGGCAGCAGCAGGACTGAGAGCGCTCTCCCCCCTCGCGGTGCTGGACCGCGGCTACGCCATCGCGCTGCACCAAGGACACGCGGTCCGCCGGGCTTCCGAGCTCGAACCCGGCCAGCTGCTCGAGCTGCGTCTCGGCAGCGGCGGCGCCAGCGTGAGGGTCGAAGGGGTCTCGATCCCCGACGCGGGATAGCCCAGACAGGAACCTCGAGCGCGCGCAACCCATGCCTGCGAACCTCTCCGCGCCATACAAAGACGCCGAAAAGCGCTACCGCCAGGCCACCGACGTGGCCGAAAAGATAGCCTGCATCGAAGAGATGCTGCGGGTCATCCCCAAGCACAAGGGCACCGAGCACCTCCAAGGCGACCTCAAGTCGCGCCTCTCCAAGCTCAAAAAACAGCCCAAGAAGACAGCCACCCGCTCGAGCCACTCCATGGCGGTGCCGCGGGAAGGTGCGGCCCAGGTGACCCTCGCGGGCCCTGGCAACGCCGGTAAGTCGGCGCTGGTGGCCACCCTGACCAACGCCAAGGCCGAGGTCGCGCCCTACCCAGGCAGCACCCGCGTGCCCCTGCCGGGCATGATGATGTACGAGGACGTGGGCTTCCAGTTGCTGGACCTGCCACCGATCACGGCCGACTACAACGAGCACTGGCTCTTCGACAGCATGCGCCGCGCGGACCTGGTCTGGCTGGTCTTGAGCGCTCGCAACCCCCTGTCGGGGCTCGAGCTGGTCATGGAAAAGCTCACCGAAAAGAGGCTGCACCTCCACCCAGCCTTCACCGAGCCCCCCGAAGACCTGGACTGGGCCTGGGTACCCCAGCCCACCCTGCTGGTCATCACCGGCGCCGATCTGGCCGACGCGAAAGAGAACGTCGAGATCATGCGCGAGCTGGTGGAGGTCCCCTTCCCCGTCCACCTCTGCTCCCCCACCGCTGACATCGGCATGGCCGGCCTGCGCGAACTCACCTTTCGGGCGGCCGGGATCATCCGTGTCTACACCAAGCAACCGGGCAAGCCCCCCGACCTGGCCAAGCCCTTCACGGTACCCCTGGGGACCACGGTCGAGGACCTGGCCTACCGCATCCACAAGGACCTCGCGGCCAAGCTCGCCAGCGCGCGTCTGTGGGGCTCCAGCGCCTTCGACGGACAGACGGTCAACCGCAGCCACGAGCTCCAGGACAAAGACATCCTCGAGATCAGGATCTGACGGCCATGGCATTCCCTTTCGACGCGGTCCTGGTGCTAGGCAAGGGGCTGCGCCGGGATCGCGAGCGCGGCCTTCGCGAGCTCCGCGCCCGGTCGGCCGCCGCCTCCGCAGCCGTGCGCGCTGGCGCCGGCCGTGCGCTCTCCCTCGAGGCCAAGCTCGAGGGGCAGGACAGGGAAGGCAGCGCCATCGTGGCCGAAAACCTCGCCACCTTGGGGGTCCCCGCCGAAAAAACGGTCCTACGCCAGCGGTCGCGGTCCACCCGCGACGAGGCGGTCCTGGCCCGCGACCTCGCCAGGGAGCTCGGCATCCAGCGACTCCTGGTGGTCACCTCCGCCTACCACGTGCCGCGCAGTCGCCAGCTGTTCGAAGAAGTGCTGGGCCCCCGAGCCGTGTCCGTGCACGGCACCGCAGCCCTGCTCGCGTTGGCCAACGACGCGGAGCGCCGCTGGATCCTCGCCGGCGAGCCCACGATCGCCACCATGGCGGCCGAAGCCCGAATCGAGCGGCTCCTGCTCACCGCCGAGGCGGCCCTGGCCCCCCTCCCCAGACCACTGCGATGGAAGATCGAGTCCTTCGCCGGCACCCTGTGGCGAGGCTGACCGATGACCGGAAAGGACGGGCGAGAGGCCCCGCCTCGAGCTAGTCTCGGGCGATGAGACACGGCCCACCGCCACCGATGCCCGGGAGCTACCTGGTGCTGGAGACCACCGGCTCCTGCAACCTCGACTGCGTGCACTGCGACCGAGCCCAGACCCCACCGGTCGGAATCGGGGACGAGGTGTACGGGGGCTGCTTTCTCGACCTGGACATGGCGCGGACGCTCATGGACGACCTGGGGAGAGTCGGGGCCCACTTCGACACCCTCATCCTGTTCTGGTTGGGCGATCCCCTGCTCCACCCACACTTCGAGACCCTCTACCCCCTGCTCGTCCGCGCCAACGAACAGCACGGGGTGTTCGGCAAGATCGAGCTCCACACCAACGCCGTGGGCCTCGAGCCCGGGCTGGCACGGGTGGCCCTCAACAAGGCCCACACCCACCAGGTCTGGCATCTCACGGTCGACGCGGTCCATCGCCACACCTACCGACGCATCAAGGGGCGGGACCACTTCGCCAAGGTCGAGGACAACATCCAACGCCTCATCGAAGACAAGGGCCTGCTGGGCTCCCCGTGGCCCCGCCTGGTGCTGCAGTTCATCGTCAGCGACCGAAACGTGGACGAGGCCGAGCTGTTCAGGGCCCGCTGGGCTCGCGTACTTCACCGCGCCGGGCTGCGAGTGCGCGCGTCGGCAGGCCACGTCCCCAGCGGAGAAGGCGACGAAGCGGTGATCTTCTTCCGCCAGCTCGACTGCCCGACGCCCGAGCGGCAGAGCGAGCAAAACCGAGTGTTCAGGACCGCGGTGACGGCCATGGGCCTCGAGCTCCCTGGCGGTGACACGGCACCCGCCCAGGTCGAGGCGCTCAATCCCCATCCGTGCAGTGGCTTCTGGAAGAGCCCCGTGGTGCGCTGGAACGGCGACGTCACCGTCTGCACCCGCGACGCCACCGTGGAGATGAAAGTCGGCAACCTCCGCGACGCGCCCTTCTCGAAGCTGTGGTGGGGTCCAGAGATGGCATCCCGCCGCCTCCGCGTGGCTCGAGGCGACTACGAAGGCCTCCCCCTCTGTGGTCGGTGCTTCATCCCCCGCTCCGCCAACTACACCGGCATCGAGCCCCTCGAGATCGAGCGTCACCAACGCTGGGCCGATCCGCCCGAGGAAGCTCCTTGAGTCCCCTGCCCCGTGCCCTCCGTCAGGCCGCCGAGCTGGCTCGCCTTCGGCCGGCCCCGGGTCCGCCAACCCAGGTGCACGTGTCGGTCACCGACCGCTGCAACCTGCCCTGCGTTCACTGCGCCATCCACCGCAAAAAAACAAAGGACCTCTCAACCGAAGCGTGGCTGCGCTTCTTCGACGACCTGGCTGGCTGGCTGGGCGAGGCCGGCGTCAACTTCGCTGGCGGGGAGCCCCTGATCCGCACCGACCTGGAGCGGCTCATCACCCACGCCGTGGCCAAAGGCTTCACCACCACCTTCAACACCAACGGCTGGTTGTTGACCCAGGAGCGAGCCGCCAGCATCGCCGACACGGGGGTGTCCATCGTCTACGTGTCCCTGGACGGCATGGACGAAGACCTGGTGGACCACACCCGCGGCAAGCGGGGTGCCTTCCGCCGCGCAATCCAGGGCATCGAACACCTCCGGGTTCGAGCGGGCCCGCAGATCATCGTGGCCACCATCCTGCACGGACAAAACGCCAGCCAGATCCCCGCCCTGCTGGACTACGTGCGGCAGCGGGAACTCCAGCTGGTCATCCAGCCCCTCTACCAGACCTTCGACGAGCCCTACGATCCCGGCTGGCACCACCACTCCGAGCTCTGGCCGAAAGACATGGGCGTCCTCGAGGCCGCCATCGATCAGCTCGTCGCCGTTCGCCAAGAATGGGGCCCGGTCTGCAACCCCATCGCCCAGCTCGAGGGCATCCGCCAGTACTTCCGCGCCCCCGACGTCCACAACGGGCTCGCCTGCCGAGCAGGCCACAGCGACCTGGCCGTGGACGCCCAGGGCAAGCTGAGGCTGTGCTTCATGCTGGACCCCATCGGAGACATCACCCAGCGCGGTCCAACCGAGAAGGTGTGGACACACCCCACAGCCCTGCGCCGTCGCTGGCAGGTGGCCCACTGCACCCGACCCTGCAACCTGCTGAACTGCAACTTCGAGGGGGTTGGGGAGCGGTAACGGCTAGCCGTCGTCCGGGGGAAGCTCCTTGTAGAGCAGGACCACGCGGCCGATGACCTGCACCAGGTCGGCACCGGTGGCCGCGGCCAGCTCGGGCCCCGCCTGCTTGGGCGCGACCGGAGCACCCTGGCCCACCTTGACCTTGATGAGCTCGTGGATGGCGAGCTCCGCTTCGACCTTGGCGACCACTGCGGGGCTGATGCCCGCCTGGCCTACGCGGGCCACGGGCGCGAGGTGATGACCGCGAGCACGGAGTGCGCGGCGCTCTCGTGGAGTCTGGGGAGACATGCTTTCCCTCCGGGTGGCGAGCGATGGTAGCATCCCCCGCGAGAGGAGAGAAGGCCATGTTGCCTGTCCTGTTGATCGCCATGGCCCCGGTAGAGGCACTCACTCCCCCCGTGGGTTGGACAGCCCTCGGGCCGGATCGAGCGGTCCTGGTCCTGACCGACCCCTCCAGAGGGGAGCTGCGGGAGATCCGGCTGGTGGGGACGAACCTCGAGCCCCAGGCACTGGCCATGGCCCTGACCACACCCGCTCACCACACCCGGGTGCTGAAACGAGACGGCATCGACGGCCTGATCGCCATCCTGGAGGCCAA
>CAZVHW010000081.1:0-12102 GCA_964626835.1 uncultured Enterobacterales bacterium
GGTACCAGGTGTAGACGTCCACGGCTTCGTCCTCGTCGGTGGAGCCGTCGCAGTCGTCGTCTTCGCCGTTGCAGTACTCGTCGGCGCCCGGGTACTGGGCCGCGTCGGTGTCGTCACAGTCGGTGTTGTCGGACACGTGCCCGGTGGGCTGATAGCAGTCCACGTCGCTGAACCCCGGATCGCCGTAGGTGTCGCCGTCTCCGTCGGCGTACCAGGTGGAGACGTCCACGGAGTCGTCCTCGTCCACGATGCCGTCGCAGTCGTCGTCTTCCCCGTTGCACCATTCCTCCGCGCCCGGATACTGGAAGGCGTCGGCGTCGTCGCAGTCGGTGTTGTCGGAGACGTAGCCGATGGGTTGGTCACAGTCGATGTCGGTGTTCGTGGGATCGCCGTAGCCATCGCTGTCCACGTCGGCGTACCAGGTGGCCACGTCCACCGCGTCGTCTTCGTCGACGGTGCCGTCGCAGTCGTCGTCTTCGCCGTTGCAGTACTCGCGTGCCCTCGGGAACTGCAGCGGATCGGTGTCGTCGCAGTCGGTGCTGTCGGACACGTACCCGGTGGGTTGATCGCAGTCGATGTCGCTCACGGTCCGATCCCCGTAGCCGTCGCCGTCCGTGTCGACGTACCAGGAGGCCACGTCCAGGGACTCGTCCTCGTCCACTTCGCCGTCGCAGTCGTCATCTTCGCCGTTGCAGAATTCGTCCGCCCCGGGGTACTGGGCGGCGTCGTGGTCGTCGCAGTCGGTGTCGTCGGACACGTACCCGGTGGGCTGATCACAATCGAGGTCGGGGTTGAGCGCGTCTCCGAAGCCGTCCCCGTCGTCATCCAGATACCAGACGGCGACGTCCTCGGCGTCATCTTCGTCGATCTCGCCGTCGCAGTCGTCGTCCTCGCCGTTGCATAGCTCGGTGGCGCCTGGGTACTGCAGCGGGTCGCTGTCGTCGCAATCCTCGGGCTTGGCGGTGTAGTCGGTGGGTTGATCGCAGGTGATCTCGGTGATGTCCGCTCCGCCGTAGCCGTCTTCGTCCCCGTCGCCGTACCAGGTGGGGGCATCGACGGAGTCTTCGTCGATCTCGTCGTCGCAGTCGTCGTCCTCGTCATTGCAGTACTCGTCCGCCCCCGGGTACTGCATGGCGTCGTTGTCGTCGCAATCCTCGGCGTTCTCGACATAGCCGGAGGGAAGCGCGCAGGCGGTGGTGACGATGAGGGGATCCCCGTAGCCGTCGCCGTCCACGTCGCCGTAGTAGGTGTAGTCCGTGCCCTCGTCCACCTCGCCGTTGCAGTCGTTGTCGATCTCGTCGCAGATCTCCTCGGCACCCGGGTAGACCTCGGCGTTGGTGTCGTCACAATCCTCGTCGGTGTTGTAGCCGTCGCCGTCCTCGTCGACGGCTTCGTCTCCAGCGCTGTCTTCCTTGATATCGGGTTCTTCCGGCGGACAACCCGTGGACAAGGCGACGGACAGCAGCAGGGTGAGGGCCAGGGAAGGACGGAAGGACATGAACGCACCTGTGCGAAAGGTGACGCGATAGCGGGACTGACGACCCTCCTACGGTACACCGAACCGCGCTCGCCGTCCAAGAGGACTCGAGCCGTCCAGGGCGCCGTGTCCGGGGTGTTGGAACGGAATGGGTCCTCGATGGCGCCGTTCAGCGCTCCGGCTCTTCCTCCAGGGGCCAGTAGTAGAGCCGGTTGTCACCCAGGGCAGGGCCCAGAGCGTCCTCAAGGATCGCCAGGTCTTCGGGATCGTCCAACCAAGGCCGCCAAGCGACATAACGAAAGCCCCTCGCGGCCAGGCTGGAGCGCGCAAGTGCCGGTGGACCCGTGGCCATCGCGCGGTCGAGCCATCCCCCCAGACGCTGAGTGTGAGGCAGGTACTGACGCGAGGTCTGGCGGGGCAGGCCGGTGGTGGCACGCCCGTGGACGGTGGCCGCCAGCATCGCCATGCCGCCTTCGAGGGTGCCGCCCTCGAGGGGCAGGTCCATTACCGCTCCTGGCTGGGGATCGGCCGCCATGACCTCGAGGGCCTCGATCCCCGGCACGGGCCCATGGGTGAGCGGCCAGAGCGTGCGGGTGGCGCGATAGCCGTCAGCCAGCTGGGCCAGCCCAACCCCCCAGGCCAGCGCGATCCACCAAGCGCTGCGTCCCCGTGGCCAACCCGCGGCACAGAGCAGCACCAGACCCAACGACGACAGGACCACCGCGCGGTAGTACATGCCGCTGTCGCGAGTGGGGTAGCCTACTGCCTCGAGCAGCACGACGGGCAGGCGCAGGCGGGACTGCCCCACGAACACGAAGCCGTCACCACTCACCAGCAGAGGGCCGAGCGCCAGCACCACGCCCAGCATCAACAAGAGCCAACCGGCCACTCGCCCGGGTCGGGCGCGAAGCCCGAGCAGCGCGGACAGGACCAACAGCGGCAACCCGAGGTAGACCACGTGGCTGGCATCCTGTGCCTGCTCGGCGAGCCCCCCGAGCCCCAGCAGGAGCCCCTCGGGCTGCGCCACCGGGGCGGGATAGGGCAGCGCACCTTCGGCGAGGTTCTGGACTCGCGGCTCGAAGGCCAACATCACCCCGGATTGCCTCAGGTTGCCAAAGTACAGCCGCGCGGGGACCAAGCCAAGGGCCACCGCACCCAGCGAGGCTCCCGCCCAGGCCACGACACGCGTCCAGGAACCCCCACTCCCCCGGGCCGCCCACAGCTCGGCCAACACCCACACACCCGCCGCCAGGGGCAGGAAGAGTGCCGTGGATGGGCTGCTGAAGGCCAAGCAGCCGGCGAGGAGGGTGCAAGCTACCGCCGCGAAGGGGCGCCGTGGCCCCCGGACCGTGAGCGTGACGACCAACAGCACGGCCGGAACGAGCCAGTGTTGGAGCTTGGCCACCTGCCCGCTCTGCAAGCAGCCCAGCGCGTAGGGGCAGAGGGCGTAGGCGATGGACAGACCCGCAGCGGACCAGCTGCCGATGCTGGTGACGCGACGCAGCAGGGCCCAGCTGGCGAACGCGGCCAACGCTGGGCTCACGACCAGCACGACGTTGTAGGCGCCCAGAGGGCCCAGCAGGGGCTGGAGGGGAGCGGCGAGGAGCGCCGGAAACCAACCGATGAAGCGCGCCAGCACGGGCCCGGGGTATCCGATCCGATCGGTCACCCCGTTGGCGGCCTCCAGGCCCACCAGCATGCGCGCCAGGTGGTCGAACGCCCAGACATGTCCGTCGTGGAAGGCCCCTACGATGCGCTGATGTGGCAGCTCCCATGGCGCCAGGCCGACAAGGAGCAAGGTGACGCCCACGACCAGGACGAAGGCGAAGACGGGTGCCAGCAGCCCTCTCGGCTTGGCCATGGAGGTGGCGGGGACGGGGGCGACCGGGGCTGGGTGTTCCATGCAGGGAGAGGCTCCCGTGGCGTTGGGCCGCGGCATCCGGGAAGCCGTGGGCTCGAACGACACGACCGGGGGCCGCGTCAGGTCGGCCCAAGGTGGAGTTATCATACGCCCTCGGCCTCGAGGCGCCAGAAGCCCGAACGCTCGACCCACGGATCCCATGACCGAGCCCCCCTCCCCCCTCGTCCCGGTCCTCGCGCTCCTCGCCGCATGCAGCGGCTCCCCCACGGCAGCGGATCGGCCCGCACCGGGCCCGCACAACCTGCTGCTGGTCACGGTGGACACGCTGCGCGCCGACCGGATGGGCGCCTACGGTGCGAGCCGAGACACCACCCCGGTCTTCGACGCGCTGGCCCGCGAGGGCGCGCTCTTCGAGTCAGCCTACGCCCAACGGGGCTCCACCTGGCCGTCGCTGGTCAGCATCATGACGAGTCTACACCCCGTCACCCACGGCGTGCGGGCGAACGGCCAGCCCCTGCAGGGTTCTCCCACGGCTCTGGCCGATGTCCTGGGTGCGCAGGGCTATCGCTGCGGTGCCGTCCTCACGAACGCCAGCGAGCTGGAGTGGTCTGGCTTCCACGATCGACTGCCGATCATGGAGGAACCCAGGGACGTACGCGCCAGCGACCGGGCGCTGGAGTGGCTCACGGAAGGCGACGAGGGTCCGTTCTTCCTCTGGGTGCACTACGTCGCGCCCCACGATCCCTACCAGCCACCACCGGAGCACCGTGGCTTCGTGGACCCGGCCTACAGCGGCCCAGTGGACGGTTCGATCCCCACCACCACCCAGTTGCTGTTCGGCGAAGGGCCCGTGGAGAGGGCGGACAAGGCGCAGCTACTGGCCCTGTACGACGGCGAGGTGGCCTGGAGCGACGCCCAGCTCGGCAGATTGGTGGACCGGTTGCGCACCACGGACCAGCTCGACAGCACGCTGGTGGTGGTCAGCGCCGACCACGGCGAGGAGCTGCTGGACCGGCATCGCTACCCGTTCCACAACGCCTCGGTCTACGAGGGCACGCTCCACATCCCCCTGCTCTTCCGACTGCCGGGACACGTCCCCGCCGGCGTCCGCCACCACGACCTGGTCGCCAGCCTCGACATCGCCCCCACGGTTCTCCAGCTGCTCGGTGTCCAGGTGCCCCATGACTTCCAGGGTCGCAGCCTCGCGCCCCTGCTCGGGGGTGCCCCCCTGCCCGACCGCTGGGTCTTCACGGAGCTCGAGGACAAGATCCTGACCGCAAGGAGCGAGCGCGAAAGATGGGTGTGGAATCCCTCCGGCTACACTCCCCCGCTGATCCCCGCCCCTCGCATCGTGCTGGCCGGGTTCGATGTCCAGAGCGTGTCGAACGCACTGCCCATCTCACCCCTGGAGCTGTACCGCCTGGAGGCCGATCCGCTCGAACAGCACGACCTCTGGCCTTCGCTCTCCGACTCGGAGACACCACCCCTCGACGGCTTCCAAGCCTTCCAGTCCCTCTACGGCTGGCAGCTCGACGGCGCGCAGCCGGCCCCACCCATGGACCCCGACCTGCGCGCACGGCTGGAGGCCATGGGCTACCTGGTGCCTAGCGATCCGTGAGATTCCCGTAGAAGCGGCTCTCCGTCGGAACTCCGCGGGTGTGGTCGGCCTGGAGGCCCTGGATGCAGGGCTCGAGCACGGGATTGGGGCGCCGCTGCCCCGTGATCGCGAAGTCCACCGCGGTGCCCGCGTCGTTGACGGCTCGGAACGGCGGGCGACCGGACGAACGGAACGACAGCGGGGTCCACCCCGGCCCGGCGAGCAAGAAGCACGAGAGCGACAGCGCGATAGCAGGACGAAGCGCGCGGGCCCAGACGGGACTCGGCTGCTCGGCCGACGCCTGGCGAGGCTCGGGACGTGCTCCCTCCAGCGCACACGCGAGTGCCAAGGCCAACAACACGGGAGCGAAGGGCAGAGCCAAGAGCAGGAAGCGGAGATTGGTCTCCATGGTGGCAGCGCGATGCAGCATGCCGACGAAAGGCAGGCAGCCGAGCAGCAGGGCGAAGAGGAGCCAGGGACGCCTTCGCAGCGCGAGCACCGTGGGCACGAGGGCCGCCCACAGCAGGGGGAGCCAGGGCGCGACGCGCCTCTCTCGGGCCTCGAGCACCGGCTCGCGGTCCTGCAATTGCCGACCCGCGTCCCCCGACGAACTCCAGATCCGCAGCAGGGTACCGGGAACGCCGATGGGGTTGCTCCAGCCCCAACGGTAGCCCGTGTCCTGCAGCTGGACCGGCTCGGCGCCATCGGTCTGATGGGTGCGAACCATGATGCCGAGTTGTAGCTCGAGGGGGTGGGTCTCGGCGTTCGCCCAACGGCCAACGAACCACGAAAGGACCACGGGAAGCAGCACCACGGCCAGCCTCGCCGGCCAGCTACGGCGGGGAGCCCGAAGCGCCGCGACGAGCACCACCAACCCGCAAGGGAGCGCCCAGACCAGACCGATACCGTCCGCAAGCAGAGCCAGACCAACGCCGCAGCCCCCGAGGACCAACGCGAGACGGGTTCGCCAGCGCATCGCGGCGGCGGCGGTGGCGGCAGCCACAACGAACCAGGCCGCGATCTGTGGATAGAACGACAAGACCCGACCAGCCAAGACCAGCGGGGGAAAGGCCAAGGCCAGCACCACCGCGGCCAGCCCGGCCAGCCGACCGTGGATCGCCCGCCCCCAGGCGAACAAGGCCATCCCCAACACCGCCGAGCCCAACAGCGCCGAGGACACCAGCCCATCGACGAGGCCCAGCGGGCGGGCCATCAACGCGGGGACCAGCCCCGGTGCCTTCGAGCGCATTGCGTACCAGTGAGAGAGCCCGTCTCCCCGCAGTGACGCCACCGATGCGCAGTACTCCTGGAAGTCCGCGCCGGTCACGACGCCGTCCTCGAGGGCGATTGGGGCCATGAGCCAAGCGCCCAGCACGGCTGTGACGAGCCCAGAACCCAGCAGGAGCGCGAGGTCGGCCCAGCCGAGAGTCGCCGGGGCGCGGCCACCGCCAGGCAGCTTGCGGGAGGCGACCGCCAAGACCGCCAGCAGGGCGACGGTGGCGAGGAAGCTGCACAACCCGGCGATGGACATGGAAGGATCCTGCGGTCATGGCAGAATAACGCGACAGTGGTCGGGCTTCGCCGCCAGGGGCCGCGCCGTGTCACCCCACAGGGCGACGGGATGCCGTGCCACAACAGCAACAAGGCCGTGGAGGACGGGCGCGGATACAGGGTCCTCATCGCATCTCCGAAACGGAGCGACCGCCCTGCCTCCCTCACCTCGCCTGCTGCTGCTCGCGCTCCTGGTCTCCCCAGGCCCAGGCTGCCGGTGCACCGAAGACACCGGGGCCACCGCCGGTGGCTCCCTGCTCTTCGACGGAGTGGACGATCACGTCCGTCTACAATCCCAACTGCAACCGCCCGCAGAGGGCTGGACCCTCGAAGCGTGGATCCGGCCCGCCGCGAGCAGCCCCGAACGAGCCGACATCGTGGCCCGACGCTCACCCCGCGGGGGCTGTGACACCTTCACGTTCCGACTGCGCAACGACTGGGGCGGCGTGCTCGAGCTGGGCCTGGCATCGAACGGGGACAGCTGGGGCATGGTGGGTGAGACCGCGATCCCCGCGGAACGCTGGAGCCACGTGGCCGCGGTCTGGCAGGCGGACGAGGCCAGCATGACCTTGTGGGTAGACGGCCGGCTGGATGGCATGCGCAACACGAACGTCGTACCCGGGGCCTGTGAAGCCCCCCTGTGGCTGGGCGGCGATCCACTACACGGACCCACGGCCCGGCCCTTCGCGGGTCACATCGACGAGCTGCGCATCTGGGATGGCCCCCGCAGCGCAGAGCAGCTTGCCCTCACTCGCTCGCGGTCCTCGAGCGGCGACGAGCCCGGCCTGCTGTTGCACTGGGCTCTCGACGAGGGGAAAGGGGCGCGCGCCAAGGACAGCTCGCCCGCTGGACGACACGGCACCCTCGGTACCGGGCTGAAGGACGATCCCCAGGCCCCACGCTGGGCGCCCGATACTCCGTTCCGGTAGCTATTCGGCCGGAGGCTCGGCTTCGGGAGCGGGCGCGGCGTCGGGAGCGGGCTCGGTGGGAGCTTCTTCTTCGATGAGGACGTCGCCTTCGGGTGCCACCTCGGCGTCTTCCGCATGCTCGGCTTCGCCTTCTTCGGCCGGAGGAGCTTCGATTCCGTCCGGGGTTTCCTGGCCTTCGAGGTAGCCTTCGGCGGTTGGGTCGAGGAGGAGGAGCGACAAACCGGTGATGTCCTCGGTGCCGATGACGATGGCAGCGTCGTAGTGCGCCAGGGGCTCGCCCTCGTTGGGGCCGCTCTGGTCGAGGTCCATGTAGGCCAGGACGCTGACCTCGCCCAGGTCGCGTGGGGCGGTGACCTCCCACTCGCCCGGACCGTCCAGGTCGAGGGAATGCAACAGGGAGGGGCCCTGGTCACCACCGGATTCCTGCAGGATTTCGACCCGGAGCTGCCCATCGAGCTCACCGTTATAGGTGACGGTGCCGCCCAGCTGGATGCCTTCGCCCTTCTCGAGACCGAAGCCCGGAGGTTCGATCCGCATGCCGGGCGGGATGTGGCTGGCGCCACCCGCGGGATCGCCGACGGCCTCACCGCCCGTCGCATCGCCAGCCGCCGCGTCGGCGGATCCACCCGGCTGCAGGCTGGGCTCGGCACCGATGGTGCCCGAGGGCGGCTCGGGGCAGCCCGCGAGGACGACGAATGCCAGCGGAAGGGTCGAAAGTGCACTGCGCATGGTGCTCTCCGGTGTTGGTCTGGGTCAAACCTCAGTAGGGTACAGGAGCTTATCACGGCGCGCGGGGATGCATTACAGAGGCTGCGGGTGCCCCGCCATCCCAGCCAGCCCCGCACGCCGGAACCCTCGAGCCATGGCCGAACATCCACCCCGTTGCCTCGAGCGTAGACCATGAACGTCCAGATCGCCCGGCGCCACCTACCGGAAGGTCGACTCTTCGTCTGGCTCGCCCTCCCCATCGTCCTGTTGGCTGCTGCCGGGTTGCGAGCTCTGGTACTCGAGACGGTGGACCTGCGCGATCTTCCTGGCCCAGGCGGTGTCCAGTTCCTCTTCCTGGCCATCGACCCCCACCAGCACGACCTGCCACTCCCTGCCGCCATCCTTCGAACCTTCGCCGCGTGGACCGGCCTGCACCCCGTGGCGGCGAGTCGCCTCCTGACTGTGGGATCGAGCGTGGCGGCGGTCCTGGGGGCGATGCTCGCCGCCGGTGCCCTGGGCGGCAAACGCGCGGCCCTGCTGGCCGGTGCCATCGCCGCCTTTTGGTCCCAACACCTGTACCAGGCCATCCTGCTGGGCATGGATGCCCCCGCGGCAGGTCTGAGCTGGCTCGGGCTCGGATTGGCATGGGTGGGAGCCCGCCTGCGTTGGCCGGGGCTGCCGCTGACGGCACTGGGAGCCGCCATGGTACTGGTGGCGGCGACGCTCAAGCCGGTGGCCCTGCCCAGCGCAGCGCTGCTTCTGGTGCTGCCCGCGCTGCACGGCCGCGACTGGAAACAGGCCCTGGCATCGTGTGGAGCCGCCGTACTGGGGGGATTGGGCGGCTTCTGGCTCATGCTTGGAGCCACCACCGCGGCACCCGCGGTGCAGGCCTCTGCGGTAGGCCCAGGCGACCTAGTCTCGGGCTTCACGCGGCTCCTCGAGCTGCGCCAGGCCACACCCGACGGCGCCCTGACCGAGCTACTCGTGCTGGCCCTCGTCTGCGCCCTCCTGCCCGGCAAGCGCTGGGTCGCGCGGCTGCTGCTGATGGCCGCCACCATCGCCATCCTGGCCCTGTCCGCGGCGAGCCTCGGAGACTGGCTGCGGGTGCGCTATCTCGTTCCATCCTGCCTCGGCGTGGCGGTCCTGGGAGGATGGGGACTCGCGCGCCTCTTCGAGCTGCTGCCCCGCTTCCGCTGGCTGGGCTGGGTGCCACCCGCGGCCATCGTCGCCCTGCTCCTGTTGGATACCCTGGCGTTCTTCCACGCCTGGAGCGACCTGCGCACGCCCTGGGTGGGCACGGCGGCATGCACCCTTCCCCGCCCTCCCGCAGCCTGGGCGCGCCGCTACCAGCGCCTGACCTTCGACGGCAGCACCAGCACCGCCGGCGCCCTGGACCTCATGGGCATGGTGTTCGAGGGCCCCCCAGAAGGCATCGCGGTGGTCAAGCTCCAGGACGGGCGCGAGGCTCATGCCCAGGCCGCAGCGGCCCTCGCCGGCGTGCCAGCCGTGCTGCTCGACCCCCAACGCTGCTGCGACGACGGGGAGCACTCCACCATCTGCGCCCAGCGGCTGCTCCGTGAGCTGAACGACGCGGGAGCGCTGGTGGTGCTCCTGCCCCAAGGAGCAGATCCCGCCCGCATCCCCCGCGATTCCTGGGATCTCACCAACCAGCTGCGCTACCAGGCCGCCCGCGACTACGCCCTCCAGCCTCGAGGGGACTGGTGGGCCAGCTTCGCGGGCCAAGCCAGCGGTGGAGTGCTGCCCTGTCGGTAGGCAAGGCAGGCGCTCGCCGCAAGCACGCCCTCGAGGTGCTGGGCACCCTGCTCCTGGGCTCGTGGGTGGCCGTTCTCCACTTCCGACCGGCCTGGCGCTCCATGGTGGACGAGGGGACCGGCATCCTCGACGGCCTCGGAGACGTCTTTCTGACCACGACCAATCCAGAGCCACTGTTCGGGCATACCGCCGATCTCATGGGCACGATCTGGACCTTCGACGCCCTCCGCGGCATGCTCGAGGGCCGCATCGAGGTGGTGAACACCCGGGTGTTCGCCCCGGTCGGCATGGACTCGGGAGCAGCGCAGGGTTTCGCCTGGCTCGACGCTCTGCTGGCGCAGCCCCTGGTGTCATGGCTGGATCCCGTCGGCTTCTACAACCTCTACGTGGCGATGCTGATCGTGGCCAACGTGGCCGTACTCGTGCTGCTTCTACGGCGAGTCGGGGCCCCCTTCGCCTTGGCCGCTGGCCTGGCGGTGCTGGTTTGTTTCAGTCCCTTTGCACGGATCGAGCTGTCCAGTGGCAGGACCACGCAGGCCCACTGGATCTTCCACTGTCTTTTCCTGCTCTTCGTGGTGCAGCTGCTCTCCCCCAGGGGGCGCTGGCTTCGAGATGGCGTCCTGGCAGGTCTGTCTCTGGCCGCCGCGTGCTTCGTCTACTGGTTCTCCGCCATCGCGGTGGGCCTTGTGGGGGCGCTGGCTTGCCTGGCGAGCCTGGTCACGACCCGCCAGTCCCGGCGGAGAATCCTCTTGAGAGGCGGGCTTCTCTCCGTCATCGCCCTCATCGCGGTCATCGCACCCACCTGGAGGTTGTCGTCCCAGGTCCTCTCCCCGGGGGCCGAGGCCGGGTGGATGAACACGGGGAGCGCGCGTGTGGTCTCGTTCTTCGGCCTGTTCGACTTCACCACGCAGGCCGCGGGGATTGCCGACCTGGGCGGTTGGGGATCCCTCGTGGATGCACTCACAACCCACAGCCTCCCCTTGGCGCTGCTGTGCGCCGGTGCAATCGCGCTCTGCTCGCCCTGGGGGTGGCGCCGGTCGCTGCCATGGGCGCTCGCCTGGTTGCTGCTGCTCACCATGCCCCTCGGTGCCGCGATCGCCGTAGGCGAGCAGTCGATCGCCACACCCCTCGCCATCGCCGAGCGGGGGTTGCCAGTGCTGGGCCGCCTGACCCAGCCCGAGCGCTTGGTGGTCGCGCCGATGTTGGGGCTCGCCATCGCCGTCGCGTCTGCCGGCGCAGCGCTGGTTCACCGCTTCCGCCCTTGGTCACGTTGGGCGGTGTGGGGGACGCTCCCCCTGTTGTGCTGGCTGGCGACGCTTCCCACGGTGGAGCCAAGCCTGGCCGCCTACCGCATCCAACCAGAGAGCATCTACGTCGAGGCCGCCAGACGATGGCCAGGGGCCATCATCGACGTGCCGCTACGCATCTCGACCGTCCGATACACCCAGCAGCTCTTTCACGGCCGGGCGGTCCTCGGGGGGCCGGATTTCCAGGGGACCTGGACCCGCTCCGAGGTGCATCGTCGTTATTGCGAGGGAAACTCTGTGCTGGTCTGGCTCGAACGCACGCCTGTCGAGCCGATGCCCGCCATCGACTTCGATGCCATGGATCTCGAGCGGCTGGTGGACGACGGCTTCGGCATCGTCGTGGTGCGCCTCAACGGCATGGAGACGCCGGGCTGGTGGTTCAGCAAGGCCTTCGCCACGCCATTCATCCGAGTCAACGACAGCGTCGCCTTTCCTCTCCTGGCTCCCGATCGGCTCGAAGGCAGGCTGACGATGGAAGGCGCGCTGGCGTCGCAGGCGGGTTGGGCCCTGGACGAAAAAACGGCCAGGAACATCGAGCTGCGCTCGTCTGCCGGAAGGGGTTGGCTCGCGCCCGTGAAGGACGGGCGCCAAGAGGCTGCAGGGCTGCGGGGAGGCCAGGCCAGGGAGGCCGTGGGTCCTGGCAGAAAAAGACGCCGCGAACACAGCGAACGCTCCCACCGCGACGCCAGGTGAGCCGTGCCGTGCCCTACCCTTCCGCCAACCACCTCGCGACTTCCGGGGCGTGGTAGGTCAGGATGATGTCGGCCCCCGCCCGTCGGATGCCGGTGAGGGTCTCCAGGACGCCGCGGCGGCGATCCATGAGTCCCTCGCGGGCCATCAGCTCGATCATGGCGTACTCGCCGCTGACATTGTAGGCGGCGACAGGCAGATCGGTGATA
>CAZVHW010000081.1:12112-15862 GCA_964626835.1 uncultured Enterobacterales bacterium
CGGCGTGGATGATGTCCATGTAGGCCAGGGCCGGCTTGACCATCACGATGTCGGCGCCTTCCTCGATGTCCAGGCGGACTTCCTCGAGGGCCTCGCGGGCGTTGGCCGGGTCCATCTGGTAGCCGCTGCGGTCGCCGAAGCCGGGGGCCGAGCCGGCGGCCTCGCGGAAGGGTCCATAGTAGGCCGAGGCGTACTTGGCGGCGTACGACATGATGGCGACCTGGTCCATGCCCTCGGCGTCCAGGGCCTTGCGCATCGCACCGATGCGGCCGTCCATCATGTCGGACGGGGCCACGAGATCGGCGCCCGCCCGCGCTTGGGCGACGGCGGTCTTGACCAGCAACTCGAGGCTGGCATCGTTGATGACCTCGTGCCCTTCCACGTGGCCACAGTGCCCATGGCTGGTGTACTCGCACATGCACACGTCGCCCATCAGCAGCAAAGGGAAGCCTTCGGCTTTCAACGCACGGAACGCGCGCTGTACCACGCCATCGGGTGCGAAGGCCTGGCTGCCCTGGGGGTCCTTGTGGTTCGGGATGCCGAACAGCAGCACCGACCGCACCCCGGCTTCGACGGCTTGTTCGCAGGCCGTGAGCAAGGTGGGGATGCTGTGGCGGAACTGGCCAGGCATGGAGACGATGGGCACGGCGTCGTCGGTCTCTTCCTGGACGAACAGGGGCCAGACCAGATCGTGGGCGTGCAGCCGTGTCTCGCGCACGAGGTCGCGCATCATGGCGCTGGAGCGGCGTCGACGGGGGCGATGGGTGGGAAACATGGGTGGTCCTAGGGTACGAAGCGGAAGCCGGCGCCACGGACTGTGAGGATGTGGCGAGGGCTGCGGGGATCGGGTTCGAAGAGCTTGCGCAGACGCACCAGGTAGTTGTCCACCGTGCGCTCCACGGGGAAGGCGTCCAGGCCCCAGACCTCCTCGATGATGTCGGCCCGGGAGAGGACGGCGCCGTCGGCCCGCACGAGCAGGGCGAGCATCGCGACCTCTTTTTCGCCCAGCACCACGGTGCCCGAGTTGGTCTCGGCCTCACGCGTGTCCAGATCGATCCGGTACGCGCCAAAGCTGACGATCTGGGTGGCGGGAACCTCGCGCTCCGCACGGGACCGTCGCACCAACGCCCGCACCCGGGCCACCATCTCGACCACGTTGAAGGGCTTGGCAAGGTAGTCGTCGGCGCCGGCGTCCAGGGCTCGCACCTTCGAGCCGACGTCCGAGCGCGCGGTCAACATGAGCACGGGGGTGCCGATGCCCCGGGACCGCAGGCCCTCGAGTACGGAGAATCCGTCTCGCTTCGGCAACGATATGTCCAGAAGCAGCAGATCGAAGGGGTGTTCCAGAGCCTCGGCGAGCCCATGTTCGCCATCGCGACACCACACGATCTCGTGTCCCTGGTTCTCGAGGTTCATGGACACCATGGTGCCCACCAACTCGTCGTCTTCCACCAGCAGAATCCTGCTCATGCCTGCACCTCGTCCGCCAGAGCCAACGTGATGGTGAAGGTAGCACCCTGGCCCGGCCCGTCGCTGTGAGCCTCGAGGTCACCATCCATGTTTCTGCATAGATCCCGGGCGATCGAGAGGCCCAGGCCGGTGCCGTGCTGCACCCCGTGCCCGCCCGGCATGCCACGCAGGAACGGCACGAACAGTCCGCGCACCGTGGCCTTGTCGAAGCCGACGCCCCCGTCTCGAACGGCGATGTGGGCGAGACCCGCGTCATGGCTGACTTCGAGGACCACCTCGGGTTGATCGCCGCCGTACTTGAGCCCGTTGTCCACCAGGTTTTCGAGCACTATCCGCAGCAGGTCGGGGTCGGCGCGCACCACCAGGTCCATGCTCCCCTCGCCGGCCGCGAGGCGGACGGCCTCGGGCCGCCCAGCGAGCGTGCGGCGCCGATGCTCGAGGAAGGCATCGAGCTGCGGTCCGAGGCACAGATCCACCACCTGCACCTGCTGCTGGCCGGACCGCAAGGCACCCGCGACGAGGATGTTCTCGATAGCGTGCTCGAGTCGCTCGCAGTTCTCGAGCCCCAGCTCGAACAAGCGGGCCTGGCTGGCTTCCGGCACGTGCCCCGCTTTCAGAGTCTCCATCAGTGTCTTGATGCCCGTGAGCGGCGTCTTCATCTCGTGGGTGACGGCGTGGACGAAGGACTCCATGCGTCGAACGTGCCGCCGCTCGCTGCGCACGAGCTGATACAGCATGACGGTGCAGACCACCAGCAGCATGAAGAGGAACGAACCCTCTCCGTACACCATGGCCTTTCTGCGGCGGAGCTTTTCGTCGATGACGGCTACCGCCGCCGATGCGGGCTGCAGGCAGAGCTCGGCGTAGAGTGGCGCCGCAGGGTACGCCCCGGGATGGGCCCGAGGGCCACATGGCACCACCTCCACCAGATCCCCCGGGGGGATATCGGCCTGTGTGGGGGGCGCGGCTCCGTGCCCAAGCTTCAACGCGGCCACCAGCGAGACCTGCTGCAGCTCCGAGATGGCCACCTGCCGCTCGTAGCCAACGGCCTTGTTCATGAACACGGTCCACCACCCTCCCAGGGCGGCCAGACACAGCAGGCTGAACCCGAAGATCACGTGGTAGTGACGCACCTTTCTCATGAACCGCTACCCGTCTGCCAGGCCGACGATGGCCTCCGCCAGGTCGCGGACCTGATCCTCGCCGTGAGCCGTGGACAGGAAGAGCAATTCGTAGGCGGAGGGAGGCAGATAGATGCCGCGGTCGAGCATGGGGCCGTGAACCGCGTTCATGCGGGTGATGGCGTCCCCATCGATGCCGTCGGCCTGCCTGGGGACGGGCATGTCCGCGAGGTGGAACCAGATGAGCGAACCCACCCGTCGCCAGCGCAACCAGGGGCGCGTGGCGGTGTGAGCCTGGAGGGCCCGGTCCAGCACGCCGCCCAGCTCCTCGAGCCGGGCGTAGGCCCTGCCATCGGCCAGCAGATCCATGGTGGCGATACCCGCAGCCAGGGAGACGGGGTTTCCGCTCAGGGTACCCGCCTGGTACACACCGCCCAGGGGAGCGAGCGCCTGCATGATGTCGCGGGGCCCAGCCAGGGCACCCATGGGCATGCCCCCGCCGATGACCTTGCCCAGGGTGACGATGTCTGCGGGTACGTCCACCAGATCGCCGTACCCACCAAAGCGCAGCCGGAATCCGGAGATGACCTCGTCGAAGATCAGCAGCGTGCCGTGCTCGCTGCACAGGCGCCTGAGGGTGCGCAGCCACTCGGGGCGCTGCTCGAGCAGGCCGTTGTTGCCCGGAAGCGGCTCGACCACGGCCGCCGCCAGCTCGGAGCCATGGCGCTGGAAGGCGGCCTCGAGGGCTTGCTCGTCGTCGAAGGAGCAAACCACGGTTTGCTCGGCGAAGGCCGCGGGCACCCCCAGGCTCGAGGAGGTACCGAAGGTGGCCAGCCCGGACCCTGCCTTGACCAGGAGGCTGTCCGAGTGGCCGTGGTAGCCCCCCTCGAACTTCAGGATGCGCGGGCGCCCCGTGACACCTCGGGCGAGCCGCAGGGCCGTCATGACGGCCTCGGTGCCCGAGCTGACGAACCGGACCTGTTCCATGGACGGGAAGGCCCGAAGCACGCGCTCGGCGAGATCGATCTCGCCACTGCAGCAGGCGCCAAAGCTCAAGCCATCCACCGCGGCGCGCTGTACCGCCTCGATCACCGCCGGGTGGGCGTGGCCCAACACCATCGGTCCCCAGGACATGCAGTAGTCGGTGTACGTGTTGCCA
>CAZVHW010000081.1:15872-16597 GCA_964626835.1 uncultured Enterobacterales bacterium
CGGGGGTGCCACCGACGGAGCGGAAGGCCCGCACGGGGGAGCTGACGCCGCCGGGCATGACCTGGCAGGCGCGCTCGAAGAGCTGGTCGGATTGAGAGCGGGACATGATGACTCCAGGGCTGCCACGGCTTCTAACGTTGGAAATCGGGGTCGTCAGGAATGGAAGATGCGTGTTCACGCCAAGCCGCAGCGAGGATGTCGGCTTGCCGTCGCTGGGTCCAGAGGCGCCAGTCGACGCCTTGGCCGGGCGCCTCGATCGGACCGAGGAAACGTCGGACGCCGAGCTCTTCGAGGGCCGCGTGGGTAGTCGGACCGATGGGCAGGAAGGGCGCTTGCGCGATCCAGGGATAGTGCGCGATCAGCCTGCGGGCGGCCGACGGAGCAGCGACGAAGACCGCGGCGACCGGAAAGGGCTCGATGGGCTCGAAGTTCGGAGCCACGTTCTGGTAGACAACGTGAGGCAAGAAGGGCCTCTCCAGCTCTGCCAGCCTGGACACGAGCTCGCCACCGCCCACATCACCCTGCGGGACCAGCACGGGAAGCCCAGGCCGCAGCTGGCTGTCGAGCAGCTCAGCCAGAGCCCTGCCCGTATGGGGTTGGGCCTCCAAATCGACCCTGTGGTGTCGCTGTGCGAGCTCCTCCGTCGTGGCCGGCCCCACCGAGGCCACCAGAGGCGGATTCTCACCCTGGAGCAGGCTGCAGAGCTCGGTGGAGAACCCTCGCAC
>CAZVHW010000081.1:16607-18040 GCA_964626835.1 uncultured Enterobacterales bacterium
GCCTGCTCGAGAACGCTACGGCCGCCGCACCCTCCGGCACGGTGCCCCCCCCGAGCAGGACGGTCCTGGTGCAGGGGATCTCGCGACACGGAACGCCCAACGAACGCAGGTGGCCCATCAGCCCCCTGTTGTCGGAGGGGTCGCGGGTCAGGACCACACAGGGGCGGGACGGCACAGCCAGGCCTCCGGGTCCGGGTTGGATGTGGGTCCGGCCGGGGCTCCGGCCTCGAGCCATGCCCCCGCATCATCGCGGGCACCGCCCAGGTCGGTCGCCTCGAAACACCGCGCACGCAGCTCGTCTTGGGGCGTGAGAAGCGCAAGGTGAATGCGAGCGCAACCGGCCGACAACTCCGCCCACGCACCGAACGCACTGTGGCATCCGCCACCGGAGATCTGGAGCAAGCGACGCTCGGCGGTCACGCACGCGCGGCTTCCGGGGTGGTCCAGGGGTGCCAGGCACGCCTTGGTGACCTCGTCGTCCTGCCTCACCTCGAGACCCAGCGCACCCTGACCGGGAGCACATGGCCAGGCCGCTGGATGCAGCTGAAACGCGCGAAGCTCTCCGAGATCCTGCCTCAGGCGCTGCAAGCCAGCCTGGGCGAGCAGCACCGCATCGCACTCGCCAGCGACACACTTGCGTAGCCGAGTGGGCACGTTGCCCCGCAGCGCCACGGGCTCGAGGTCGCTGCGGACACCCGCGAGCAGCGCGATGCGTCTGGTGGAAGAGGTGCCCACACGAGCGCCCGCACGAACCGGCAACTCCTGGCTGCTGTCGAACGCCCGCGGATGCACGAGCAGAAGGTCGGAGACCGGTACCCGCTGCGGTATGGCACCGAGCACCAAGCCCTCGGGCTGCTCCACGGGCAGGTCCTTGAGGGAGTGCACGGCCAGATCGATCTCACCAGCGAGCAGCGCCCGCTCGATCTCCCTGGTGAACAAGCCGACGCCGCCCACGAGATCCAGGCGAACGTCCTGGCGGCGATCTCCGGTGGTGCGGATGATTGCGATCTCGGAGGGTTCCTCGAGGCTCGCCTGGATCTGCCGTGCCTGCGTGAGGGCCAGCGCGCTGCCTCGGGTCCCGATGCGGATCACTCCTCGTGCCATTTTCTCGCCTCCGAAATGTGCCGCGCGCCATCACGAATGGCCTGCAGTACGTCGTCGGTAAAGCCCGAGAGCAGCACGCGCAGCTCACTCTCGAGGCGGCTGCGCTCTGCGTCGGACAGGGATGGAAGTCTCTCGCGCAACGCCCCGCTCAGCTCGTCGCCGACCAGGGCGCGGTGGCGCCTCTGCACCCGCTCGAGCACCGGAGTGAAGACCGGCTCGCTACAGAACCGCACCAGCTCCGCCAGCGCGCGTTCCACCAAGGCTTCGGTAGCCACGCAGGCACGCTCCGCGCCCTCGCAGCCTCGGGCTTGGTGCCACTCGACCAGCTC
>CAZVHW010000082.1:0-18034 GCA_964626835.1 uncultured Enterobacterales bacterium
AGCTCGAAGCGGGGCGCCACCGTGCGGTCGAAGAAGCCGTGGTCGCCTTGGTAGACGTAGATCGTCATGAACGCCAGGCTGCCAAAGACAGCCACCAGTGCGCGGTGGTCCATGCTCGCAGCGATGGCGCGAAGCTCGTTCACGACCCTCCGAACTCGCGATGTTTGACCTACGGCTGGGTTTATCCCCGCCCGCCATGGAGCGCCTTGGGAGCGCAAAGATCGATCCCTTACAGCAACCCTTGCTTCCGGTACCAGCGAACGGTGTCCTCGAGGCCCTTGGGCAGGTCGATGCGCGGCACGTGGCCCAGCTCCCGCTCGGAGCGACTCAGGTCCAGGCGCCAGGATCCGGTGAGTTCCGGGATTTTCTGTCGGTTGAGCATGGCGGGTTTCCGAAGAATGGCCGCGAACAACTCCGAGAGCAGCGCGATGCACCAGAGCAGCGCTCGGGGGAGAGGAAGAACACGGACACGGCGCCCCAGCGCTTGGCCCATGACCTCGGCCAGCTGAACCGTGGTGTACTCGCGCGGTCCCCCTAGAAGGAAGATGTCGCCCGAGAATACGTTCATGGTGCAGGCCCGCAGCACGCCTCGCACCACGTCCTCCACGTGGGCCAGGTTGTAGATCTGGTCCGGGCCCGCGAATGCCGGGAGCCAGCCCGCATTGGCCAGCCGCAGTACGGGGAGCATCTCCCGGTCTCGCGGACCGTAGATGGCCGTTGGACGGAGGATGACGCTGGGCAGGCGGCCGGCCAGGGCCAGGAGGCGCTGCTCGCCGTCCCACTTGGACCGTCCGTAGTCCGTGCGCTCGCCCGGTGCGTGCCCTTCGGTGAGGCGCTCGCCGGGTGGAGCGGGGCCCGTGGCACCCACGCTCGAGACGAGAACGAAGCGGCGTGGCGGGTGCTCCGCCTCGATACAGGCCTCGGCAAGGACCTGGGTAGCGACGGCGTTGACCCGCAGGAATCCGTCGTAGGTCAGGGCGCGGACGGCGCCGGCGACATGGACGACACAGCCGTACCCGCTGACGGTTTCCGTGAGCTCTTTGGATGGACGCTCGATGGAGATGCGCTCGACACGCACACCCAGTTCTTCGAGTGCCAGGGTGTCCGAGCTCTCCCGCGCCAGGCAACAGACCTCGACGTTCCGCTCGACCAGTCCGCGAACCAGGTGGCCGCCGACGAAGCCCGTAGCGCCTGTGACCAGGACGGGACCGCGGAGGTCCGCTGCCGGCCGGCTCGGGCTCGAGCTCATCAGGCACCGAACTCGATGCCGACAGCCTTGGCTGCCCGCACCAGCTCGCCGGCGGGGTCGACGAGGCGGTAGGTGGCGATGGCCTCGTGGATGGGCACCCCGCCCACCTTTCCGTCTCTCAAGCATGCCATCTCGCCCCAGCGTCCCGCACGAGCGAGCTCGACCGCGGTGACACCGAAGCGGGTGCCGAGGATGCGGTCGAAGGGCACGGGACCACCACCTCGCTGCAGGTGACCCAGCACCGTGACACGGATCTCCGAGTCGATGTGCTCGGCGAGGGCCGCCGCGAGGGCGTAGGCCGCTCGGCCGCCTCCCACCTTTGGGTGGGCTTGCTCGCCGGGGGCGTCGCTGTCCGGGTGGGGGACCGCGCCTTCGGCCACGACGATGAGCGTGAACGGCCGCCCCAGGGTGCGGCGTTTCCGGATCTTGCGGACGATGCGCCCGACATCGTAGGGGATCTCCGGCAGGACGATGCAGTCCGCACCTCCGGCCAGGCCGGCATACAGGGCGATCCACCCGGCATCGCGGCCCATCACCTCGAGCACCATGACCCGCTCGTGGGATTCGGCGGTGGTGTGCAGGCGGTCCAACGCGTCGGTGGCCGTGTCCACCGCGGACATGAAGCCGAAGGTGTAGTCGGTGGCGGAGAGGTCGTTGTCGATGGTCTTCGGGACGCCGATGACCGGCACGTCGTGTCGCTGCATGAGCTGCCAGCCGATCTTTTGGGTGCCGTCGCCACCGATGACGATGAGCCCCTCGAGGCCTTCGTCGCGGATGGCTTCGGCCAGCTCCGCCGAGCGGTCCGCGAAGCCGCCGCCGGGGAGGGGGTAGTTGAAGGGATCGCCTCGGTTGGTGGTGCCCAGGATGGTGCCGCCCCGATGCAGGATGCCCTTGCACGACGGGAGGTCCAGGTTGTGGATTCGGCGAGGCTCTGCGAGCAGGCCATCGAAGGAGTCCTCGATGCCTACCACTTGCCAATGCAGCTGGCCCACCCCGTGCTTGACCACTGCCCGGATGACCGCGTTGAGCCCAGGCGCGTCGCCGCCGCCCGTGAGGATGCCAATTCGCAGGGACATGAATCACCTCGGTCGTGAGGACCACGGCCTAGCGCACCCGGGCGCGGCCATCAAGGCTGTCGGCGGCAAGAATGGCGAGTTACCTTGCCTCTCGAACGTCCCCACGGGGACAGGCCGACAGGGAGCGGAGCCATGAGCCTTGCCATGGTCGAGGCGCTACGCCGCGCCGACGTGTTTTGGGGGCTGGAGCGCGAGGACATCGAGATCCTGGCCGAGGTGCTGCCACGGTCCACCGTCGATCAGGGCGAGTACCTCTTCCACCAGGGCAGCCTGGGAGACTCCCTGTTCATAGTCGTCGAGGGTCGGCTGCAGGTCCGCGTGTCCGACGACCGCGGCCAGACCACCACGGTGGGCGTGCTCGGGCCTGGGGAATCCGTTGGAGAGATGGCCCTCATCGATCCCAGCCCCCGCTCGGCCGCCGTGCTGGCCAACCAAGACACGGTGGCCTGCGAGGTCAGCGCCGACACCCTCGAGACCCTCGAAGAGGTGGCTCCGGCCATCGTGGCCACCATCGTCGGCGGGGTGATGCGTCACGTCACCAAGCACCTGCGCCAGACCAACGAGCGGCTCGAGCTCGAGCTCCGTCGTATCCACCGCGACCGGGATCCACAGCGCCAAGCGGCCGGCAGCGCGAGTACCGGCGTGGCCAAACCCAAGCCGTTCCGGGGTTTGTTCCGCTGGGACCAGGCCACCCTGCCCGAAGGGCTCCAGCGCGGCGATCTGCAGATGCTCGGCAGCGCGGGGCGGGTGATGGTCTGGGAAGAAGGCGCCATGCTCTGCCACGAAGGTCGCCCGGGCGCGTCATGCTTCGTGCTGCTCCAGGGACATGTCGACGTTTTCAAGGCCAGCGCTGGCGGCGGTCGCCGACTGGCCGTCCTGGGGCCCGGCAGCCTGGTGGGCCAGATGTCCCTGGTGGACAGCTCGCCGCGCTCGGCGTCCATGCGAGCGGACACCGAAGTGGTCGCCCTCGAGATCGGACGCGACGTATTCGAGCGCCTGGTGCGGGCCGCAACGCCCTTTGCTCTGCGCTTCCAACGTCAGATCGCCCTGGCCGGCGCGCGTCAGCTACGGCTGGCCAACTTGCGTCTCACCGGCTTGTTGGGGTGCGGCGACAAGCTCGAGAAAGGTGACGCCCCGGATGACGCCTCCAGGGCCCCGCAGATCCAGCGCGTCCAGACCGCTCTGTACGAGTGGGACGTGTCGGTCGAAGACTGACCGTGCTCCCGACGCCCATCAGGTCTGGGCGTCGGTTCCGAAGCTCGTCATGATCAGCTCCAGCGCAGTCCCGCTGATGGTGCGGGCCTTGTCGCTGATGGTGCGGCAGGCCTGGATGTCGCCGCGGGGGTCGATGTCGCCGAGCTTTTGACCCACTCGAACACTGGCACCCGGGTGGACCATGCCGCGCACCACACCGCCGATGGCCGCTCGCACGGGTGAGCCCTGAACCTCTGCAAGCAGATCGCCGGGCTGGACCAGGCTGCCGATGTCGCGGTGTACGGTGAGCAGGCCGTCCCGCGGAGCCCGCAGCACCCGCCGGGCACCCTGGCCTGCGATGGTCCCGGGAATGCCGGTGTCCGGCGCGGCGAAGCCGGCGTGGATGATGCGACCGAGATCGTGGCCGCGATCGGTCTCCACCACGGCGTGCACGTCCACTCCAGCCTCGATTCCCGGCCCGTAGCCGATGACCAAGGGAGCGTGGTCCAGGTGGTTGTCGAGGTTGCGCTTCAGGATGCGCGCGTCGACGATGACGTCGGGTTGCCATCGGCCCGCGAGAGCTGCCGTGGGGTCCACGAAGACCGGCACGTGGTCCCATGGGAAGTCGTCGAGCTGCGAGGCGTCTTGGAGAGACCACCGCTTGGCACGGACGCCTTCGACCTCTACGGCGCCGTCCCACACGGCCGAGGCGAAGCTGACCCACCGACGTACGACCGTGGGTGTCGCGGTCTCGGTCATGGCCACGCGGTAGCCACAGCGGAACAGGCGGTGGGCCGTGCCCGAGGCGTGCTCTCCGGCGCCCTTGACGAGCACCTTGGGGGAGGCAGCAGGGGCGAGGTCGATCCGAGCGAGGTCGGCGGGGGTGTCTACGTCCAAGGCGCAGCCGGGATCCTCCACAGGCAGTGCGAGTGCGGCGTGGGTGCGCAGGAGAGCGCGCGCGCCCTGGTCGCCGTGGGTGGCGAGAAGCGCTGCGCGGTGGGAGGCGTCCACCAGCACGGGGTGGCCGCGTCGGCCCCGCCAGCTGGGGTGGACGATGGACGCGGCGCAGTCTTGCCAGGTCTCGATCACGGCAGCCACCGTGGACGGCTTCAGCGCGGGGAGGTCGCCTAGACCCAGGATGAAGCCGCTGGCGTCTGGACGGGCCGCGGCGATCCCCGCGCGCAGAGAGCTGCCCATGCCTTCATCGGCGTCGGGGTTGTCCACGCGGGTCCAACCCTCGGCTTCGGGTGGAAGCTCGCGGCCGGGCCGCACCACCAGCAGGCGCTGGCTGATGGCAGCGTGTCCCCGGTACGCCTGCAGCGCGTGACCCAGCAGGGTGCGCCCGCCTAGGTCCACGGCGAGCTTGTCGCGGCCCATACGGGATCCTCGTCCCGCAGCCAGGACGATGGCCACGACGCTCATGGTTCCGGGCCTACTTGTGTGCGCCCGTGCCGCGCAGCTCCGGCGCCGTCTCACGCCAGGTCGCGAAGCGCTCGGAGAGCTGCTGCACCGCGTTCATGATGGTTCGAGGCGTAGAGCCGTCCGCGAAGGGCCTGACCTGGCCTTCGTGCTTGAGCAGGCGCCCTCGGGCGACCACCGTGGAGACCTCGCCCCCGTCCGCAGCCCAGATGATGTTCTCCATGACGTTGTCCAGGCGCGTGGGGCAGAGATTGGGGCGGCCGGTGTCGAGCACCACCCAGTCGGCCTGCAGCCCAGGGGCCAGGGAGCCTTGGGGGAGGCGGAGGATGCCGGCGGGCACCGAGGTGATCATGCGGAGCAGCTGGGCGGACGGGAGCACCGTGGCGTCTTGCAGGCGGGCCTTCTGGTACTGGGCTGCCAGCCGCGCCGCGGCGATGATGTTCTGGTTGTCGGCCGAGCCCGAACCATCGGTGGAGATGGCCACGGGGATGCCCGCCTCGATCATGTCCAGGATGGGTGGCATGCCCGAACCCAGGATGGTGTTGGCCAGGGGGTTGTGCACGACGCGGGTGCCGGTGCGGGCCAGGATGGCGATGTCGTCAGGGCCGTTGTTCACCTGGTGGGCCAGCACGCTGTTTTCGTCCAGGATGCCGATGGACTCGGCGTACTGCACCGGGGTCAGGCCAGGCTCGATGTCGGACTGGAACCATCGGGTGGTGCCCGGTTCCTCGGAGCTGTGGATGTGGAAGAGCGTGCCGTGCTCACGCGCCCAGGCCTTCTGGGGAACCAGCACGGCGCGGCTGTTCGAGAAGAGCTGGTCGGGACCGGGGCAGAAGGTGGTGCGCTTGCACTTGCGCTGGATCCGGAGTGCCTGGTCGAGGCGGGCCATGGCCTCGTCAGGGGAATCGAGCAGCTCTTCGACGTAGAGTCGGTCCTGCCCGCCGATGGCCACGATCATGGTGGTGCCCGCGGCTTCGTTGGCCTGCGCGATGTCCTCGAGGTGGTACTTGTTGTGGTTGCAGTGGTGCACCATCGACGCGGTGATGCCGTAGTGGATGTCGCAGAGCCGAGCCATGCGGTAGGTGGCGAGCTGGGGTGTGCAGCCCAGGACCTCGGTCAGCTCTTCGCGGTGCTGATTGATGAACCCGGTGAACGGGTTCACCGCGTGGTCGAGCCAGGCGGTCAGCGGCTCGTCCTTTGCCACGCCGATGATGGGCTGCTCGTGGTCGTGGCCGTGGGCCTTGACGAAGCCGGGCAGGATGACCCCTCGCAGTCGGGGCAGCGCGTCCGAGGTGGTCTCGGGGCGGGCCAGTGCGCCCCCGACGATCTCGAGCTGCTCACCGCAGGTCGCGCGTAGACGCTGCCCCGCTTCTTCGGTGTAGGGCCCCACGGCGAGGATGTGCTCGCCCTGTGCCACCACGTAGCCGTCAGCGATGCGCTGGGTGGGATCGGCGTCGGCGAGCGGGATGACGAAGTCGGCTCGGCAGGCGACGAAGTGCTTGGGGGAGGGCAAGGTGGGCTCCGGGGTTCAGAGGGTGCCGAGGGCGCGCAGGATCTTCTCGGGGGTGAACGGCCACTCTCGCATCCAGACGCCGACGGCATCGTGGATGGCCGCGGCGATGGCGGGGGCGGCGCCGTTGCACGAGATCTCGGAGATGGACTTGGACCCAAAGGGGCCGAAGGGATCCTCGGTGTAGACCAGCTCGCAGCGGAAGTCTTCGGGCAGATCTCCGATCATGGGGACCTTGTAGTCGAGCAGGTCGGCGTTGAGGCAGCGTCCCTGCTCGTCCAGAACCATCTCCTCGAACATCGCCGAGCCGATGGTCTTGAGCGCGCCGCCGTACATCTGGCCGAGCGCCAGTGCCGGATTGATGGGGGTTCCCGCATCTTGCAGTGCGTAGAACTTCTGGATGGTGACCTTGCCGGTGCGGGTGTCTACCGCCACCTGGGCGAAGTGTGCGCCGTAGGGGAAGCTCCCTTTGTCCGTGATGAACGTACCCAGGGAGGTGAGCTGGCCGCGGCCCGTGCCGGTCTGCGTGAATCGGGCGATGTCTTCCGAGCTGACCTCACCGGACATGCCCACGACTCTGCAGGGGTACTCGAGGCGCAGGTTGTTCTTGGGTTCCACCAGCATCTCGGCAGCCACGTCGATCAGCAACTCCTTCATCTTCAGGGCGGCGTCCTGTGCCGCACCGCCGGAGAAGAAGGTGCCGGAGCTGGCATAGGCACCCACGTCGAAGGGGGTGACGTCCGTGTCGGCGGCGGTGATGGCCACGGCGTCCATGGGCAGCTTCAGGGTCTCGGCCACCATTTTGACCGTGACGGTGTCGAGCCCGGTGCCCAGGTCGGTGCCGCCCGAGTGCAACATGAAGGTGCCGTCGGAGAACTGGGTGACCCAGGCGTTGGCCGAGTCGAGCCCGGGGAGACCCGAACCCTGCTGCACGATGGCCACACCCTTGCCGACCCGAACATGGGGACCATCGCTCGTGACCGTCTCGCCCCACTCGATCAGCTCGGCGCCGCGGTCCAGAGCCGGGCCCAGGCCGCAGGAGTAGACCAGCTGGGGGATGCCCTCGCGACCTTCACCCAAGCAGCGAAGGATCTCTAGCATCACGCCTTCACGAACCCGGTTCTTCTCGAGGAAGGCCAGGTGGTCCATGCCGAGCTTGGCGGCGAGTTCGGCGGTTGCGAGCTGGAGGGCGAAGCTGCCCTTGGGTGCGCCGTAGCCCTGGTAGGCCCCGGTGGGGGGGATGTTCGAGTACCAGGTGTGCACGTCGAAGCCCATGTTGTCGCAGAGGAACAGGGGCAGGGCCTTCGAGCAGGCGTTCATGGGCACGGTGAGGCAGTGGGAGCCATACGGGCCCGTGTTGGCGTGAAGGTCCATGTAGACCGCGGTGAGGGTGCCGTCGCGCTTGGCTCCCAGCTTGCAGGTGACGCGCATGGGGTGGCGCGTGCGCGAGGCGATGAACTCTTCCTCGCGGGTGAAGCGGAAGTGGACGGGTCGGCCCGTGACCCAGGTGCACCACGCGGCCACTTCTTCGAGGACCATGTCCTGCTTCGAGCCGAATGCGCCCCCGGTTCGGGCCTTGATGACCCGGATCTTGTTCTCTGGGAGGTCGAGCAGGCGGGCGACGATGCGTCGCACGTGCCAGGGGACCTGCGTGGAGGCGCGGATGACCAGGCGGTCTTCCTGGATGTAGCTGTACACGACGTGGGGCTCGACCGGCGTGCACTGCACGCGGCCGCCGTAGTACTCGCGCTCGATCACGACGTCGGCTTCTGCGAAGCCCTTGCCGAGGTCGCCGATGCCGCCGCTGACGGATGCCGCGAGGTTGCGGTGGGGATCGCCGTGGATGGGGAACTGGTAGATGAGCTTGCCGCCCTGGGGGGTGGCCTTGCTGTTGTCCAGATCTTCGGGCGCCCCCACGACATACTCGACCTCGGCGTCGTGGATGATCGGAGCACCGTCTGCTCGGGCTTCTTCGATGCTCAGCACGGGCTCGAGCACTTCGTACGCCACATCGATCAGCGCCATTGCCTCGAGGGCGGCTTGCTCGGTTTCGGCCACCACCGCGGCCACCCGGTCGCCCACGTGGAGCACCTTGTCGCCGAACATCCTGCGGTCGTAAGGCGATGGCTCGGGGTAACCCTGGCCGGCGCTGCCGTACCAGACGTCCGGGCAGTTGTCCTTGGTGCCGATGAACACCACGCCGGGGAGTGCCAGGGCCTTCGAGACGTCCACGCTCTCGACCACGGCGTGGGCGTGGGGGGAGCGGAGCATCTTCAGGACGCAGCTGTTGGGCTGGACGAAGTCGTCCACGAACGCGCGCCCGCCGCGGGCCAGGTAGGGACCATCGATCTTGCCGGCGGCCTTGCCCACCACCCGAAGCTCGGGGCGGAAGCTGGGAGCCAGGTTTGCTGGTTGGTCGGGTTGGGTGCGCCGCTGCGCGGCCAGTCGCACGGCGCCGAAGACCTGCTGGTAGCCGGTGCAGCGACAGAACGTACCGGACAGGGCGTCCTTGACGTCGTCTTCGCCTGGGCTGTCGTTGCGGTCGAGCAGTTCTTTGACCGCCAGGACCATGGCGGGCGTGCAGTAGCCGCACTGCACGATGCCGGCGTCCACGAAGGCGGACTGGATGGCGTCGAGGCTGACGTGTGTGCCCAGGCGCTCCACGGTATCGATCCGGTGGCCGTCGGCTTGGGCGGAGAGAAGCAGGCAGGAGTTGACCTGGCGACCGTCCAGCTGGATGGCGCAGGCGCCGCATGCACCCTCCCCGTCGCAGCCGTCGCGCACGGAGATGAGGCCTTGGCGGCGGAGCAGGTCCAGCAGGCGCTCGCTTGGGTGGGTGTCCAGGGTTCGGGATTCGCCGTTGAGCGTGAGGGTGATCTGCATGTCAGCGGGCCTCCGCGGCGTTGAAGGCATCCGTGATGGCATCGGCCCCCAGCGAGCCAGCCAGCTGGCGCTTGAAAGCGGCGCTGCCGCGGAGGTCGTCGATGGGGTTGACCGCGGCTGCGATTACGGCCTCGAGCTCGAGCCGCGGTGGGAGTGGCCTTCCGACCAGAGCCCGCTCCACCGCCCCCAAGCGGATGACGGTGGCGGCGACGCCGCCCATGGCTACGATCGGCGTCTTGACGGTACCCTCGCGGCAGAGGGCCACGGCGCAGCTGATCACGGAGAGGTCGTTGGCCGAGCGGGTGAAGTTGGCCAGGCCGTGGCCGCGGCAGGAGGCGGGGGAGGGGACCTCGACCGCTATGATCAGCCCCTGGGGCTTGGACGCGACGTAGTCCTCGACCGACCAAGCGCCCGAGCCCTCGAGCGTCGCGACGAGCACACGAGCCTCGAGCACGACCAAGGCGGGGACGAGATCGGCGCAGGACTTGCCAGAGGCAAGCTGGCCGCCGACGGTGGCCACGTTGCGCACGTTGCGGTTGACCAGCCTCGATGCGGCATCGCGCAGCATGGGGTGGACCCGTTCGCTGTCGAGCAGGTCTTGGAAGCTGGCCATGGCCCCGATGACGACGGCATCGGCTGCAGCGGCGATGCCTCCGAGCCCGAGGTCTTCGAGGGAGACCAGGTGTTGGGGCTGCGCGGGACAGTGCTTCTGGTTGAGCTCGGTGCCACCGGCGAGGAAGTACGTCGCTTCGCCGAGCGTGGCGTTCAGCTCGAGCGCTTCGGGGACGCTGGCTGGACGGTGGAAGCCCGTGGGCATGGGGAACCTCCGGAAGGATCGCGACAATGTAGGATTGCAGCGGAATCACTGTCAACCTGCGGCATCACGAGACGGCCGGTTAGGCTTGCTCGCCCCTCGATCCTTCGCCCTCCATGACCAGCTCCGCGAAATCCGGACAACACGATCTGCTCCGCCGCATGGCCGAGCAGGGGTGGCCCGTGGTCCTGGCTGCCTTCCTGGTCTCGAGGGTGATGCTTCAGGTTGTCGGCGTGCTCTCTCGCAAGGTGCTCGGCCGCTTCGTCGCCGAGCACTACGTGTGGCACTACCACGACAACGTCTGGTGGGACGTGTGGGGCGTGCTGGACACCGGTTGGTATCTCTCCATCGTCGAGCACGGATACCAGCTCGTGACGGCCGAGGCCCTCGCGGGCGAGACGGTTCGCATGAACCACGCCTACTTCCCGGCCTACCCCATCATCTCGCGCTTGGCTTCGGTGCTCACTGGCCACCCGCTGGTCGCGGGGGTGCTGGTCTCGAACCTCTGCTTCCTGCTCTCGCTGTGGCTGCTGTGGCGGATCACCCGCGATCGCCTCGATGCTCCACTCGCCACCACCGTGGTGTTCCTCGCGGCCTTCTTCCCCGGCTCCTACGTGTTCTCGAGCATGTACACCGAGTCGCTGTTCCTGGTGTTGATGCTGGGCTGCATTCACTACGCCATGAAAGACCGCTGGCTCATGGTGGGCCTGCTTGGCGCCACCCTCACGGCAACCCGCCTGCTGGGCGTGGTGGTGGTTTTGCCCCTGGCGCTCCTGTACGTGGAGCGTCATGGTTGGGCTGCCCTGCGCCAGGCGCGCTCGTGGGCGCGGCTGTCGGCACTGGCCCTCGTCCCTCTGGGTCTGCTGCTCTACATGCTCTTTCTCCACCGGCTGGTGGGCAACCCCTTCTCCTTCATGGACGTGCAGACCGGCTGGGACCGCAGCTTCCAAGGACCCTGGGTGCCCCTGCTCGCACCCTTCGTCAATCCCTCCTACTACAACGTCTTCCAGTGGATCTTCGGGGCCTGTTGCTTCGCGGCCCTGGTGCCCCTCGTCAAGCGCCGGATGTGGCCCGAGCTTTCCCTGGCGGTGTGCCTGATGGGCGTCCCCCTGCTCAACGGAGCCCCCTACGCGCCGCTCGAGTCCTACGCCCGCTACTGTGTCGTTGTCTACCCGATCTTCTACGGGCTCGCCCTCTGGGTGCGCGAGCGGCCTGACGCCCGCGCCTTGCTGCTGGCGGGAATGGCTACCTTGAACGGTTTCCTGATGGTTTGCTGGGCGACGGGGATGTTCTTCGTGATGTAGCGGGCGCTAGCAGTCCTCGGCCGGAGCGTTTCGCCGCAGGCCCGCGAAGTCCTTGATGTGGCCCCAGATGGCGCGGGAGCCGCGCAGGATGTAGTCGGCGTCTTCGACGGACCGCATCTTGTAGAGCTGGCGCATGAAGAAGCGGGGATCCAGGAAGATCTTGTAGAACTGGCCCGCCATGCGGATGACTTCTTCTTCGGACATGTCGGTCAGCTCGCAGACCGGCTCGGTCATGTCGTAGCGCTCGTATTCATCCGGCGCGAAGCGGATCCAGCCGTTGTCGTGGCACAGGTCGAACAGGGGGGTGCCCGGGTAGGGCATGATGACGGTGGCTTGGAGCATGTCGGCCATGCCGTTGAGCATCAGGTAGCGGGCCAGGCGCAGGGACTCGTAGGCGTCTTCCTTGGTTTCCCAGGGGTAGCCCACCATCACCGTGAGCTGGATCTCGAGGCCGTTCTCCTTGGCGATCCTGGAGCTCTCGATGATCTTTTCGCGGGTGAGGTTCTTGTTGAGGATGTCCAGGGTGCGCTCGTTGGCGGACTCGAGGCCGATGAGCAGCTTGCGGAACCCGGCCTTTTTCATCAGCGGGGCGTTCTTCGACGTGAGGTAGTCGTAGCGGAAGTTGCAGTCGAAGATGATCTTTTCGGCCATCTTGCGGTCGATCATGCCTTCGAGGAAGCGGATGAGCCATCCGCCGCCGGGCAGCGAGCCCGTGTCGTCGAAGATCTCCTTGGCGCCGTAGCGGTCGATGAGCATGTCCATCTCGTTCAGGAGATGCTCGGGGCCCACGGTGCGGAAGCGCGGGTAGGTGGTGGTCCAAGAACAGAAGGTGCACTTGCCCCAGGGGCAGTCGCGGCCGGCCATGGTCCACATGAAGGGCAGGCGCTTCTTCCACTTCTCGAAGTACAGGTGGGCGTTGGTGAGGTCTCGGTCGATCCAGGGGAGTTCCTCGAGATTGCCCTCGTGCACGTAGGGGCCGGTGTTTGCCCAGCTGCCGTCGTCGTTGCGGTAGACGATGCCCGTGCCCAGGTCGGTGCCTTCGGTCAAGTGCTTGACGATGCTGGCGATGGAGAAGTCGTAGTCGCCACCGGTGAGGGCGAAGTCCACGACGCTGTGCTCCATGGTTTCGTCGGGCTTACCTGCGATGTGGTCTCCGAACAGGACCGTCTTGACACCGGGGGCGAGCGCACGGATGCGGGGGAGCATGGCCCAGTGCTGGCGGACGACGGGGGCTTTGGTCTCGATGGCGATGAGCTCGGGCTGGAAGTCCCGCACCAGCTTCTCGAACTGGGCCCAGCTCTTGCGCTCCGTGATGCAGTCGGCCCAGGAGACCTCGTGGCCGAGGTGCTTGATGTAGGTCGCCGCCGACGCGGGCACGCATGGGTAGAGGTAGCTGGGCTTGGACATCCACTGGAACTGGCGGTTCTGGGTCAGCATGGGGCTGCCCTTGCCCTCCAGCGGGGGATAGCTGATCATCACGCGCATGCCGACAAACCTCGGGACGGACCTGGGGATGCCCCTACCTGCCACGGTGAGGCGCGACCGTCAACGTCGCCCCCCTGGGTCGGTGGGCTTGTTGGCGCGAGACCTAGGTTAGGAGGAGCCGCAGACAGGAAGGAGCCCCCAACATGGACAAGGTTATCGGCAACGCGCTCTCGTTCGATTGTCGCATCGGCTTCCACGACCACGAGCGGCACATCCGGCAGCGGGTGGTCGTGGACTTCGAGGTCGAGACCGACTGGCGTCGCAACGGGCTCGAAGACGATCCCGACGGCATCGTGGACTACTACCAGGTCAACCGGCTGCTGGGGGAGCACATCGCCTCTCGTACCTACAATCTCATCGAAGCCCTCGCCGAGGACGTGGCCCGCATCCTCTGCACTGCCTTTCCCGTCAGTCGCGCCCGTGTCCGCGTCACCAAGACTCCGTTCGACATGCCCAACGTAGGGTCGGTCGCCGTGGAGTGTGTGCGCAGTCCGGCCGACTACCCATGAAGGTGTTCACCAACAGCGCCATCAGCCTGGACGGCAAGCTGGGTACCTCCAGCTACGAGCACGTACGGATGGGCACGGCCGAAGATCTGCGTCGCATGAGCCTGCTCCGGGCCACGGCCGACGCCGTGCTGGTGGGCGGGCGAACGTGGCGGGCATGGACCCTCCCGCTGGTCGAGGATCCCAAGGTAGGCACCAATCCCCGCGACAAGCCAGTCGTCAACGCGGTCCTCACGCGCAGTGGCGTGGGCCCTCGCAGTGGGCGCTACTTCGACGATCCGCGGACCGTCCCGGTGTTCTTTGGCGGACCCGACACGGACCTGTCGGGTTTTCCAGCCCGGGTTCGGGTGCATCGCTCCGCTTCGGTCCCCGACCTGGCCTGGGTGTTGGATGTCCTGGAGCAGGACCACGGTGTCGAGCGCTTGCTCGTGGAGGGAGGAGGGGACCTCATCGCGCAGCTGCTCGTGGCCGGCCTGATCGACGAACTGTACGTCACGCTCTGTCCCCTCGTCGTCGGGGGCGCGGACTCGCCCACGTTGGTGGATGGCCCTGGCTTCATGGCCGCTTCGCTGCGTCCTCTGGAGCTGCTCTCCCACGAGCAGGTAGGGCACGAGCTTTACCTGCACTATCGTGTTCTCCCCGGCCAGGACGGCTCGTCCCCGGGGGGGTGAAATCCGTACGGGGGCCCTGTATCATGGGGTCCATTCCGGGCAGGCCAACGGCCCGCCCACTCGGAGGTGACCCGTGTTGTTGACCCTGCTGCTAGCTGGCACCACCATGGCTGCCGATCTCGAGATGGGCTGGTACCTGGCCGACTCGGGCCGGGGCGAACAAGGCGCGCAGATCGCTGCCGAAGCCTTGCGGGCGGACCCGGAGGATCTCGAGGCACATCGTCTCTACATTTGGTCCCTGGTGCGCACCGTTCGCGATGGCCCTCCCATCGAGGCCCAGTACCGGGCCTGGGTGGATGAAGAGCCCGACAGCCCCGCTGCTCGGGTTGCCCTGGCCACGCTGCTGTCCTGGCGTCACGACGAGCGCGGCCCCTGGTGCCAAGAGGTGGCTTCCCTGGTCGAGCCCCTGCCGGCGGACGACTATGCCCGCTTCCTGGCTCTGCGTGCGCGCTACGAATCCGGCCGACACTGCCCCACCACGCAGGTCCCCGATCGGCAGGTGCTCATCGAGCTCGCCGACGCGGCGCCCCAAGCCGCGGGCTACGGTCTGCAGCTTCGTTTCATCAACGAGCCCGTGGACGAGGCGCTGGTAGCCGACCTGGGCACCTTCTACGAACAGCAGCCACGTCAGCTTCGCCATGCGGCGGCGCTGTGGGGTGCGGAGCCCGAAGGCCCGCAGCTCGAGCAGGCTCGCAGCGAAGCCATCGAAGCCGCCCGCAAGGCACTGGGTTCCGACGACCCCATCGAAGTCCACGCCGCCCTGCACGTGTTCCGCTCGGCCGAGGACCTGACGGGCATCTCGGCTGCTGCCAAGCGCTGCAGGGAGCTGGACGAGGGTTGGCGCGGACCACGCCAGGCCGCCAACATCCAGTCCCAGTGGGCGCTCCGTAGGGAGCAACATTGGGTTCCATTGCAGGACAGGATCGACAGGGCGCGACGGAAGGCCGTCGCGGGCGTCGCCGTCAAGGAACTCCAGAAGCTCGGTGATCGCGTGCCCGACACCGGCCTGACCCGTGCCTACTACCAGGAAGCCCTTGGCATGGCCTTGGAGCGAGCGGGCAAGGACAAGGCCGCTCTGCGAGCCTATTACCGGGGCTGGCAGGCCGAGCCGGCCAATGGCAGCCTGGCCAACACCTACGCCTATTCCGCTTCGCTGCAGCAGCGCGAGTTGGGCAAGGCTCTCGAGGCGATCAACACGGCTCTCATCGAGATCCAGGCCTATGATCCGCAGGCCGATCCCTCCATCGATGGCTACGACGCCTGGCTAGAGAAGATGGCCCATCTCATGGCCGCTCGCCTGGACACCCGAGCGTGGATCCTGCACCTGCTGGGCCACGACGAGGAAGCCGCCGCCGACCTGCGGCGCGTGTTGCTGGTGTCCCGCGAACGCGAGCCCATCTTCCATCTTCACCTGGGCTTGGTCTACCACGAGCTTGGCCTCGAAGGCCCCGCCCTCGAGCACCTCGGGCGCGGCCTGGCCATGGGCCCTTCCGACGAGGCGGACCTCGACCGCGAAGCGCGCGTTCTCGCGGCTGCGCTCTTCGACCAACAGCGCTGGTCGGCGGGAGGGTTGGATGGCTGGATCGAGACACGCCTGCCGGACAGCTTCCGCAACGATGGCGTGTTGCCCCCCGACCACCTGAACGTGGGCATGGAGTTCCCCGACCTGACCATCCAGGTCGATGGAGAGAATCACGTGCTGTCCGACTTCGAGGGTATCCGCGTGGTGGATGTCTGGGCCTCGAGCTGCGACGCCTGCCTCGACACCCTCGACCCCCTCAACCACCTCGCGAGCGCATACCAAGGCAAGGGCGTCCAGGTCTTCCTGCTCTCGGTGGACGAGAAGCCCTGGATGGTCAAGTCCTTCTGGCAGGACGCTCCACCTCGAAACTTCGAGGTCGCCTGGGCCGGCCGTGACGCCCTCGAGGAGCTGGAGGTCCCGGGCATGTCTACCATCTTCGTCCTCGACAAGGACGGGGTGATCAAGGCCTGCGTCCCGCGCTTTCGCGGCGAGAGCGATTCCCGCCTGGCCAAGGAACTAGAGGCGCTGCTGGCCGAACAAGAGCCGTCGCCAACGCCAGAGTAGATGCCCTCGGCTGGGGGCGGATGGCACGCTGCTAGGAGTCCCGCTCCTGCCCTTGGGGGACGAGGTCGGACAGCAGCGCGCGCAGCGTGGGATCTTCTTCGCCACGCCAAGCCAACGTCTCGACCCAGGCCGGGGTGCGGGAACCCCGCATCTCGAGGCAGAGGTGACGGGCGCGGAGGTGTACGAACACGGTACTCGCGCCCAGGCGCTGCGCCAGATCTTCGGCCAGCTGGGCGCCCAGACGTTCCTGAACCTGCGGTCGGAGGGCGTGGTGGTGAAGCAGGCGGACGATGCTGCCCAAACCCACCAGGCGCCCGGCAGGGCGGATGGCGATGCAGGCTTGGCCCAGGAAGGGCACGAGGTGGTGGGCGCAGAGGGAGTAGAAGCCGATGTCGCGCAGCACCAGGGGGTCGCTCGAGCTGGCCTCGAGGAGCGTGACCTCCGGGGGTGTGCGGCGTGGATCGAGCCCGCCCAGGAACTCGAGAAAAGCCGCGGGAGTCGCTTCGCACTCGGGATCCGTGTCGAAGCCCACGTGTGCGAGGACTGCGCGGAGGTGGGCGTCTGCCGAGGTGTCGTGAGAGGACAAGGAGGGCCTACATTTTCTCGATGGTGCCTTCGTAGAAACCATCGAGCAGGTGCTTGTAGTTGGCTTCGACGACCCTGCGCTTGATGGACATCTTGGGCGTGAGTTCGCCGGACTCGATGCTGAACTCGTGGTCGAGGAGGTGGAACTTCTTGATGGTTTCGTATGGGGTCAGCTCGGAGTTGACGGAATCGATCGCTTCCCGTACGAGCTGGACAACGGCAGGCTTGGTGGTGAGGTCAGCATAGTCCGTGTAGACGACTTCGTTTTCGTCGGCCCACTTCCGGATGGAGTCGGCGTCGATGGTGACCAGCGCCGAACAGAAGCTGCGTTCATCACCGTGGAGCACGATGTGGGAGACGTGGCCGCAGCGGGCCTTCACGAGGCTCTCGATGTTTTGGGGGGCTACGTTCTTGCCCCCAGCGGTGACGATGATGTCCTTCTTGCGGCCGGTGATGACCAGATAGCCGTCGCCGTCCACCTCGCCTATGTCTCCGGTCCGGAACCAGCCGTCTTCGGTGAAGACCTCGGCTGAGTCGTTCGGGCGGTTGTAGTAGCCCTGCATGACCCCGCGGCCCTTGAGCAGGACCTCGCCGTCGCTGGCGATCTTGACCTCGGTGCCGGGTACGGGAGGGCCCACGGTCCCAAACTTGTAGCTATCGGGGCGGTTGAAGAAGGTGGCCGCCGAGGACTCCGTCAGGCCATAGCCTTCGCAGATGAGGATATCCGCAGCGTGGAAGAACTCGGCGATCTGCCGCGACATCGGGGCGCCGCCGGAGATGAAGAATCGCATGCGACCGCCGAAGCGGGCCTTGATCTTCTCGAACACGAGCTTGTCTGCGAGGCGGTACTTGGCCGCCAGGAGTCCGACGGGTTCCTTGCGTTGTTGACGAAGGGTGCTGACCTGGCTCCCCACTCGCAGCGCCCACTGGAACAGGGCCCACTTGGCGGCGCCGCCAGCCCGGGCGTTTTCTACGACCTTGTTGTAGAAGGTCTCGAAGGTGCGAGGCACGCAGGCCATGAAGGTGGGCCGGGCCTCGCCCAGCTGATCCAGCAGGGTGTCGGTGTTGCCATCGACCACCGTCGGGATGCCCATGCGGATGAAGCAGAGCTCCAAGACCTTGGCGAACGAATGGGCCATGGGGAGAAAGAGATACTGCTTGTCGGAGGGCAGCAGGATGTCCAGCTCGTCGATGGCTTCGCCTTCGTACACCCAGCAGTCGTGGGTCAACATGACGCCCTTGGGCTTGCCCG
>CAZVHW010000083.1:0-7791 GCA_964626835.1 uncultured Enterobacterales bacterium
GTGGCATGGGGGCCTCGGGGGAGCGGTGGGCTCGCACGGGTTGGCGAGGGGGATTAACCGGAGCGGGCGTCGGTGACCGCTCGCAGCGGAGGCCAAGCCTGCCAAGGCGGCACCGGAGGACAAGCATGATTTCTTGGCTACAGCTCCTGGGTCGCATCGGCATCTTCGGCGCTCGGGTGGTGGCCGCCACCGTTGCCGGGCGCGTGCCCATGCGCACTTTTCTGGCCCAGCTTCACACGGTGATCTGGCGCTGCATGTTGCCGGTGATGGCCGTCGTCTTCCCCTTCGGCATGGTTATGTCGTTGCAGGGGCTCGAGATCTTTGCAATGTATGGCAGCCAGCGCCTGCTCTCTCCCTTCATCGCGGCGGCCATCATCCGAGAGCTCTCACCGGTGATGGCCTCCACGCTCGTGGCAGCCCAGGGTGGTGCCTCGTTCGCCGCCGAGCTGGGCGCGATGCGCATCAAGGAGGAACTGGACGCCACGGACGTCATGGCGGTCGACAGCGTGGCGTTCCACGCAGCGCCCCGCGTGCTCGCGTTGACGGTGGCCTGTCCGGTCCTCAACCTCATGGGCTGTGTCTCGGGTATCTTCGGTGGCTTCGTGTCGGCGGTGTGGCTCGAGGGAGAGTCAGCGGGCGTCTTCATGTCCGAGCTGTGGAACCTGACCGGGCCTGCCGACGCGTGGGGCACCGTCATCAAGACCACGGTCTTCGGGGCGATCATCGGGCTGCTGGCCTGCTACCTGGGCTACCATGTGAGTGGCGGCGCCGCGGGAGTGGGTCGGGCGGTCAACAACACCGTCGTCTACACCATCCTGGCCTTCATCGCTGCCAACTATCTGCTCACTTCGGCCTTCTTTGGCGGGATGATCTGATGGACTTCGTGGCTGGTGTGGGTCGCTTCGGGATCTTCCTGGGGGCTTTCGTGCGGGCTTGCTGGCGGCGCCCGCCACCCCCGGGCTCCGTTATGCGGGAAGCCTATCGTATCGGGGTCAAGAGCCTGCCAGTGCTGCTGATCATCGCCGCCTTCGTCGGCACCAACCTGGCTCTGCAGGGCTACAACGCCTTCGCCCCCTTGGGGGGGCAGCGCCTGGTGGGCATGTTCGTAGCCACGGCCGGCATCCGGGAGATGGCACCCGTGATCGCTGCGGCGATGATCGCGGCCAAGGCCGGCACGGAGATGGCATCCCAGATCGCCGTCATGCGCATCCGAGAGCAGATCGACGCCCTCGAGGTGATGGCCGTGGACCCGCTGTGGTACCTCATTCTGCCGCGCCTGTTGGGCATCGTGTTGGTCCTTCCCGCCCTGACCATCATCGCCATCTTCGCCACGCTCGTGTCGTCCTATCTGGTCACCGTCTGGCAGCTCGGGCTCAACGGAGCCGTCTTCATCCAGTTCGCCAGGGAGGGCATCATGGGCGTGGACTTCGTCTACTGCATGATCAAGGGGCTCGCCTTCGGCGTCATCATCGCGCTGCTTTCCTGCTTCTTCGGCTTCCATGCCGGACATGGACCCGAGGGCGTGGGCCGTGCCACCAATGGTGCCGTGGTCACCGTCAGCGTCGTGGTCGTCTTCCTCAACTACCTGCTCTCCGAGGTCTTCTATGGCTGAGCTGGCTGCGAGAGGCAGCATCCCTCGCGGGGCCCCCGTCATCGAGATGGCGGGGCTGTGCAAGTCATTCGATGGAGTCTCGGTGCTCGAGGACATCGATCTGAACGTCCCAGCGGGTCACAGCACCGCCATCATCGGAGCCTCGGGGACCGGCAAGTCCGTGTTGATCAAGCACGTGATCGGACTGCTCAGACCGGACGCGGGGACGGTGCGGGTCTTCGGGGTTGACGTAGCCCAGGCCTCGGTGCGAGAGCTGTACCGGGTCCGCCGCCGGCTGGGTATGCTCTTCCAGGACGGCGCGCTGTTCGACTCGCTGACGGTGGGTGAGAACGTGGAGTTCCCCCTGGTGCATCATCGCAAGGACCTGGACCCGACGGAGCGGACGAAGCGCGTGGAGGAGAAGCTCGAGTGGGTGGGTCTCCCCGGGTTTTCCAGGCGCGCCATCGCGTCGCTCTCTGGCGGTCAACGTAAGCGCGTGGGCCTCGCGCGCGCCATCGTCATGGAGCCGGAGGTCATCCTCTTCGACGAGCCCAACTCAGGCCTCGATCCGCTCACCGCGGACTCCATCGACGGGTTGATCGTCGACATGAAGCAGAGGTTGGGGATCACGTTCGTGATCATCAGCCACGACATCGTCGGCACGGTGAAGGTCGCGGACTACATCGGGATGCTATACGAGGGGCGCCTCGTGGAGTTCGGCCCGACGAGCGCCATCCTCCAGTCCCGGAACCCGGTCGTGAAGAACTTCCTCCGCCGCAACCTCGACATCTCGTGGCTGGCAGCGCTCGGACAGGGCGGTGGGAGGCAGGGGTCGTGAGTAGCGGGGGTCGCAAGCACGAAGTCGCCGTGGGCGTGTTGCTCTTGGTCGCGCTGGCGATCCTGGCCTACCTGGCCGTTCAGGTCGGCGCCTTTCGGCTGCAGGCGGGCACCTACCGGCTGCAGGCGGTGTTCGATCACGCCGGGGGTGTGACCGAAGGCGCCGTCGTGAGCGTCGCGGGCGTGGACGTGGGCAGTGTGGGCCGGATCTGGGTTCAGGACGACAAGGCCTGGATGGAGCTCGTCATCGACGAGGATCTCACCTTGCAACGCGACACCATCGCCGCCATCCGCGCCCGCTCGGTGCTCGGCGAAAAGTACGTCCAGCTACTCCCTGGGGATGCCTCCGGCCCTCCACTCGGAGACGGCGAGGTCATCGCGGTCACCGAGGGTCAGCTCGAGATCGACGAGATGGTCAACAGCATGGGCCCGCTCCTCGAGGCGGTCGATGCCGACCAGCTGGGCGGTGCGCTTGCCGTCTTGAGCGAGGCGGTGGCCAAAGACCCAGACAGGGTACACAGGATGCTCGACGACAGCGAAGCCCTGCTCCACAACCTGCGGCTCGCCAGTGAACAGGCGCCGCAGCTGGTCACCGAAGGCAGGCAGGCCGTGGCCGATCTCCGGCGACTCGCGGCCGACACCCAGCCCATGATCGAGCAGGGGCAGCAGCTGCTCGCGCGGCTCGAGCAAGCCTCGGAGCCCCTGGCCCGAGCCAGCGAGGACGCACCAGCCCTGCTCGAAGAGTCACGCCAGGCCGTCTCGGATGCGCGAGACCTGTTGGCAAAGCTCGAGGGCTCGAGCGATCAGCTCGAGCAGGTGTTGAACAACCTCACGGAGTTCGACATGCTCGCCCTACGCAAGCTCGCCCGCGAGGATGGCGTGCTGGTGCGCTTCAAGCCGGGAGAGATCGAAGAGGAGTAGGGAAGCGTCAGTCCTCAGTCTTCAGGGGCCTCTTCTACCGGTGTGTCCACCTTGGGCTTGGCCTCCACCTTCACGTCTCCGAGCTTGAGCTCGGTGTCCTCGCCGGTGTCTTTGGGCTCGAGGGCCAGGCTGGCGTGGACCTCGAGCTTGTAGTTGCGGGCTACGTGCTCGAGGCTCTCTCCCAGGCGCAGCTCGTCGAGGTAGTGGCGAACCTCGCGGGCGACCATTCGGACCATCTCGGTCTTCGCGCGGTCGCCTGTCTCGAGCAGCGAGAAGACAGCATCCCTGGCCACCTCGAGGGGTACGTAGCCCTCACGCTCTTCGTCGTCCTCGCGGGGAGGGCGTTCGCTGCGCTCGCCACGTTCGGCAAGGATTCGGCGGGCAAAGTCGCGCAAGCGACCTTCATGCCGCTCTCGCCGACCTTCGTTTTCGCTCTTGCGGTGGCTGCTGCGGCGGGGCTCGCCGGTGCCGGCGGGGCCGTCCTGTGGGTCGGTGCCCTTGTCGCTCTTCGGCGGTCCAGCCATGGTGACCTCCTGTTCCGTTCTTCGGGAGGTATCACGCCGGGCCTTGTGGAGTGCGCTCTCGTGCGTAGAAGCGCTCGACCCGAGCCAGCACCAACCGGGAGGGGCCTATGGCGCGCGTCGCGGGGGGCAGTGCGGCGAGGAACTGGCGCCCGTACCAACGGTCGTGCAACCGCCGATCGAGGATCAGCACCACACCGCGGTCCGTTCGACCCCTGACCAGCCGGCCGAAGCCCTGTCGCAGTCGAAGCACGGCCCTGGGCATGGTGTCCGCCCGGAAGGGCTCGAGGCCGCTGCCCCGCAGCCGCTCGTGGCGCGCCTGGGTGATCGGTTCGGTTGGCACGCCGAAGGGCAGTCGAGGGATGATCACGAGACGGAGCGCGTCGCCCTTGACACTCACCCCCTCCCAGAACGAGGCGGTGCCAAACAACACGCTGTCTGGATCGCGGATGAACCGCTGCAGCAACTGGAAGCGTCCTTGTTCGCCCTGCCGGAGGATGGCCAATCGATGTCCCAAGGCGGACTCCACGCGGCTCCCGAGAGCGTGGATCTGTTGGTAGCTCGTGCAGAGGACGAAAGCCCCCCCTCCGGACAGCTCCAGGGCCTGGGTGACGAGGTGCGCAGCGGCGTCGGTGTGTTGTGGGTGATTCGGCGGGGGTAGATCTCGGGGCAGCCCGAGGAGGACCTGGGAGGCGAAGTCGAAGGGGGAGGGGAACTGCCTCAGCTCCACCTCGGGCGTGTCCGGACCGGCTGGTTCGAGGCCCAGGCGAGACAAGGTGAAGCCGAAGCCGTTGCGCACCGCGAGGGTGGCCGAGGTGAGCACGAGGCTGCGGGCGACGGAGTAGAGGGTCGTGCCCAGGAAGGGTCCCACGTCGATGGGGGCACGGCAGAGGGTCGCCCGGTCCCTTCCGTCCGGCTCCACCCACCGACAGAAATCGGGACTGTGCTCGAGGGATGCGCGCGCCGCGGCCGCCTGGCCGGCCAGGCGGAGTCGGGCTTGGCGCAGGTCCAGAAACGGCTGGATCTCCTCGGCGGGGATCTCGATGTCCTGGAGCCGTTTTTCGAGGGCCCCGATGGCGCGCGCGGTCGCCGAGATGCGTTCAACCAGCAGCTGGAGCGGCTCGTGCCAGGGCTCGGACGTCGGCCCTTGCTCCTCGAGAGCGTCCGGATCGTGGTCGTCGTCCTCCCAGGCGTCAGGTCGCCTGCGCTCTGTCTCCAGGGATGTCGGCTGTCCGTCGAGGCCTACGGCCAAGGCGAGCCCCTCGAGCCAGACCGGGGCTTCCCGGCGTAGCTCCGTCGACAGCGCCTCGACCTGGAGGCAGTGGTCCGCGAGGGAGCGGCGATCGGCGTCGTCCAGGGGGGAGAGCGCTCCGGTCCATCGTCTCTGCACGCGGGCCAGTGCGCCCTTGTTTCTCCTGCCTCGGGAGAGTAGCGGAGCGAGGGCCCGCAGAATGGCCAGGGTCGTCACGCGCGTGCTTCCAGCGGATGTCGCGGCGTCCTCGACATGGTGCGCCTCGTCCAGGATCACGCGCGAGTAGCTGGGCAGCACGCCGTGACCGCCGGCATCTCGTTTGATGGCCAGGTCCGCCAGCAGCAGTGAGTGGTTGACCACGATCACGTGAGAGGCGGCCGCGCGACGCCGGGCCTCGAAGTAGCTGCAGCGCTCGAACCGACGGCATCGCACCGCGAGGCACTGGTTGCGGTCGGAGGCCAGCTGCTCCCAGAGCTCGTTGGGGACGGGGGACGGCAGGTCGGCGCGGGTGAGGGGCGGGCCGAGGTTGGCTTGCTCGTCGATTCGCTGGAGCAGGTGCGCGTCCGATGGCGCCTCGCCCTCGTCCTCGGTTCGCGCCTGGTCGAGGGCATCGGTGAGCTTGCGTCGGCACACGTAGTTGCCGCGGCCCTTGACCGTGGCCCACTCGAACTGCAGACCGGCGGCTTGGAGCACGGGGATGTCGCTCCCAGCGAGTTGATCCTGCAGGGCGCGGGTGTACGTGGAGACCACGACGCGCTGATCGTTGGCGGTGCTCCACAGCACCGCGGGCACCAGGTAGGCCAGAGACTTGCCGGTACCGGTCCCCGCCTCCGCCACGAGTATTCCGCCGCGCTCGAAACGATCGGCCACGTCGCGGGCGAGCGCCGCCTGACCGGGGCGCTTCTCCCAGTCGGGCATCGCGCGGGCGAGTGAGCGCTCGAAGAACGTGTCGAGGACCTGCCGGTCCACGGGGACCTCGCGCCTGACCATGGGCTCCACGACCCACAGCTCGCCGCTCACCGGGTTGTCCACGATCACGACACCCACACCCTTCTCGCCATAGTGCGAAGCCATGGCCAGGTCGGCGTCGGAGGCCTCCAGGACCCCGGAAGGGTGGTTGTGGATCACCACCTGGCCCGGTCGCACGCGCTCGAACAGCGCCGTCACGGCGTGTTGGTTGCCCCTCGCGTGCACCTCGACATCGGAGACGCGCCCCCCCCTGTCAACGTTGCCAATGGCGAAGATCTCGATGCCGCCGGCCTCGGCGATGGCGCGGCGGAGATGCTCTGCTGGCTGTGGGTTGAACCGGAGGGGAGGTTGACTTCGCATGCGGTGAGTAGACCGAGGGGGAGGGGACGCTTCGGTCAGCGGCGGTCGGGGAAGGGGAGCACCATGCCGCGGGGAGCAGGCGGCTTCTGGCTCGACCGAACGCCCCGCTGCCAGGCGTCCGTGAGGTCGCGATCTTCGACATGGGGAGCGAGGAGCCGTCGCAGACGACCGCTAGCCAAGCCGAGGGTGTAGGCACCAGCCTCCATGGCGCGGGTCAGCAACGCCTCCGAAGCAGGGTGCCCCGCCAGGGACAGACGGTCGATGAGACGGACGATGCGGCGACGGGCGGGCATGAGCGCTGGACTAACGCGCGATCAACAGAGCGACGGGCACGTTGCGCAGTAGCCACTCCGTGACCCGCCCAAGAAAGACGTCCCCGATGATGCTGCGGCCTCGATAGCCCAGGACGATGATGTTGCAATCGTGGTCCCGTGCTGCGGCGACGAGGGTCTCGCGGGGCTCCCCCTGGAGGTGATGGCAGCTGACGTCGATATCCAGACCCTCGAAGTGACGTTGCACCTCTCCCAGAGGATCGCGCCCGTCGGGCACGGAGCCGACTCGCACCGCGTGGATCGGCAGCTTGGTGAAGGCCAGTAGGTGACGCGCAGCCCGCAACGCCTTGGTGGATCCGGCGCTGCCGTCGTAGCCCAGCAAGATGCCGGTCAGCGGTCCCTGGTCCCGCGGTAGCACCAGGACGCGGGTCTCGAGGGCGCGCACCACCCGCTCCACAGTGGTGCCTCCCAGCCCGGGCCAGCCCAGCTCCCGCTCACCGCGCGCTCCGACCAGCACCAGGTCGGCCAGGTCTCCGTGGTGCACCAGACGGTCCACGACGTTTCCCTGCTCCAGCACCGTTTTGTGTTGGACGCCCGCGGTGTCGCAGGCCGCGGCGAAGCGCTGGAGGATCTCCTGGCCCCGCTGCCGGTAGAACGCCTCGACCTTTTCGGGGACGATTACGGGCTCGAAGCCGAGGAAGCCAGCGAGGTCGCGCAACCGTCGCCCCGTGAGCTTCACGACACTGACCACGTGGACTCCCGTGACCCGTGGGGGACTGCTGGCGCCGCGGCACAGATCGAGCGCCACGCGGGTGGCAGCATCGCTCCAGGGGGAGCCGTCCAGACCAACGAGGATGTCCATGCTGTCTCCGTCTTCGATCGAGCGCTTGCTCGCGCCGGGTCGCCTCTATTATCCTCTCTCTGTTCGTCGCCGGCCCGCAAGCAACCGAGAGGTTGCGCGAGGATCGGCCCGAGCCACCCCCGAGGTCCCCTCCATGCCCACCACCCGCTCGTTTTCCAAGCTGTTCCTCCTGGCGCTGCTGGCTGCCCTGGCCTGCGTGCCCCCAC
>CAZVHW010000083.1:7801-17895 GCA_964626835.1 uncultured Enterobacterales bacterium
CGTTTCCCCCAGATCACCTGGTCGTTGGAGGCGCCCTTCCCCGAGGACAAGCTGCCCCATTACGAGGAGCGGCCGGTCTTCGGCAACTTCAATGCCGACTTCCAGTCGGTGTGGGATGCCGCGCTGCAGGTGATGAGCGATCGCTACCCCGTGTCTCGGGTGGACCGAGAGCGCGGAGTCATCTCCACCGAGTGGGTCCACGGTACCTCCGACTACGTCTTCAACACCTTCGCAGGCACCCGTATCCCAGAGAAAATCCGTTTCAGGGTTCTGATGGAGATCCGCAACCGCTCCGGCCGGGTCGAGGTCCGTCTCCTCATCCACGAGCAGGTGGAGAAAGACATCATCTCCGCGAACCTCGAGTTTACCGGGGCCATCTACGAGTGGATCGACGTGCCCAGCTCCACCCGCAAGGAGCGGCAGATCCTCGAGGACGTGCTCGATATCCTCGAGGGCCGCGTGATGAGCACGGGGCCGTCCTACTACCTCGACTAGCTCGATGGCACTCGCAGGGTCAGCCACCCCGAGACCCGTGCGGCTGCTCTGGGCGGTCGTGTGCCTGAGTCTCGTCGTTGTACTCGGTGCTCTGGGCTTCGGCGCCTGGCACCTCCCACCCCCGGCCGACGATGAGGGCCCTGAAGAAGCGTCGCTCGAGGAGCGGATCGAGGCCATCGACGTGGTACGCGCTTCGGACGTGCTGTCAGAGCGGCTCTCGGAGGCCCGGTCAGGTCTCGACGCGGCGCTGCTGCCTGGGGGTGAGGAGACCCTGGTTCAGCTCCTCAGGCTACAGGCCGACGCGGCGTCGGTTCAGCTCGGCCCGGTGCGCTTCGAGCCCCGATCGCGGGACGGCTTCATCCAAGCCGTGGTCCTCGAACTCGAGGTCTCGGGGGCGTACTACGACCTGCCGATTTTCCTCGACGGCTTCTATCGGCAACGACATGCCGTGGAGATCCGGCGCATCACGATCGAGGCCGACGGGCCTCTGGACGTACGGGTGATGAGCCGCGTGGAGGTGCGTCTGTACCGTCCCGTGGAGATCCCGGCGGACGGACTGCGCGCCACCATGCCCATGGGAGAGCTGGGGGCGTCGGACAGAGGGTTCGCGACCACGGCGCTCCTGGACGCGGCGCGGCTGGAAGCCTACGAGCGCTTCATCGAGCAGGTCCCCGAGCTTCGCAAGCGCTCCTCGTCAAACCGCCGCTTGGTCATGCGCACCATCCCGCGGCTGATCCGCAAGCTCCCGGCCTCGCCCATGGATTGGGTGGGGGCGACGTTCGAAGGTGGCGAGGCGCACCTGGCCACCGAGGCACCTTGAGGATCAGCGCCCCTTGGTGGGAGAGGGAACACCGAAACGTTTCATGAGCTTGCGAAAGTTGGGGCGCTCCTGCCCCGACTGTCGGGCGGCCTCTGCGATGTTGCCTCCGCTCTTGGCCAGGCGCGCGCGGATGTAGGCGCTCGAAAAGCGGCCCAGCACGACCGCCTTGGCATCGCGGTAGGAAAGCTCGAGGAGCTCGGGCTCGAGGGTGCCGCGGTCGTGGGGGAGCGCGGCGGTGGGTAGGTCCTCGAAGTGGGCGGATCGGCCTTCGAACAGCTCGGGGGTGAGCTCGTCGCCCAGGCAGAGCACCATGGCGCGTTCGATCGCGTTTTCGAGCTGTCGCACGTTGTTCTCGCGCCAGCTCGTGCTGGTGATGCTGCGCATCGCGTTGGGCGTCACGCGACGCACCTCGAGTCCGTGAGCGCGGTTGAAGCGGTCCACGAAGTACCAGACCAGCAGCGGGATGTCGTCTGGGCGCTCGCGGAGGGGAGGTACACGGATGTCGATGACGTTGAGCCGATACAAGAGGTCTTCACGGAAGCGGCCTTCACGGACCTCACGGTTGAGGTTCTTGTTGGTGGCCGTGACCAGGCGGGCCCCCCAGGGAATGTTCCGAGTTCCACCGACTCGCCGGAAGTTGCCGGATCCCAGGACACGCAGGAGCTTGGCTTGCAGGTCGAAAGGCAACTCTCCGATCTCGTCGAGGAAGACGGTGCCCCGACCTGCTACCTCGAGCAGCCCAGTCTTGCGCTGGTCGGCACCGGTGAAGGCACCCCGCTCGTGGCCGAAGAGCTCACTCTCGAGGAGCTGGCTGGGGATGGCGGCGCAGTTCACGTCCACGAACGGTTCGTCTCGCCAAGGGCTGGCCCCGTGGAGCGCGCGGGCCACCAGCTCCTTGCCCGTTCCGCTCTCTCCGTGTACCAGCACCGGGACACGCACCGTCGCCACGCGCACCACGAGGTCTCGCACCTGCTGGATGGCGGGGCTGCGGCCGATGATGTGCTCGAGACCCCTCGAGCCCTGGAGCGCGGCGAGCTCGCGCAGTCGATCCCGCTCGCTTCGCAGCTCCCTCACCATCCAAGCGTTGCGTAGGACTTGACCGAAGCGCGTCCAGTCTTCGATGGGCGTCTCGAAGTAGTCGTAGGCGCCGGCGTTGAGGGCCGAGAAGGCCTGAGAGGGATCACCCACTTCGGTCAGGACGATGCTGACGATCTCGGGATGGTCGAGGCGGAGCCAGGAGAGGAAGTCCTGGGCCGAGACCTCGCCGGGAAGATCGAGAGAGACCAAGGCGAGGTCGGGCGCACCCGTTCGAGTCAGGTCGCGGGCCTGTTGGGTGCTCGATGCCTCGAGGACGCGGTAGCCTTGCCGTTCGAGGACGCCCGCGAGCACTCGCCTCGTCCGATCGTCTCGAGCCACGACCAGCATGCTCGGTGGGCGGATGGTGGGGCTGCTGTCCTGGGCGGCCATGGGGGAGAGACACCCGTCCTTCGGGAGGTTCGAGGGATCGTCAATAACTCGGTTTTCCTTGTGTGGAGCGCTGGTTAGGCTGCTCTGCAGGTACACCATGGACCCGCGCATTGTCCACAGGGCTCTCCAAGGAGACGCCGAGGCCGCCAGGTTGCTCGACTCCGAGCTGCGCGCCAGCGCCCGCTTGTTGCTCTCGCACGAAGCTCTGGGCATCGACGATCGTGTCACCCAGCGGGTCCTCGCCAATGCGGCGGCGACCGAAGCGCTCGAACGCGAGCTGCGCGACGCCGACTCCATCATGGCAGCCACGCTGATGGCGGCAGCGCGCCGAGCGGTGGAGCACGAGCGTCGGGCGTCCGGCATCCACCTGGGCTCGGGCCACCTGGCGCCAGGAATCTTGGTTTCGATGGCCTTGGTGCCCCAGGTGCTCGCCACCTCGAGCCGCAAGGCCGCCGAGGAGCACATGCAGGCCTGCGCTGACTGTACCGATCACGCCAAGCGAGTCAGGGAAGCCGCCACGGACGTGATCCAGGAGCAGGAGGGTGATCCGGAAGCGCCCACCGGGCCCATCGAGCGGTCGGTGATGGGTGTCCCCACGCGCAGTACCGCTTCTTTGGGCGCGATCGTCCCGGAACGCGGCTCTGGTGGAGACGCATCCGAGGCCGCCGAGGCCATGCTGCAGCGCATGTTGCGAGAGGCGGACGCGGTCGCCGCCGGGCAACAGGCCGAACCCCGCGGCACTTCCCCGCGGGCACGCCGGCGGCGTCGTCGGGGTGCGAAGGGTGAGCCTCAGTTGAAGGCCTGGCCTCTGGCGCTCGCCCTCGTCGTCCTGGGCTGTCTGGTGTTCCGCATGGAACCAGGCTGTGAGCGGGAGCAACCCGCCCTCGCGCCCGATCCGACGCTCATGGGCATGGCTATCCGGGACCTTCCGCCCTTGCCTCCGCGCCACGAGCGTGTGGAGGAACTAGGGCCAGGCTTCAAGGACCTGGAAGCCGGTGACTGCGCCATGGCGGCCAAGCGCTTCCACCTGGCGCGGCTGCGCTCGGCAGATCAGGCAGAGGCCTGGTATTGGGAAGGCGCCGCGAGCCTCTGTGCAGGGGAAGGAGACCAGGCTGTCCAGGCCCTGCTGATGGCAGGTGGACTCGATCCCCAGGCGACCGACCTCGTCTGGTACACCAGCCAGGCCGCGCTCCTGTCGGGTAATCGGGAGCTGTCGGAGCAGTGGTTGAGGAAGAGCTGCGGGTCGAGGTCGCGGTATGTCAGAGAAGCCTGTGCACAGCTTGCGCGCCTGGGGCCTCGCTAGATCACCTACGGTTCGCTGGCCTGCAGGGGCTCGAGGGGCGGAAATCCGGGCAGACCAAGCCACCGCGTGAAGAATCCGTCGCAGGCGCCATCGAGAGTGCAGAAGCGGCAGACGTCCGCCTTGTGGAAGGCCAGCACGTCCGGGAAGAACATCAGGGCATCGCCAAGCTGGTGATCGGCATCGACGTACCAGCGGTTGGCCGAGGGGGACAGCCGGTCGGCATTGGGTCCGAGGTAGCAGGCTGGCAGGCCCTTGATCCGTGGCGAGGCGCCCGAGGCCTCGAGAGCGGCGATAGCTGCCGCCAGGGTGGGGAGTGCGAGGTTCGGTGGGGGGGGAGTAGGCTGGTTGCCGTCCGTGGGGAAAGGGAAGGTGAAGGTGAACGTGTCCGGCTGCAGTCGTGTGACGATCTCGACCACCGAGGGCAGTCCCGGCAGGGCCGAGGCGTGTAGGACGGTGTTGACCGAAACCCGGATGCCAGCGCGTTGGCAGCTGTCGATGGCCTCGGCACCGCTCTCGAGGACTCCGTCGCCGCGTCCGGGCTGGAGGGGGGCCACCAAGACGTCCACCAAGCCTCGCCAGGGCTCCGCTCGGAAGCCTGGGAGATCGTCCGGGCTGGCGTGCAGGACCAAGTGGTCCATTCCGAGAGCGCGGGCGTGGCGGAGCACCGGCCGGGTGTCGTGATGGGCGAGCAGGCCGATCCCAGACAGGACCAGCGCGGTGCATGGCGCGGTTCGCGGGCCACGCTGGCCTTCGGTGAACCAGTGAAGGTTGGCCAGGATCTCTTCACGGGACAGGCTGCGGGTGGGCTCTGGGGCCCTGGCGCGTACACGCCCGGGGTAGCGCCTGTGGACGCGCAGCTGCAGGGTGGTCGGACGCTTGACGGCGCCGGCTTCGGTCCAGGAGAGCATGGTCACACCCGAGGAATGAACCAAGCCCGTCTATCCGGAAGCCGGTCAGCGGTCCTTCCAGGCCTCCTCGGGTACCGCTTCCTTGGCCGGGACCTGCTGGTCGTCTTCCGTCTCGTCGGCCCGCAGCACGATGAACTCGACGCGACGGTTGACCACCATGGCGTCGACATGGCTGTCCTGGAGCAGGGGGTGGTTCTCGCCGAAGCCCTTGGCCAGCAAGCGCTCGCTTGGGACGCCGTGCTGTGTGAGCCAGGTCACGACCGCTCGGGCGCGGCCCTCGGACAGCTCGAGGTTGTAGGCCTCGCTGCCTCTGGAGTTGGTGTGACCCTCGACCAGCAGGTGGGCGAGCTCGTCGTGCTGCAGCAGCACGTCTCGAACCGCCTCGAGCACCGGCTCGGACTCCGCCAGGATCGCCGTTCGGGCTTCGCGGAAGAAGATCTGCTCGCGAACCACGATGCGATCCTCCGCCAGGAAGGCGAGAGGTTGCTCGGCAAAGGGAATCTCGCCTGGGGTGACGGTGACGCTGTGCACCAGGGTTGGTGCGGGTGCCTCGATGACCGCGGGTCGCCAGTCCGAGCGTCGGCGTCCATAGCCGACACCGGCGTAGGCGCGGGCCCCCGATGAACCGACGCCGTCGTTCAGGCCCGCGGCGGCACCTACGATGGCGAAGCCCCCTCCGCGTACGCGGTAGCGGACACGAGCGTCGGCCTCGAGCGGCCAGGAATCGAGCCCGGTGGTGCCCTGCATCACGGCGCCGAGCCCCACCGCCAGCGCGTCGGAGATGCTGTAGTGTACGTCTACGCCGCCGAGTGGGCCTGGCCCGGAGCGCACGTTGCGGACGTCGTCCGCCCGTGCCACTCGCAGCCCCGCGTTGAGGGTCCAGCCCAAGGGCCCCAGCTCTTGGGCGACCGAAGCCACTGCGCCCGCAGCGACCCCGGGGCTACCGGACCAGCGCTCCGAGGTGCCCGTGGGGAGCCAGCCATAGGCCGCGATGCCCACGCCGGGTTTGCGGCCTCTCGGGGCGACAGCGGGCACGTGCATGCCAGCGCGAAGGTCGCCCATGGCTGCGAATCCCCCCTGCAGGTCGTGACCGTACAGCGTGACCGGGACGGCGACGTCGAATCGCATGCCCCGCCAGGAGATGCCGCCGAAGGCATGGGCGCTGGTCATCAGGTCCACGATGGGCTCCCGCCCATCGGGGAAGACCTCCACCAACGGGTTCCGAGCTGCGTCCACCAGCAGGCCGGCATCCCAGCCGGTACCCGACGATGGATAGGCCAGGCGCAGAGGCCTGTGGGGATCACCCGAGGTGTCGGCGAGCCAGAAACCGCGCACGTCCACTTGGTCCGCGTCCTCGGCAGCCTGCGCCGCCCCTGGGAAGGCCAGGGCGAGGCAGACGAGCAACGCCCAGCCGGAAAGGGGTGCCCACACCGAGGGGCCGCGGCGGCGCCGGCGCAACACGCCACCCAGCAGCAGCACGCCAGCGAGGGAACCTCCGCCTCCGGCACAGCCACCGGCGAAAAGCTGGCAGCCGCCTCCGGCATAGTCGCCGGTGTAGTCGAGGTAATCGGGGATGCCGTCGCGATCCCGGTCCGCCTCGAGCTCTACTCGGTCCAGGTAGCCATCGCCGTCCGCGTCCTTGTCGAGGCCGTTGGGAATCCCGTCCGCGTCCACATCGACGTCCCACACCTGGTCGTCGTCGATGTCCGTCTGCTGCTCGGTGAGGGTCGGGATGCCGTCGTTGTCGTCGTCCGGATCGAGCGGGTCGATGATGCCGTCTGCGTCGCTGTCCTGAGGGAAGATCGGGCTGACGGCCTCCCGACCGTCCTCCCAGCCATCGCCGTCGCTGTCCCACTCCTCGTAGTCCGTGTCCATGGCCCACTCGAACCAGTCCGCCAGGCCATCCAGGTCCCGGTCGTCCAGCTCGGTCCAGCCGTCGCAGTCGTTGTCCTCGCCGTCCAGAATCTCCTCGCCCCCTGGGTAGCTGATGGCGTTCAGGTCGTCGCAATCGTCATCCGCACCCGCGTTCTCGGACCAGCTCCACCCGTCCCCGTCCTGGTCGAAGTCGTTGCCACCGTTGCAGGCCTGGTCTATGCCGTCGTACCAGATCTCTTCGGCCCCTGGGTGGACGTTCGACAGGTTGTCGTTGCAGTCCAGCCCTTCGTAGCGGTCGCTGTCCCAGCCATCGTAGTCGGCGTCGTAGTCGCTGTGCTCGTCGCAGTTTTGGTCGACTCCGTCGTACCAGATCTCGTCCATGTCGGGATTGATCAGGGGATCCTTGTCGTCACAGTCACCCCCTTCGTAGGCAGGCGGGACGTGGCCGTCGCGATCCTGGTCGAAGTCGCTGATTCCGTCGCAGTTCTGATCGATCCCGTCGTAGGGGATCTCTTCGGCACCCGGGTAGGCTTCCGAGTCGTTGTCGTCGCAGTCGGTTCCGCCTACCGAGTCGGAGTCGAAGCCGTCCTGGTCCACGTCCGTGATGTCCTCACCGTCGCAGTCTTGATCCAGGCCGTCGTAGGGGATCTCGATCGCTCCGGGGTAGATGTCGGCATCGGTGTCATCGCAGTCGTCACCGCCGTATCCAACGTCGTCGCGGCCATCCCAGTCTGCATCGTAGTCGCTGTGGCCGTCGCAGTTCGAGTCCACGCCGTCGTACCAGCTGTCTGGCGCTGCGGGGCTTATGTTTCCGTCGGTGTCGTCGCAGTCCAGCCCTCCGTAGCCGCTGGCCTGGTAGCCGTCGCGGTCTTGGTCGAAGTCGTCGTCGTCCGCGCAGTCGCTGTCGATGCCGTCGTACCAGGTGTCGGGGGCACCTGGGTAGACCGAGGCGTCCTCGTCGTCGCAGTCGGCTCCCCCGACATCGGGGGCCTCCCAGCCGTCACCGTCCACGTCGATGAGATCCTCGCCGTCGCAGTCCTGGTCGATGCCGTCGTAGGGAGTCTCCTCTGCGCCGGGGTGGATGCTGCTGTCCGTGTCGTCGCAGTCGGTGATGTCCCAGTACCCGTCACCATCGGCGTCCGACCCGTCTGCGTGGGGGCCGCCGTATACACCGATGTCGGAGGTCGTGCCGTCGACGTCGACGATGCTGGGATCCCCGGCGTCCAGGCAGGGGCTGGTCAGCAGGAGGTGGTGATCGTCGTTGCTCTCGTCGCCGTCCTGGGTGTAGGCCTCGAGCTCGGGGTCTTCGGAGATGTTCCCCGAGCTGCCCACCGGATCGCTCAGCGTGCCGACGTAGTCGCCTCCAGAGTTGGACCAGACATCGGCGTAGTAGAAGTCGCTCGCCGAGGCCGAGTCACTGTCCGCTGCGTACTGACCACCGCCATCAACCGCGAGGATGGCGATGTTGTTGACGAAGGACACCGTGGCGGCCGACAGGTACAGGTGGGCGCCCGAGTCCGAGGCATCGTTGCCCGCGAAGTTGTTGTTGACCGCTTCTTGCTGCAAGTCTTGGTCGACCAGCGCGACCGCGGCGCCGAAGACCGCGAGGTTTTCCGTAAAGAAGCAGTTGGTCACCTCGCTACTCAGTGCCGTGGCGGTCTCGTACCAGGCACCGCCGCTGTCAGCCGCGCTGTTTTCGTGGAACAGGTTGCGTCGGAACAGCACCTCCTCGTTGCTGTCCAGGTGTACCGCCCCACCGTCCCCCGCTGCGTTCCGCAGGAATGCGGAGTCCAGGACGGTCACCTCGCTGGCTTCCTCCGCCCAGATCGCGCCACCGCCGTCGTCGGCGGTGTTCTCCTCGAAGCTCGAGTCCTGGACCTCGAGCGCGTATCCGGAGGTTCCCGGATCGAACGCTACCGCGCCACCCCAGCCCAGGGCGGCGTCGTTGAGGTCGAAGCTGCACGTGTCCAGCATCAGGTTCGTGTTCGTGCTCGAGGCGATGGCACCTCCGTCGCCCGTGTCGGCCGAGTTGCTGGTGAAGGATGCGTTCGAAAGGACCAGGTCTTCGTCGCCGGGATCCTCCACGGCGAGCGCGCCGCCGGACTCGGAGGCTTGGTTGCCCTCGAAGTTGGTGCCGTCGATGGCGATCTCCGCTTGGTCCGCTACGCGAATGGCTCCCCCATCGCCATCGCTGGCGGTGTTGTCTTCGTACGAGCCGTCGATGTCCGCGAAGCTGGCGTCCACGCTGACGTCCACCGCGCCGCCCTCTTCCGCGATGTTGCCGTCGAAGACGCATCCGTCGCAGATGACCTCGGCGCTGTCGTATGCCCGCAGCGCGCCGCCGCGCGTGGCCGCGGTGTTGTTTTCGAAGCTGCAATCGGTCAGCTCGGCGGTGGAGCTGTCTCGTACCTCCATCGCACCGCCAGCGTAGGCGGTGTTGTCTTCGAAGAACAGGTTGGAAGCCGTGAAGCTCGACGAACCTTGCACGTGGATGGCGCCGCCCGTGTAGCCGGCCAGGTACTCGTCGGCGATCGCGCCGTCGATGCCACCACCGCTCCATTCCACCAGGCTGTGGTCCCAAACGAACAGGCCCGCACCCATGCAGGTGTCGCCACTGGGGTCGGTGATCTCCAGGTCCGTCGCGTACCAGCCGGCGTTGTCCAGAAAGGCGAAGCCTCCGGAGTTGGTGGAGCGGGTGTCCTCGGCGGTGACGTTGACAAGGGTGACATCGGCGTTCGTTACGTAGAAGCTGCCGCCGTAGGTGGCCTCCGAGCCTTCGATGGTGCTGTCGCTGATCAGCACGTCCGCGTGGTCGGTGGCGTAGAAGTCGCCTCCGTAGGCCGCGCGGTTGTCGATGAGCTCCAGCTCCTCGAAGCTGGGAGAGCCGCCGGAGACGTAGACCGCGCCACCCTGGCCACTGGCGCTCGCGCCCCCGCTGTCGATGACGATGTCGATGAAGCTCGGGCTGGAGTCGACCAGATAGATGGCCCGGCCACCCGAGGTTTCGATCGTGAGTCCTTCGATCGTGACGGAGCTCTCCCCCTGGTCCACGGTGATGGCGGGATCCGTGCTCGGCGCGGCCAAGATGGTGCGCGAGGTGCTCCCCGATGCCTGGATGGTGATCTCCGCGCCACCCAGGTTTAGAGACTCGCTGTACGTGCCGGGGCCCACGGTGACGACATCCCCGTCCGCGGCGTCGTCGATCGCGTCCTGGATGCTTCCCCAG